>JAJBTX010000110.1 GCA_020860645.1 Lachnospiraceae bacterium | reverse complement strand
CGCTGGATGCGCGGCCGGTGACAAACGGACAGAATCCGGAGGTAAACGTTGACGGCGAGCTCTCACAGGAGAGTCTGCTCCTGAGCCCTGACGACGAATTTTCCATGGAGGTCCTGCTCCCCGATTCGCTCGAAGCGCCGGTGCACGAGGGAGAGATCGTCGGCAGCGTGGTCTATTACATAAACGGAGAGATCCTGGATCTCTTTCCCATCATCGCCAGAGAAGAGAGTCCCGCGATTGATTTCCGGTGGAGACTCGAGCAGGTCGCGCAGCAGTGGGTACTGTGAAAAAATAATACTGCAATCGCCGCCGTCCGGGACTTTTATTATATATCCAGCTTGAGCTGCACTTCCTCCTCGGCCTCGCTCTTCATCTCCTCGACCAGCTCCGGCTGAATGGAGGGCAGCTCCTCTGGCGAGCGCACGCCGAAATTCCGCAGGAATTCCTCCGTCGTTCCGAACAGGATCGGCCTGCCCGGCGCGTCCAGACGCCCCGCCTCGCCGACGAGCCCGTACTCCACGAGACGATTCAGCGCATGATCGGAATTCACGCCGCGGATCTTCTCGATCTCCTGGCGCGTCACCGGCTGCCGGTAGGCCACGATGGACAGCACCTCCAGCTGCACGTCGGTCAGCGTGTATTTCTTCGGCTGTTTCGCGACACGGATCAGCGCGTCATAATATTCCTTACGGGTGCAGAGCTGAAACGAGTCTTCCAGCTCGATGATTTCCATGCCGCCGGAGCGGCTGTTGTAGCGGTCCATCAACTGGTGCAGCAGCTTCCGTGTCGTCGGCACGTCGTGTCCGACAGCCACTGCCAGCTTCTCCACGCTTACAGCCTCACCCATCGCGAAGAGCACCGCCTCGATCAGCCCTTCTGTCTTCTCCAGTTCCAAATCCATACCCTCCTCAGATCCGGGATGTCAGCATAATATCGCCGAACAGCTCATCCTGCCTGGCGTCCAGCTCACCGGTCTTCATCAGCTCGAGCACCGCCAGAAATGTGACGATCAGCTGGTTCCTGTTTCTCTGCTTCTCCAGCAGCGCCGTGAAGGAAAATGTGGCGTGCTTCGACGCGTATTCCCGTACGCTGCCCAGCTTTTCATCAAGGCTTACTTCCTCCTGCTCAATCTGCCCGAAATGGCTGCGAATCGGATCGATCTTTTCCTTCTGGCGGCGCATGAGCTGCTGAAAAATCGCGTTCAGGCTCTGCAGCGTAGTATCTCCGATCAGTTCCTCCATATCCACCGGAGCCTCGTATTCCGCCACCTCCCGCGGAATCGTCGGTGCCTTATAGAGCGCTTTCCCCGACACAGACAGCCTGTCCCGCAGCTCCGCTGCCATATATTTGTACATCTTGTACTCGAGCAGCCGGCTGACCAGCTCCTCGCGCGGGTCGATCTCCTCACCCTCCTCGTCCTTCTCGGCGGGGAGCAGCATCTTCGCCTTGATTTCGAGGAGTGTCGCCGCCATGACGAGGAACTCACTCATGACATTCAGATCTTCCGTCTCCATGGCCTGCAGATACTCCATATACTGCGCGGTAATCTCCACGATCGGAATATCAAAAATATTAAATTTATTGATGTCGATCAGGTGAAGCAGCAGATCCAGCGGACCCTCAAAGCTCTCGATCTTGACTGACAGCGCCATCGTCTATGCCATTCCTCTCACTGTAATGGAAATCAGCTGATGCGGATTGTTGATCCGCACCGGCACCGTGTGTTCCCCGAGCCCGGCGCTGACCACCATATATTTCCCATTTATCGAATACAGGCCTCTGCTGTACTTCGGAAATAATCGTGCCTGCGGTGTGATAAGACCGCCCAGACGCGGCAGCCGCACAATCCCGCCGTGCAGGTGACCGGACAGGGTAAGATCCGCTCCCCAGGCCGCATAGGCGTCAAAGAGGACCGGATTGTGCGCCAGCAGGATGTGAAAGACGTCCTCCCGCGCCGGTCCGAAGACGCGCGTGAGCTCCTCCGGACCGTAACGCGGCTGTCCGATTTTCCGATAATACTCCAGCGGAAGCTCATAGCCGTGTATCTGAATCCAGCCCTCCCCCCAGGAAAGCTCCCGCGTCTCATCCACCAGCAGACGGACACCCAGATCCTGCAGTTTATCCGTGTACTGTTCGTATTGTTCGCCGTAAATATCCGTCCAGAGATGCATGCGGGATTCGTGATTTCCATTGGCGCAGATAACCGGCGCTTTTCGCTTCGTCAGCTCCCGGAAAAGGAGGAGCGTGTGCTCTGTCTCCGCTATTTTCCCGCCCAGCAGCATATCCCCGGCGCAGAGCACCAGGTCGCCCTCCAGCCGATCGATCGCGTCAAGGAGCTCGCTCTGCCCCTCTCCCCAGAGGCGGTCGTGCAGATCGGCCAGCATGGTAATGCGCAATGGAGGGCTGTCTTTTGTCATTTTATCTGTATTGATCTCATAGCGGCTGATCTTCAGATGATCGCTCCCTGTACATCCTCTCATAGCACCGCTTATCTCCTTTTGTCATCCCACTGCTTTCCGATATCATAACAGCCAGATCTTCCCGGCACGGAAAAAATAATCCGGAAATCCCGCCTTTTCCACCCCGGCGGCAGCCAGCAGTGCCGTCGAGCCGATCTCTTTTCCGTCCAGCGCATAGACGACGCGCCCCAGCTGCTCTCCCGCTTCCACCGGCGCCTCGACCTCCTCCGGCAGCTCCAGCGTGCGGTCGACCTCCGAAAGAACGCTCCCGTCCGTCGAGACGTAGGAGAACTCCTCCGCATAGCTGAGCTTCAGGCTCTCCTCCACACCGCCCTTCACCGGCAGATCCGGCAGTGCCAGTCTGTCCGTATCCTGATAGAGGCTGCAGCAGGCGAATCCGCTGTTCAGCAGTGTGATCGCGTCCTGAAAACGGCTCGCGCTGTCCGCGCCGCCCATAATCACGGCTACCAGTTCAATATTATCCTTCTTCGCGCTGGCCGACACGCAGAAACCCGCCACGCTCGTATAACCGGTCTTCAGGCCGGTCGCGTACTCGTATTGCCGGATCAGTTTATTTGTGTTTGTAAGTCCGAACTCAAAGCTGCCCTTTGCGGTCGTGTGGGTGATATTTTCCATCCAGATCGTACAGTAGTCATGAATCTCCGGATGGTTCAGCAGAATCTCCCGCGACATCAGCGCGACATCCCGTGCGGTCGTCAGATGCGCGTCGTCGTCCAGCCCGCAGGAATTGACAAAGTGCGTATTCGTCATGCCAAGCTCCGCCGCACGCGTGTTCATCTGCTTTACAAAGTCACCTTCACTGCCGCATATGTACTCCGCCATCGCCACACAGGCGTCATTTGCACTCGCAACCGCAATACACTTGAGCAGTGTCTCCACCGTCTGCTGCTCGAAGGGCTCCAGGTAGACCTGCGACCCGCCCATCCCGGCCGCATTCTCCGAAACCGTCACCACATCGTCCAGGGATATCTTTCCGGCTTCGACGGCTTCCAGGATCAGCAGCATCGTCATGATCTTGGTCACACTGGCCGGATGCAGCTGTTCATCCGCAGCCTTCTCCATCAGAACCGTCCCCGTGGACACTTCGATCAGGATCGCATGCGGCGCGGATACCTCCGCAGCCACCTGATTCGCCTCCCGCGCCTCCTGTTCCGTCTCCGCGTCCACATCCGACTCCGTCTCCGGCTGCGGCGTCTCCCCCTGCTCCGAAGCCTGAACCGCCAGGGGCTGAAACAGGAGCAGGATCAGCAGGAAATATACACACAGCTTTTTCAGAATATCACCTCTGTCATTCTCTTGCTATATAGTAGCGGAAATGACAGAAATTATGCATGGAAATAAGGCTGTCCGGCCGCCTACAGAACTATCAGGCAGGCCGTCGCGATACCAATCACGCAGCCGACAGCCACCTGCAGCGGGCTGTGCCCGACCAGCTCCTTCAGTCCCGCGTCCCAGAACTCATACATCTTGTCGCTCTTCTGGAAAGCCGCCAGCCCCTCTGTCTGGAAAAATTCGACCATCTCGTTGAGCACCTTGCCCTGCTTGCCGGTCTCCCGGCGGACGCCCGTCGCGTCGTGCATGACGATGATCGCGATCATACAGGTGATGGCAAACTCAAAGCTCTGAAAGCCGTAGAGAACCGCAGACGCCGTCGCCATCGCGCTCACTGTCGCCGAGTGGCCGCTCGGCATGCCGCCGTCCCCGACCATGCGCTCCCAGCAGATCTCCCGGTGCACGACCGCGTAGATGATCATCTTGATCACCTGCGCCACCGCCCAGCCTGCCGCTCCGCACACCAGCACCGTATTCTGCAAAATTTCCCGAAAAATCGTTTCCATGCTTTCTACCGCTCCCAAAAGAAATGCCTTGACCTAACACAGTCAAGGCATCACTGCACATCCTTAATTATATTTACGTTTTCTGGCCGCTTCAGACTTCTTCTTGCGCTTGACGCTCGGCTTCTCGTAATGCTCTCTCTTGCGGATTTCCTGCTGAATCCCCGCCTTCGCGCAGTTTCTCTTGAAGCGACGCAGCGCACTGTCTAAAGTCTCGTTCTCTTTTACGATTACGTTCGACATAGAATCACACCCAACCTCCCTCCAGTTGTATATTGTGCAGAATACAACTGTCCGGATATTCATTGCACCACTCAAGTATATGATTTATGCCTGATTTTGTCAACTGTTTTTTTCAACACGCGATTCTGTCGCGCATTCCATGAAAAACAGCGCCCGCTCATCCCAGAATTCCCAGATATCCTGCCGCGATACCGACCAGCGCGGAGGCTCCGATATAGACGACGGGATGCTTATTCCACTTCCTGATCGCCAGGTAGATCAGCACCGCCAGCACGATTCCGAACCAGTTGAAGGCACCAAGCGGGTCTGTCGGCAGATCGGTGACGGTGAGCAGCGTCGTCAGCACAACAGAGAACCCGGCCGCGGCGATAAGTCCCGTGGAGGCGGGCCGCAGGCCATAGAAAGCATGCTGCACGACTGCACTGTTCTTAAACTTCTGGAGCACCTTGGAAATCAGGATGATGACGATAATCGACGGCGTCACCAGTCCGAGCGTCGCCACGATGCCGCCGATCACACCGCTCGCGTGGAAGCCGGCGTAGGTCGCCGCATTGACGCCGATCGCGCCGGGCGTCGACTCGGAAATCGCGATCAGGTCGGTCAGGTCATGTGTGGTAAACCAGCCGGTTTTCCGGCTGATTTCCTGCAGGAAGGGCAATGTCGCCAGCCCGCCGCCGATCGCGAACAGTCCTGCCTTGAAAAATTCATAATACAGTCTGAGCAGCAGCATATCAGCCCACCTCCTTTTTGCCGTTTCCACCGTGCAGAATCACACCCGCGACGCCCGCGGCCACGACATAGACAATCGGCGAGATGCTCGTCAGGTTCGGATAGAAGCTCTGCGCCACCGTGAGAATCGCGGAGATGAGAAATACAGCCAGGAAAATCACCGTGGTCGGCGAGTCAATGACCGACTTTTTCCAGAGCTTCTGCACCGCGTTGAAAATCAGGACGCAGACGCAGACCCGGATGCCCGAGAAGGCGTACTGTACAATCGCCAGATCCGCAAAATTCGTCAGGAAAGCCGCGATGATCGAGATGATCACCAGCGAGGGGAACACGACGCCGAGCGTCGCCGCGATGCCGCCGATGATTCCGGCCTCCTTATAGCCGATAAAAGTCGCCGTATTGACCGCGATGATCCCCGGCGTGCACTGCCCGATCGCATAGTAATCGGTCAGCTCCTCCTCCGTCGCCCAGTGCCGGTTCTCCACGACCTCCCGCTGCAGCATCGGCAGCATCGCGTAGCCGCCGCCGAAGGTCAGACCGCCGATCCGCGCGAAGGTCAGAAACATATCTGTTAATTTTCTGAACATTTTTTCACTCCTCTCTCACGCGCCAGGCTTCTCCTCTTTCTTCTTTCAGGGAACCTTGCGTCGTGATACTCCTTCTCAATTCCGCTTGACATTATAGCACGCAGTATCCTATATTAAAATTATTGATTTTATATAGTATATATATGATTTTACTATAAAAGTCCCGGCCGGCGGCTGCGTGGACTGCATGCTTGCATGCAAGGACACACAGACATCGGACAGGCTAGCCTGTATGAGCAAGTAGCGCGATAGCGCGGATTGCGAATACAGGCGGCGATTGCGAGAGCTCGAAGAGCGTAGCAATCGACTTTTATATTCAGGGAGGAGCGCATGGATTTAAAACAATTATCCTATTTCACAGCAGTCGTCGAGGAAGGAACGATCTCCGCGGCGGCGCGCAGGCTGCATCTGACCCAGCCTCCTTTAAGCGCACAGATGAAGCTGCTGGAGGAGGAAGCCGGCTGTGTCCTGTTCGAGCGCGGTTCCCGGAAAATCCGACTGACGGCGGCTGGACAGATGCTCTACGGACGCGCACAGAAGATGCTGGAGCTCGCTGACATCACGACGCGGGAGCTGCGGGATTATCGGGAAGGAACGGGCGGAGTCCTGCGGCTCGGCGTCGTCTCCTCCATCGGCAGCAGCTTTCTGACCGGCGCCGTCCACAGCTTCTGCACGGAACACCCGCAGGTCAATTTTGAACTGACGGAGGGAAACACGTATCAGCTTCTGGAAGGGCTCTCCTCAGGCCTCGTGGAACTCGCCATTGTCCGCACGCCTTTCTCCGAAAAAGGGCTTGTCTCCCTTCCTCTCCTGGACGAGCCGCTCCTGGCGGCGGGACATGAAAAATATTTTTCGGGGAAGAATATGCTGAGACTGGCAGATCTGAAGGATACGCCGCTCATCCTGTACCGCAGATGGGAACCCATCCTGTCGGAGTCTTTCCGGAATGCGGGATTTTTGCCGCGCATTTTCTGCAAAAATGACGACGCCAGGACCTCTGCCGCCTGGGCGGACGCCGGGCTCGGGGTTGCGATTCTTCCGGCCTCCGCATCCTGCTATTTTCATCATCCGGACAGTCAGGTCCTGCCTGTCGCGGATCTGAAGCTCCGCTCCGGCATCTGCCTGGTGCACAGCGAGGGAGCCTACATCTCCGCGGCGGCACGGGCGTTTATGCAGAGCCTTCCGGCATACATCTCCGGCGGAACGACTGACAAGCCCTGAAAGATAAATGATATAAACTAAAGGCAGAAAAGTGCATATAAAGGAACGGCTTCGACGGAATTCGTGCAGTAAAAGTTTTCCTCCGATAAGCGGATTGCCCTCCGGGGCTTATATTTGTTAATAAACATTCCCAGACTTCTGGATTTGTTGTGCGTGCTCCTTTTACTCTCGATGGCAATCACGTCCCCATCCTTCTGAATAACAAAATCAAGCTCCGCCTGGCTGTTTTCAGGAGCCCAGTAATAAATCTGACTGCCCGTGGAGGCAAGCTGCTGTCCTATATAATTTTCCGTGACCGCTCCCATAAATGTATTCGCCTCATTTAAGAGAATAATCCTCTGGGAAAGACCTGATTTTGCAACCAGCAGTCCGACGTCAGACATATACAGCTTAAAGGACGACAGATTTTCGTAGACCGATATGGGAGCGCAACCCTGTTCGATTTTTCTGCACTTAATAACGATTCCCGCCTGCTCAAGCCAGTCAATGGAGACTCCGAACATCGAGCTGCTCGCACCCCTTTGAATCACTTTATACTGGAATTTCTTATTATCCTTTGCAAGCTGGGCCGGAACGGAGTTAAAGGCTGCGCGGATTTTTACTGTTTCCTCCTGTGAAGCATATTTTGCCATATCGGCAACGTAGTTGTTTAAAATCTCATTCTGTACATTCGGCACAAGAACAAGCCTGCCCCTGTCTGTATATTCTTTCACAGCGGTCGGCATCCCGCCGACGATCAGATAATAGTGATACAATTCCAGCGCCTTTTTGTGAAGCGCCTCCGGCAAAGCCTGCTTTTTATCATAGGCTGTTCGGATTTCGTCAATCAGCCCGTCTTCCCCGAGCGCCCACATAAACTCTTCAAAATCAAGCGGATATAGCGAAAGACTGTGGACCTTGCCAACAGGAAACGAATAACGTTTTCTGTTTACAGCGACGCCCAGAAGACTTCCAGCTGCCACAATATGGTATTCCGGAGCCTGCTCGCAAAAATATTTAAGACTGGTAAGCGCCCTTTCGCACGATTGAATTTCATCCAAAAATAAAAGCGTCGTCTCCGGATTGATCTGCTCCCCGACTACAGCCTCCAATAATTTCATAATTCTCTCCGGCCTTATGTCCTCATCAAAAATGGAAGCTACTGAAAGATTTGTTTCCAGATTGACATAAACAACATTCTCATAATTTTTTTCACCAAAATCCATGAGAATATACGTTTTACCAACCTGTCTTGCTCCATATAAGAGCAAGGGCTTCCTGTCACTCTTCTTCTGCTTCCATATTAGTAATTCCTGTTCAATCTTTCTTCTCATGATACCACCTCTTACAAGGGATCATATCATCTTATG
>JAJBTX010000071.1 GCA_020860645.1 Lachnospiraceae bacterium | reverse complement strand
GAAATATGCCAGCGGCTCGCCTTATTATGAGGACATTCGGACTTTTAAGACGACTTCTTCGGAGGAACAGAAGGCCCCCGACCGGGAGTGCCGGCGCACACTCGTCGAGAAGGGCGGCGCGCTGGACCGGCAGGATGTGACCTTCCGCAAGGTGCGCGAGCGCGGGGAGAGCTTCCTATAACTACAGACAGGAGATAACAGCAGCATGATCATCGGAGGAAGTAAGACCCAGGTTATCGAAAATATAAAGCAGGCGACCGCGGAGGGCCGCTTTAACGACAAAGTGGAGATTGGCGACCCTGATCTCTCCGCGAAAGAAAAGACCGGGCAGGTCACGCGCTATCTGAAAAACCGGAATTCGCTGATTTACCGGTTTCTGAACGTCTGCGCGCGGGCGATGGTTGACACCGGGAGCAAGGTGCTGAACCGGCACACGGAGATCGAAGGACTTGAGAATCTGCGCGATCTGGAAGGCGGCGTGATCGTGACCAGCAACCACTTCAACCCGCTGGACAATACGGCGGTCCGTGTTACGGTGAACCGCGCCGGGTATCGGCAGCTCTTCCTGGTGAGCCAGGACACAAACCTCGCAATGAAGGGCTGGATCGGCTTTATCATGAATCACGAGGATATCATCCCGATGATGAAGAGCCGTCAGTACTTAAGCGGCAGCTTTGAAGAGCAGATCGCGGATACCCTGCGAAAGGGACATGCCATCCTGATCTATCCCGAGCAGGAGATGTGGTTCAACTACCGGAAGCCGCGTCCGCCGAAGCGCGGCGCCTATTATTACGCCGCGAAAAATCAGGTCCCGGTTGTGTCGCTTTTCGTGGAGGTTCGTGATCTCCGGAAGAAGGATAATGAGGAATTCCGGAAGGTACGCTAT
The DNA here is from genome assembly GCA_020860645.1 of Lachnospiraceae bacterium. Classification (GTDB taxonomy): domain Bacteria; phylum Bacillota; class Clostridia; order Lachnospirales; family Lachnospiraceae; genus Hominiventricola. The sequence goes on along the minus strand of JAJBTX010000071.1, from coordinate 7,563 downwards.
ACGGTGCATGTGCTGAACACCATCTACCCGGACCCGGACAGGAGTATCCGGGAAAACAGTATGCAGATGATGAAACAGGATTATGAACAGAAGGTAAAGGTCTATGAAAGAGCATATGGAAAGAAGCTCGGATACGAGTTCGAGGAGGACGATATCGCCGGATGGATACCGTCTGGGGATTGATATTGGTTCTACGACCGTGAAGCTTGTCGCGACGGATCCGGCTACAGGGAAAATTCTCTATTCTCATTATGAGCGGCATAACGCCAGACAGACGGAGACGCTGGTCCGGCTCCTCATGGAGCTGGGTCAGCTTTATCCGTCGGAGAGATTTCTCGCCGCGGTCTGCGGCTCCGGCGGCCGGACGATCGCCGAACGGCTCGGCGTCCACTTCATCCAGGAGGTCGTGGCAAACTCTGCCGCCGTCCGGGAGCTCTATCCGCGGGCGCGGACAGCCGTCGAGCTCGGCGGACAGGACGCGAAGGTCGTCTTTTTTTATTATGATAAGAAAGAAGAGCGGCTGCAGACCTCGGACATGCGGATGAACGGCAGCTGTGCAGGCGGCACCGGTGCGTTTATCGATGAGATCGCCGCCCTTTTGCATGTAAAACCGGAGGAGTTCGATGCGCTGGCGGCGGAGGGTACGACGGTCTACGAGATTTCCGGACGCTGCGGCGTCTTTGCGAAGACAGATATCCAGCCGCTGCTGCTCTCCGGCGCGCGGAAGGAGGACATCGCGCTCGCGACCTTTCACGCGATCGCGAAGCAGACGATTGGCGGGCTTGCGCAGGGGCTGGAGCTGAGAGCACCTGTTGTCTTCGAGGGCGGGCCTCTGACCTTCAACCGGACGCTGATTCGCGTCTTCCAGGAGCGGCTTGGACTCTCCGACGAGGAAATCATGATCCCCGATCACCCGGAGACCATCGTCGCATACGGAACGGCGATCGCGATCGACCAGCTCTTTCCGGGAGAGGAGGAAAAGGCAGTCACATTGTCAGAACTGCTCGAAAGGCTGCGGAGCCCTGAGGCCGGAGAGCAGACGGAGTCCGGTGAAACAGAGGCGCCATTCTTCCGAAACGAAGCGGAGAGGGAAGAATTTACCAGGCGTCACGACAGGGAGCTGATGGACGTCTGCGCACCCAAACCCGTGTTGAAACCGGGTGAAGGAGCTGGCGCAGGCGATGTGTCGGAAGCAGGCGGAAAGGAACTCCGGGTCTACATCGGCATCGACTCCGGCAGCACGACTTCGAAGATCGTTCTGGTGGATGAGGAAAATCGCGTGATCGACCGTTTCTACGCGAATAATAACGGAGAACCGCTGAAAGTCGTGAAGTCCGGCCTGCTCGGTCTCTGGCGGAAATATGAGGAGCTGGGGCTCCGCTTAAAAGTCCTGGGTCTCGGGACGACCGGCTACGGCGAGGCGATGATGGCCAGGGCTTTTGGGGCAGACTATCACACCGTGGAGACCGTGGCGCACAGCTATGGCTGCTGCCATTATTATCCCGACACGAGCTTCCTGCTGGATATCGGCGGCCAGGATATGAAGGCGATCTGGCTGAAGGACGGCGTGATCACGAATATCATGCTGAACGAGGCCTGTTCCTCAGGCTGTGGCTCCTTCCTGGAAAATTTTGCCTCGAACCTGGAAATCCCGGTCGAGGGAATCGAGGACGCCGCCTTCCGCTCGAAGAATCCGGCAAAGCTCGGGAGCCGCTGTACGGTCTTCATGAACAGCACGATTATCACGGAACAACGGAACGGCAGGACGCCGGACGACATCATGGCCGGGCTCTGCCGCTCCATCATTGAAAATGTTTTCACAAAGGTCGTGCGGATCGCGGATGTGTCCGAGCTCGGCGAGCACATATGCGTACAGGGAGGAACCTTCCGCAATCGCGCCGTTTTAAAAGCGCTGGAGGATTATCTGGGCGTTCCTGTCCGGCTTGCGCCTTACCCTGGCGAGATGGGAGCCATCGGTGCGGCTCTCGCAGCGCGGCAGTACATTGGGGAGCACGGCTACGCGAACGGAACAGGCAGCTCCTTCATCGGCTTTGCGCACACGGCGGACTTCTCTTATTCTTCCAGAAGTGGCGTTCTCTGCGAGGGCTGCGCGAACCACTGCAGCCGCACGGTCATTTCCTTCTCCACCGGGCAGAAGTGGATTTCGGGAAACCGCTGTGAAAAGGGCGCACAGGAGCAGGCGGAAAAGGAAGCCACGAAGAAGAAAATCCCGGACCTTTTCGTGGAACGGGAGCGGATGCTCTTTGCGGACTATCCGTATGAGCAGGTATCCACAGAGAAGGACCAGGCGGTCGGCCTGCCGCGCGTCCTGGAGTTCTGGGACAGCATGCCCTTCTGGAGTACCTTTTTCCGGGCGCTGGGCTACCGAACCGTATTTTCGCATCGCTCCTCCCGGAAGCTCTATGAGCAGGGGCTGAAATATGTCGCCTCCGACACGGTCTGCTTTCCGGCGAAGCTGGTGCACGGCCATATCATGGACCTGGAGCAGCAGGGCGTCGAGCGGATTTTCTTTCCTTATATTATGCACACGCCTCCGGAGGGCGTGGACAGACAGAGCCCTTATATGTGCTCGGTGCTGCAGGGCTATCCGATGGTCGTGCGAAATTCGCAGAATCCGGGTGGAAATGGTATTATCTTCGATACGCCCATCTTTCACTGGTTCACCGCGAAAAACCGGAAAAAACAGATCTGCAGCTATGCGATTGACACGCTCGGCGTGACAGAGCGCGAGGCGAAGGCGGCCTTTGCACAGGGCGAGAAGGCGATCGAGAGCTTCCGGCTCGGGCTGCAACGCAGAGGGCAGGAGATCCTTGACGCCGTACACGAAAATAATTCCTATGCGGTCGTGCTCGCCGGGCGGCCCTATCACGGCGACCCCTTCGTCTGCCATGATATTTACCGGCGCTTTGAGGAAAGCGGCGTTCCGGTGCTGACGCTTGATTCCCTTCCTGGCTTAAGTGAACAGGACTTACATAACACTGTGGTCGAGATCACGAATAATTTTCACACGAGGATGCTGGAGGGCGCGATGCTCGCGGCGAAGGATCCGGCGCTCGAATACGTGCAGATCGTGAGCTTCGGCTGCGGTCACGACGCGATTCTGTCCGACGAGATCACCCGCATTCTGCATGAGATGGGGCATAAGCCACCGCTCATCCTGAAGGTGGATGAGAGCGACGCCGCGGGTTCGCTAGGCATCCGTATTCGCTCCTTCCTTGAGACGATCGCGATCAGGCGCAGGAATCTCTCTGCCCTGAGCCGTGCGATCGACGCGCTGCCCGAGCCGAGCCCGGCAAAATTTCATAAGGCGGACCGGAAGACGCGGACGCTTCTCATCCCCAACATTTCCAGGGAAGTCTCCGTGCTGCTGTGCGGTATCTGCGCGAAGGAGGGCTACATCGTGAAGTCCGTACCGGTCGGGGGAACGGAGGAGATCCGGCTCGGCAAGCGCTATGTACATAACGATATCTGCTTCCCCGCACAGATGGTGATCGGGGAACTGATCGGAGAGCTGCAGAAAGGGAATTACCGGCAGGATGAGGTCGCGGTCGGCATGGTGAAATTCCAGTGCGACTGCCGTATGTCGCACTACGCGGGGCTGCTGCGCAAGGGGCTTGATCGCGCCGGTTTTACGGAGGTCCCGATCGTCACGACCGACGCCGGAGATTCAAAGAATATGCACCCGGGCGTCTATCTGCTCGGCATCAGCGCGGTGCTGGAGGCCGTCTGGTGCTTCCTGATGCTGGATATTCTGACGGAGCTTGTCCGGAAAATTCGACCTTACGAGATCCATCCCGGTGAGACGAACCGGGTTTACGAGGACTGCGTGGAAAAAATGGCGGAGGGCATTCAGTCCGGCATCGGACACGAGAAGAAGGTCTTCGACGACTGCCTTGACCGAATGGACCGCATTCCTTATGACCGCAGCAATCCGAAGCCGCGCGTCTTCATCACGGGCGAGCTGCTCGTGACCTACCATCCCGGCTCGAATTTCCACATCGAGGAGTACATGGAGGCGAACGGGATGGAGACCATTTTCCCGCGTATCACCGATCAGCTGCGCAAGGATTTCCGCGCTTCGCTCTGCGAGATCCGCGACTACGGCGCGAACATTCCGCCCTACCCGTACGTGGTGGACGCCCTCTTTGACCATGTGCAGAAGCAGGTCGAGAAGATCGCCGCCCGGCATCCGCTCTGCCAGAAGGCGCTGAATCCGAAGGAGATGTATCGCGGGGTCAGCGACATCATTCCGGAGACCTTAAGCTGCGGCGAGGGCTGGCTCATGGCGGCTGAGATCGCGCACTACGCGCAGGAAGGCGTGAAGTCCTTCATCATTCTCCAGCCCTTCGGCTGCCTGCCGAACCACGTCTGCGGCCGCGGCACGATCAAGGCCTTAAAGGAGCGCTATCCGGACATTTCCATCCTGCCGCTCGACCTCGATCCGGATACGAGCTACGCGAATGTGGAGAACCGGATGCAGATGCTGATTATGAACCATTAGCCTGCCCGGAAAAGCGGGAAATGCGGGAAAATACGCAAAAAAAATGGTTGACATGAATCTTTTGGTATCCTATAATACTTAACTGTGACAAAGCGAGAAAATGTCCGATCCAATGCCCCGGTAAGACATTTTTGATGATAAAAAGTCTACAGAAACATTGTATTTTGACAGGAGGAACACCGATGAACAGTTTCATGGCCAATCCCGATAAAGTGGAGAGAAAATGGTACGTGGTTGATGCTGACGGCTGTACGCTGGGTCGGCTGTCTTCTGAGGTCGCCAAGGTGCTCAGAGGAAAGAACAAGCCGGAATTCACGCCGCACATCGACACAGGCGATTATGTGATTGTTATCAACGCAGAGAAGATTAAAGTGACCGGCAAAAAGCTGGATCAGAAGATTTATTACCGCCACTCTGACTATGTAGGTGGACTCAAGGAGACCACTCTGAGAGAAATGCTCGCGAAGAAACCGGAAAAGGTAGTGGAGGACGCCGTTAAGGGAATGCTTCCGAAGGGACCCCTTGGAAGACAGATGTATGGCAAGCTCCACGTGTATGCGGGTCCGGAACATCCGCATGCGGCACAGAAACCGGAAGTCCTGACATTTTAATCAGATAGGAGAAGGAGGGAAAGATCATGGATAAAGAGAGATTCTACGGAACCGGCAGAAGAAAGAAATCCATCGCCAGAGTCTATCTGGTACCGGGCACCGGCAAGATCACGATCAATAAAAGAGACATCGACGACTATTTTGGACTGGAGACCCTGAAGGTCATCGTCCGTCAGCCCCTCGCGGCGACCGAGAATGTAGACAAATTCGACGTTCTGGTCAACGTACATGGCGGCGGCTACACCGGACAGGCCGGCGCGATTCGTCACGGCATCGCCCGCGCGCTGCTGCAGGCGGATCCGGAGTACAGACCGATCCTCAAGAAGGCCGGTTACCTGACGCGTGACCCGAGAATGAAAGAGCGTAAGAAATACGGTCTCAAAGCGGCTCGTCGCGCACCGCAGTTTTCGAAGAGATAAGCGAGATAGGAAATCTTCGATTTCCCTTATCGAGCTTATGCAGTGCTTAAGGATTCGCAGTAATCCTTATCGGTGTTAATCGAACGCATATTTGTGGCTTGAAGGCTCGAAAAAGCTTGAAAATAAAGGCTTTTTCGAGCTTTTTGCGTCTTGATGTATTCAGATCACGGTCAAAAAACCATCCGAGAGCGAAAAGCCCCTTGTGATTCATGGGTATAAAAGTTATAATTCAGGGAGGAGCACGGGAAGATATGAGAGTTTTAATGCTTGTGAACAGTGGTATTTTTGCATATGAATAAAAATTATAATTTAGAGAGGTTCGTCAAAGCCCAGGAAAATAGCTATGAGACAGCATTATCAGAGATCCGGAACGGAAGAAAGAGGAGCCACTGGATGTGGTATATTTTTCCCCAGATCATTGGCCTTGGAAGGAGCGGGATTGCCGTTTATTATTCTATTTCGGACGAAGGGGAGGCCAGGGCATACTTGCAGAATGATTTGCTTCGGAATCATCTGATTGAGATCAGTAGTGCTTTGCTGGAGATCGAATCATCTGACCCAGAGCGGGTGATGGGCTTTCCGGATAATTTGAAGCTGCAGTCCTGCATGACATTATTTGCGGAAGCTGCACCGGATGAAGAAGTGTTTCAGAAGGTGCTGGATAAATACTTTGATGGAGAGAAAGACAGTCATACTTTACAGATATTAGGAAAGCAAATTTGAGACTGTGGTGAAAGCGACAAGCTGGAAGTCGTTGTTAGGATCGTATTTTTGGGAGGTTTCCGCATGGATAATTGGTACAGTGTATCGACTTATGATAACAGTGCAGATGATTTTCTGCATATGTTTGGGGGGTTCCATGATTTTAGAATTATTGAGGTAAACTATTGTGGTTCTAAAGATTCCGTTGATGTTCTTTTGGAATATGATGACAGGAGTTTGCGTATACTGCTTCGTTTTGAAGGCTATGTGCAATTTTATATTGCACCAGTTGATGAGTATGAAGCAGAATGGATATGGGGAGTGTCGCTACATAGGTACAAGAATCAGATACGATGGATTAACGATGAATGGAGAGGGATTGAAACAGAACCAATCGGGTCAGAAAAAAAGATAACATTTTTCCAGGGGAATACTCTTATATGGGCGATAGTAGATAAAAATGGGAATCCGCTTCCTGTTACAGATGACCTCCTGCATCCATGTTGGAGGACATATAATTGTGAAACAAATCAATATGATGAGGAATATCACGATTTTAGCGTAATACCGGTTTAATTCTCCTGAATAATGTATGATACATAGACAGTCTCTGACACCACGTCGGGGGGCTGTTTTATTGTCCGGGAAAAGGAGGAAGCAATTGATGGGAAAAGGGTGGTTGTCCTGGTGCTCCCTGCGGCGACGGAGATTCCCACTGCCTTTCAGGAGAAGCTGTTCTTCTGCAGCTGAGAGATTCTGTATAAGAAAATATCTCCGTCATTTCAGTGTAAAATGACGGAGATATTTTAAAAACAGGGAGATAATAATGAGGACATTTGATTATATAAAAGAGCCGGAAAAACTCTTAACACCTGAAATCGTCCAAATGATTGGAAGAATTGGTCAGCGGGAAGGCTGAACCAGGAAACCGTTCGGAGCAGGAAATCGCCGGATATAGAGAAGTACTTTCCACAATACATGAAAGCTACGAATATATCAATCCAAGACCTGATATTATTTTGCAGCTTCATCGTGATTTGTACTCCTATGCTGGTTCGGGTGGAAACTATAAAAATTCTGATAATGTAATCGCTGAAACAGATGCAGAAGAATACCAGAAAGCATGATTTATTCCGGCTCCTGCGTTTCAGACCGCAGATGCGATGGAAACGGTCGCATGAGCCGACTGTTGACCCTTTTGCTGTTTTATAAAGCAGGAATCCTATTATGAAGCATTACAGGCGAGTTCGGCTTGCTGGCATGAAAACGCAAACAGCTATGAGCCTTTCCTGAAATACTATCTTGGTAT
>JAJBTX010000119.1:12695-40779 GCA_020860645.1 Lachnospiraceae bacterium | reverse complement strand
AATAAAATCAATGACGAGGGAACATTGGAGGCTTATTAAATGATTAATAATATAAAACTTCAAAACCAGAACGAACTGGAATTTGCCATCTTCTGTATTGAGAATGTCGCAGCCAGGCTGGGAGTCAGTGCAGAACAGGTTTATGATGCGCTGACGAAAAAAAGTGATATCTTGTATGATTATATTATACCTTGCTATGATGTGCTCCACACGCAGGGAAAGGACTATATCATCAATGATATTCTCGACATGATGAGAGAGCAGGGGGTGACGGTATGATTTTATTTCATGCATCTTATGTAGAGATTACAAAGCCGGATATTTTGCACTCCAGAGTGGAGGTGGATTTTGGGCGAGGATTCTATATGACACCGCTCATTGGACAGGCGGAGAAATGGTGCGAGAAGTTCCGCAAGAAGGGAAAAGCTGCGATTTTAAATCAATATAATTTTAACGAGGAGGCTTTGACAAAGTGCCGTGTGCTGCGTTTTGATTCTTATTCTGAGGACTGGCTTGATTTTATTGTGAATTGTAGAAGAGGAAGAGATAAAACGGAGTATGACATTGTGATGGGTGGAGTCGCAAATGATAAGGTGTTTAATACCGTCGAATTGTATAACGATGAATTGATCGATAAAGCGGAAGCAATCAAGCGACTCCGGTATGAGAAGCCAAACGCACAGATCGCTTTTCGAACACAGAAAACCATAGACAGATACTTGAGATTTGAAGGGAGCTGGACGCTATGAATGCAAATCCCATTTTATTACAGATGAAATATGCGCGGGTCATCGCTCGTTTTGCACAGATCACGGATCTGTCGCTGGACAAAGCGCTGGATTTCTTTTATCATTCGGAGGTGTACCAGCTTGTGAAAGACGGCGTTTCCGACATGCACTGTATGAGCGACGCTTATCTGGCTGAGGAACTGAAAGAAGAATACTCTGAGAATAATAACGGATAACCTGAATTTGATTCTATTTCTGAATTTGAAAAATCATAACGAGGGAAAGCAGAATGAATAAATTTATAGATGAAGACGACAAACAGCCGACTATGGAAAAAGCCAGTCACCCTTCAAAGAAAAACGCGCCCGCAGCCGGAATCCAACGCCGAAATAAAGCCCTGGCCGCGCTCTGTGTCCTCCTTTATATCTTCCTCTACCTCTATCTATGCATCTACTGCATGACTGGGGATTATGAGGAGGTACATGGCGTAACATTCACAGGGAAAATGGCTGCGCCTTTGTACATATGGATTATTCTTTCTGTGGTACTGATCGGCGTCTTTCTGAACCTGATCGGAAGAGCGAAGGATAGTAATCTGATCATGGCCTGTCTGATCGGAGATATCATCCTCTCCTGTCTGTCACTGCCTGTGGCGACAGGGCTCACCGGCAGCGGGTGGATCGTTTCCCTGCTCGCGGTTATATTCGCGCTGGCCCTAATCTTTGGCCTCACGTTTATCATCGTGCGCCACCAGAAAAGAAACAACGGAGAAGATTTATAGCCAACGTTCTCCTATGTGACATCCGTATAACGGATATTTCTGTTTAGAGGAGGAACCCATGGATAGAAATGTGAGCATTATCAAGGATTTAAGCGGTAATCAAATTGTATTGATAAATGATATACTATTTAAAGGGAAAAGAAAAGTAAACTGGGAAGATGTAGAAAATTATCTGAAAAAGTATGTTGGCGATTTTTATTCTATTGCAGATACAGGTGAAATTGTATACATAGGATCTGATCTGACAGATGAATATACCAGATCAAATTATACAGCCAGACTGAAAGGTGGAAGTGCAAAAGCAAAGGCTAACGCATCGCAGGGACTTCCCGAAATGATTGAAATTGCTAATAGGAAACGATTTGAGGAAAATCAAAAAGATAAACATAATAAGGATGCAAAATTGGGATGGTATCGTTATGATTCACGTTTTGCACTTCCGGTTTATGATGAATCTGGGGAAGTAGAGCGATATAACGTGTTCCATGCATTAATGTTGATGCGTCATGCAAAGGATGGAAAACTCTATTTGTATGATATTATGGAAATAAAAAAAGAAACGAGAAACCTTTTCCAGTCCGAAGACTCTACTCAGTAAGAGAACTCGCTTCCTTTTAGCTTATTTTATGGGTTTTGTCTGTGTTTGTCAAGCAGAGAGTTTTGTAAAAACCAAATAAATACGAAGGACGAAATTAAATGAAACTGCCACAGCGTTTTGTCGAAAATATGGAAATTATCCTTGGCCCGGAGCTTGACGACTACCTCGCAAGCTTCGAGCAGCCGGGCTTTCGGGGGCTGCGCGTCAACACCTCGAAGATTTCCGTGGAGGAATTTCTGCGGATCAGCCCCTTTCACAGTCTGAGAAGGGTGCCATGGACGCCGAACGGTTTCTTCTACACGGAGGAGGACGAGCCGACCCGGCATCCCTACTATTATGCGGGACTTTATTATATTCAGGAGCCAAGCGCGATGACGCCGGCCAGTGTGCTGCCGGTCGCGGAGGGAGAGCGCGTGCTCGACCTCTGCGCGGCGCCGGGCGGAAAGGCGACGGAGCTCGGGGCGAGGCTGAATCATACAGGGCTGCTCGTCGCGAACGACGCGAGCGCCTCCCGCACGAAGGCGCTGCTCAAGAACCTGGAGGTCTTCGGCCTACCGAACATTCTTGTGACAAGCGAGATGGGGGATAAGCTGGATCGTTATTTTCACGAGTATTTTGACAAGATACTGATTGACGCGCCCTGCTCCGGCGAGGGTATGTTCCGCAGGCAGCCGCATATGATCGCGGCCTGGGAGAAGCAGGGGCCGGAGGTCTTTGCGAGGATGCAGTGCGAGATTCTCGACCAGGCGGCGGAACTCCTGCGGCCAGGCGGAATGATGCTCTACTCGACCTGCACCTTCTCGCAGCTTGAAGACGAGGGCAGCGTCGACGGCTTTCTCACGCGGCATCCGGATTTCCATCTGGAGGATATTCCGCCCTGCGAGGGCTTCTGCCCGGGGCAGCCTGCGCTGGTGGGCAGTCGCCATCCGCTGGAGAAATGTGTTCGTCTTTTCCCGCACCGGATCGATGGGGAGGGACATTTTCTGGCGCTCTTAAGACGCGAGGGAGAATGTGGGCCGGAGTCTGCCCCAGCAAAGAATCGTCCGGTGAAGCTGCCTGTCGAGCTGGAAGACTTCCTGCAGGATGTGTCGATGCCGGTCGATCGCGCGCGCCTGCAGATCCGCGGCACGAAGGTCTACCTGATGCCGGAGGGCGTGGGTGCTTATCCGGGCCTGCGCTTTCTGCGGGCGGGGCTCTATATGGGAGAGCTCTTAAAGAAGCGCTTTGAGCCGAGCCAGGCGCTCGCGATGGTGCTGAAGAAGGAGGAATATGCCTCCACGATTGATCTTCCCGCGACGGATGAGCGGATTCTCCGCTATCTGAAAGGAGAGACGATCGAGATTGCGGAGGATGAGAGCATGCGGCCGGAGGGCTGGCAGCTCGTCTGCGTGGACGGCTACCCGCTCGGCTGGGGTAAGCTCATCCGCGGCACGCTGCGAAATAAATATTTCTCAGGCTGGAGGATGAACTCTTAGGCATTGATCTGCTGATTGCGGAGGGCGACCAGCTCCATCCATCGAGATCAAGAAGAGCAAATCGAAAAAGGGGTCTTTTATGATACGTTTGGATAAATACCTGTGCGAGACCGGTTTCGGCACGCGCAGCCAGGTGAAGGCTCTCCTGAAAAAGGGCCTGGTGAGCGTGAACGGCGAGTCGGAGAAGCGGCCGGAGCGGAAGGTAGACGAGCGCTCCGACACGATTTTCTGCGGCGGGAAGGCGGCAGTTTACAGTGAGTTTACCTATCTTATGTTATATAAACCCGCAGGCGTTCTGACGGCCCGGTCGGACCGGCGGGAGCGAACGGTGTTCGATCTCATCCCGGCGGATCTGCGGCGGAATCTCTCCCCGGTCGGCAGGCTGGATAAGGATACGGAAGGGCTGCTTCTTCTGACCGACGACGGGGTGCTCTCGCATCACCTTTTATCTCCGCGTCACCATGTGGATAAACTTTATTTCGCGCGGATGCAGGGAGCATTGCGGGAAGCGGATATCCTGAGCTTCCGGGAAGGTCTGGACATCGGCGACGAGCGAATGACACTTCCGGCGAAGCTTGAGATACAGAAAAGCGGAGCGCAGAGTGAGGCGCTTGTCACGCTGCACGAGGGCCGCTACCATCAGGTGAAACGGATGTTTCAGGCGGTTGGCTGCGAGGTGATCTACCTCAAACGACTCTCGATGGGGAGTCTCGCGCTGGATGAAAGCCTTGCGCCCGGAGAGTGGCGCAGGCTGCGCGAAGAGGAAATCGCATTATTAAAGAAGGAAGAAGGATCGCGGGATGGAGCAGGCGATGCGAAATGATTTTCTGCCGGTGAACCGGGCGGATATGGAAGCGCGGGGGATTGCGCAGCTGGATTTTGTCTATGTCAGCGGCGACGCCTATGTGGATCATCCTTCCTTCGGAACGGCGATCATCAGCCGCCTGCTGGAAGCGCGCGGTTATACGGTTGGCATCCTCGCGCAGCCGGATTTCCACAGCGCGGAGAGTATCACGGAATTTGGCGAGCCGCGGCTTGCCTTCCTTGTCAGTGCCGGAAATATGGATTCCATGGTGAACCATTACACGGTTGCGAAGCACCACCGGAAGACCGACGCCTACTCGCCGGGCGGCGAGATGGGGAAGCGGCCCGACCGCGCAGTCATCGTTTACTGTAATCTGATCCGGCAGAAATATAAGCATACGCCGATCATCATCGGCGGCGTCGAGGCCTCGCTCCGGCGGCTCGCCCACTACGACTACTGGTCGGACAGTGTGCGGCGTTCCATTCTGCTCGAGAGCGGCGCGGATCTCATTTCCTATGGAATGGGAGAGCGCTCGATCGCGGCGATCGCGGAGGCGCTGGACGCGGGGATGCCCGTGCGGGACATTACCTGGATACCGGGCACGGTCTGTAAAGTGCGCTCGCTGGAGGAAATCAGCGACTTTTCACTGCTCCCGGATTATGATACAATACATGCGGATAAGCGAAAATATGCGGAGAGCTTTGCAGAACAGTATCGTAATACCGATCCTTTTAGCGGGAAACGGCTTGTCGAACCCTATTCGAAGAGCTGCTTCGTTGTGCAGAATCCGGCCTCGGAGCCTTTGAGTCAGGCGGAGATGGATGAGGTCTACGATCTCCCCTACACGCGCAGGTGGCATCCGATGTACGATACGGTGGGCGGGATACCGGCGCTCTCCGAGGTAAAGTTCAGCCTCGTGAGCTGCCGCGGCTGTTTCGGAGGCTGCTCCTTCTGCGCACTGACCTTCCATCAGGGGCGTATCGTCCAGACGCGGAGTCACGAGTCGATTCTCCGCGAGGCGGAGCAGATGACGCGCGAAAAGGATTTCAAAGGCTATATTCACGACGTCGGCGGTCCGACCGCGGATTTCCGCGCGCCGGCCTGTGAAAAACAGATGACAAAGGGCGTATGCCCGGACCGGCAGTGCCTGTTCCCGAAGCCCTGTAAAAATCTGGTCGCCGATCACAGCGATTATATCGCGCTGCTCAGAAAGCTGCGCGCCCTGCCACGCGTGAAAAAGGTCTTTATCCGCTCGGGCGTGCGCTTCGACTATGTGCTGGCGGATACAAAGAGCAATTTTCTGGAGGAGCTCTGCCGTTATCATGTGAGCGGGCAGCTGAAGGTCGCGCCGGAGCATGTGTCGGATCCGGTGCTGCGCTGCCTGGGCAAACCGCCCGCGTCGGTCTACCGCGAGTTCTGTGATCGTTACAGGAAGATGAATGAGCGGCTCGGCCTGAAACAGTACCTCGTGCCGTATCTGATGTCCTCGCATCCGGGCAGCACGATGCGGGAGGCCGTCGAGCTTGCCGAGTATTGCCGCGACCTGGGGTATATGCCGGAGCAGGTGCAGGATTTCTACCCAACGCCTTCGACGATCTCGACCTGTATGTATTACACCGGGCTTGACCCGCGCTCCATGCGGCCGGTCTATGTGCCGAAGGATCCGCATGAGAAGGAGATGCAGCGCGCGCTGATCCAGTACCGCAATCCGAAAAATCGCGCGCTTGTATTGGAGGCGCTGCAAAAGGCCGGGCGCGAGGACCTGATCGGTTACGGTCCGAAATGCCTGATTCGCCCGGAGGCGGGAAGGCCGCATGAAAAGAAGCAGAGTTCTTCACACTCTTCAAACAGGAGGAAAGTGTCACAGGGAAGGAAGCGAAAATAATCAATGAAAAATACGTTGCAGAAAGGTAGCTTTGGCTATCTGAATAAACTGAAGGTGCACGAGTGGCTGAAGGCGCTGCTCTATTTGTCGATCCCGATCGCGGTCTATATCGCTGTGCTGCTGATCAACGGTGAGCAGATCACGATTATCACGGTGATGGTTCTCGTGGGCTGCATCCCCGGCTGCAATCAGACTGTACACGCGATTCTCGCGACGCGCTATCACTCGATTGACCGGGCACTCTACGAGGAAGTGGAGGCGGCGCGGGGCGACCGGCTCGCCGTCTATGAATATGTGTTCACAACCTATGAGAAAAATTACTATATAGACAGCATCATTATTTCCGGGCGGGAGCTGGCCGGATACAGCAGCGATGCGAAGCTGGATACGGCGGCGGCCGCGGAGCATCTGACAAAAATATTGCGGCAGAATTCCTACAAGCAGAATGTGAAGATTGTCACCGACCGAAAGGCTTTCCTGTCGCGGACGCGCGACCTTGCGCAGCGCACGCCGGAGGAGGTTCCCTTCAAGGGGGACGACCGCTATCCGGGTCTGAGCCGGGAGGAGGTCATCCGCGAGGTGCTGAACTCGATTTCGTTATAAATCGTTATCCACAGCGTTTATTTCCTGTTTGTTTTCCTGCTTCCTTCGAGGAAGTCTGGCTTATGGAAGAAGGCTATTTAAACGAGTGCCGTTGGCGTTCAGCACCTTTTCATTTCGTGCTTTTCTGAAATGCTGCAAAAATTTAGTTGACGAGTGAAAAAAATATGAAAATGATTATCGTGCAGGAGCAGGAGGCCGGACAGCGTCTCACGAAGCTGCTCGGGAGCCGTCTGGGCGGCGCGTCCACCGGCTTCCTCTACAAAATGCTCCGCAAAAAAAATATCACGCTGAACGGAAAGAAGGCCGATGGCAGCGAACGGCTGCATGCGGGCGACGAGATCCGTATCTTTCTGTCGGAGGAAACTTATGAGAAATTTGCGAGCCGGGAGCCGGAGGAAACGTTTCCGGAGGCGCAGCTTTCCATCGTCTATGAGGATCCACAGATTCTCATCGTCAACAAGCCTGCCGGAATGCTGAGCCAAAAATCCTCCCCGCGGGACGTCTCGCTGAATGAGTACATGCTTGGCTATCTCGTCCGCAGCGGACAGTGGAAGCCCGGGGAGCAGGCCTTTCGTCCCTCTGTCTGCAGTCGTCTCGACCGGAACACGAGCGGTCTCGTGGTCTGTGGAAAGACGATGCCCGCCCTGCAGCGCATGGCGGAGCTGCTGCGCAGCCGCGAGCTGAAAAAGTATTATCTCTGCCTTGTGAGCGGAAGAGTGGAGGGCGCGCAGCGCCTGGAGGGCTGGCTGAAAAAGGACGCTGCCTCCAACCGTGTGGAAATTTTCACAGAGGAGCAGGACGGCGCGCTTCCGATCATCACAGAGTTCGAACCGCTGCGCACTTCGGACAGATCGACGCTTCTGAAGGTGCATCTCATTACGGGACGCCCGCACCAGATCCGCGCACATCTTGCCTCCATTGGCCATCCGGTTATCGGAGATGTGAAGTACGGAGACAGACGGGGCAACGAATTTTATCAGAAGAAATACGGCGTGCGCCGCCAGCTGCTCCATGCCTGGCGCATGGAGTTTCCTGCAATGGAGCAGCCCTTTGACCAGCTTTCCGGGAAAAGTTTTGAAGCGGATCTTCCGCATGATTTTTCGAAAGCCATGCAGGCGGAGATGGGAATCTGCCGGATCTGACGCCCTGTCAGCTGAAAATCTTTTCGCCGAGCTTCCCGAGCGGTTTGTTGATCTGCCTGGAGATCGTGCCGACAAAGATTGCCGCCATGACCGTTCCTTCCCGCACTCCATAAAGGCCGTGGAGAAATACAAAGGACAGGATGCAGGCAATCACAACAAGCGATACATCGAAGGACACTTTCATCGTGCCGAATTTCACAGGCGCCACCTGACAGATGGCGAGCACAAGCCCTTCCCCTGCCAGCGTGACCACATGGGCCGTCACCTCAAAGCTGACGCCTGTCGCCACCAGTGCAATTCCGATCAGGCAGAACACCCACTGCATCGCGTAGCCGCTGCATGTAAGCGGGCTTAAAACCCATACGGCAAAATCCGTCATATAGCCGAATATGACGGCTACGGCAAGCTGCAGAAGCTGAACCGGCTGGAATTTACGTCTGAGAATGAGTATCTGCAAAAGTACAAAAATGCAATGCATAAGGATGGTAATATTGCCGACTGTAAGAGGCGTGGCCTCACTTAAGACGTAAGGGACGCTGGAGATCGGCGATGTACCCAGCCCGGCCTTGATGGAAAACGCGACTCCGAAGGCCATGATGAAAAGTCCGACAATCAAAAATAAATAACGCTTCACCTGTTTCAAAACGATCAACCTCCAATCAAATGTAAGCGTATTTTCGACAATATATTTTACCACGTATTCTAAAATTTTCCACCCCTGAAAACCGGATGTCACAGCGGCGCTGAGACGGAATATGGAAGATGCTCCATGACAAGTAAAAATAATTCTGTTATAATAACTTTGTCATTCGGAAAAATAAACCAAAAAGGTGACATAAAAAAATTATGGCTACTTGGAATTCGAGAGGCCTCCGCGGCTCCGCCCTGGAGGAGCTCATCAACCGCACAAACGACCGCTACAGGCAGAAGGGCCTTGCGCTGATTCAGAAGGTGCCGACCCCGATCACGCCGATCAAGATCGACAAGGAGAAGCGGCACATCACGCTGGCCTATTTCGACCAGAAGAGTACGGTCGACTATATCGGGGCGGTGCAGGGAATACCGGTCTGCTTTGACGCGAAGGAGTGCCATGTCCGTACCTTCCCGCTGCACAACGTGCACGAGCATCAGGTTCGCTTCATGGAGGACTTTGAACGGCAGGGTGGCAAGGCTTTCCTGATTATTCACTTCACTTCGGAACAGAAATTTTACTATCTCCACATCCGCCAGCTCATGATCTTCTGGAAGCGTGCACAGGAGGGCGGCAGGAAGAGCTTTCTCTATGAGGAACTCGATCCGGCGTATTTCTTTGAGAGCGACGGCGGCTATCTCGTGCCTTATCTGAAGCCGCTGAGCTACGACCTGGAAAATGAGGCGCCGGTTGACATGGATAAAGGAGATAGCTTATAATAGGAAAGTTCAAAGCAAGCAGCTTTCCTATAATCGGACAGAGGAGTCACACCATGAACCAGCAGATTTTACATACGCCCGAGGGCGTCCGCGATATTTACAATGAGGAGTGCCGCCGCAAGCTGCGCCTGCAGCAGCAGCTGCACGATACACTGCGGCGTTACGGCTACCGCGACATCGAGACGCCGACCTTCGAGTTCTTCGACGTGTTCAGCCGCGAGGTCGGCACCGTTCCCTCGAAGGAGCTCTACAAATTTTTCGACCGGGAGGGCAACACGCTTGTGCTGCGCCCGGACTTTACGCCGTCGATCGCGCGCGCGGCGTCCAAGTACTTCCTCGAGGAGGATCTGCCGATCCGTCTCAGCTATATGGGAAATACCTTTATCAACAGCGCGAGCTACCGCGGCCGTCTGAAGGAGACCACGCAGCTCGGCGCGGAGCTGATGGGAGACGGCTCGATTGACGCGGACGCGGAGATCGTTGCGCTCGTGATCGAGTCGCTGCTGAGCGCGGGGCTTACGGAATTTCAGGTGAGCGTTGGACATATCGCGTATTTCAAGAGCTTTCTCATGGAGGCGGGGATTCAGCAGGAGGATGAGCTCACCTTGCGCGAACTCATTTCTAATAAGAATTATTTCGGCGTGGAGGAATTTGTCGCGGGTCTCGATCTCGATGAGGCGGTGAGCCGCGCGTTCATCCGTCTGCCCTATCTCTACGGAACCTCTGAGGTTCTCGAGGAGGCGAAGTCACTCGCGGTCAATATGTCCGGAGCGCAGGCGGTGGACCGCCTCGCAAAGCTTTACGAGATTCTGAAGCTCTACGGCTATGAGCGCTATGTGTCTTTTGATTTTGGTATTGTCAGCAAATACAAATACTATACGGGCATCCTGTTCCAGGCCTATACCTATGGCACCGGCGAGCCGGTCGTGAAGGGCGGACGCTATGATACCCTGCTCGAACATTTCGGTAAGAAGTCTCCGGCGGTCGGCTTCGCGGTTGTCGTCGACCAGCTCTTAAGCGCGCTTACCCGGCAGAACCTTGCGGCGGAGGATGATCATACGGGCGTTCTTGTTGTCTATCAGGAGGCGGAGCGAGCAGCGGCGCTGGCGCTGGCGAAGGAGCTTCGCGGACAGGGCAGAGAGGTGGAGCTGCTCCGCGCGGCGGAAGGGAAAAGCCTTGATGACTATCGCGCCTACGCGGGACGGACGGGCGCGGGAGAGTTCCTGCATTATCAGGATGGGACTTTGACAGAAGAAAAGCTGTAATGGGAAGGAAGGCGGCTCTCTTTCAGCGGCGACTGCCGCAGGCGAAGAGGGCGGCGGAATGGAGATGGATATGAGATACCTGACAGTGGCGCTCACGAAGGGGCGTCTGGCGAAAAAGACGATGGAACTCTTCGAGCGCGCGGGCGTTTTCTGCGAGGAGATGAAGGATCCGGACAGCCGGAAGCTGATCTTTGTCAATGAGGAGCACGGCCTGCGCTTTTTCCTTGCGAAGGGACCGGATGTGCCGACCTATGTGGAGTACGGCGCGGCGGATATCGGCGTCGTGGGCAAGGATACGATTCTTGAGGAAGGGCGGCGCATGTACGAGGTGCTTGATCTCGGCTTCGGGAAATGCCGGATGTGCGTCTGCGGACCGGAGTCGGCGCGCGAATACCTGCAGCACCAGGAGCTGATCCGTGTGGCGACCAAATATCCGAATATTGCGCGGGATTATTTTTACAATAGAAAACATCAGACGGTTGAGATCATCAAGCTGAACGGCTCGATCGAGCTGGCGCCGATCGTCGGACTTTCCGAGGTGATCGTCGACATCGTTGAGACTGGATCGACCCTGCGGGAAAACGGGCTTACCGTGCTCGAGGAGGTCTGCCCGCTCTCGGCGCGCATGGTCGTGAATCAGGTCAGCATGAAGATGGAACAGGAGCGGATCGGAAAGCTTATCGGCGATCTGAAGGCCGCGCTGAAGGAGGCGTAAAAAGTTGAGAATTGTGACCCTGGATCAGCAGTCCCGGCAGGATCTGCTGCAGAAGCTTCTGAAGAGAAGTACCTCAGACTATGGAGAGTACGCCGACACGGTACAGGATATCATTGATCAGGTGCGCACGGCCGGGGATAAGGCGTTGCTCGAACTGACCGCGCGCTTCGACTGGGACGGTATCCGCGCGGATAACCTGCGCGTATCCGAGGAGGAGATGCAGGAGGCCTATGAGGAGATCGACGAACGACTGCTCGCGACGATCCGCAAATCCTTACATAATATCCGGAATTATCACGAAAAGCAGAAGCGCAGCAGCTGGTTCGACACGACGGAGGAGGGCACGCTGCTCGGGCAGAAGATCACGCCGCTTCGCACGGCGGGCGTCTACGTGCCGGGCGGCAAGGCGGTCTACCCCTCGTCGGTATTGATGAATATCGTGCCCGCCCGCGTCGCGGGGGTGGGGCGCGTGATCATGTGCACGCCCTGCAAGGACGGAAAGATCGATCCGGCGGTGCTCGTCGCGGCGAAGGAAGCGGGCGTCGATGAGGTCTATCGCATCGGCGGCGCGCAGGCGATCGCGGCGATGGCCTATGGTACGGAGACGATCCCGAAGGTGGACAAGATCACCGGTCCCGGAAATATTTTCGTCGCGCTGGCGAAGAAGGCCGTCTCCGGCATCGTCGGCATCGACTCCATCGCGGGTCCGAGCGAGATTCTCGTCCTGGCGGATGAGAGCGCGAACGCCCGCTATGTGGCGGCGGACCTGCTCTCACAGGCTGAGCACGACGAGATGGCGAGCGCGATTCTGGTGACGACGAGCCGGAAGCTGGCGGAGGCGGTATCCGCCGAGGTCGACGAGTTTGTGAAGCATTTGTCGAGAAAAGAGATTATTCAGAAATCGCTCGACAACTATGGCTATATCCTGGTGGCGGAGTCGCTGCAGCAGGCGATTGAGACGGTCGACGCGATCGCGTCGGAGCACCTCGAGATCGTGACGGAGAATCCCTTTGAGGTTATGACGAAGGTGCACAACGCGGGGGCGATCTTCCTCGGACCCTACAGCAGCGAGCCGCTCGGCGACTATTTCGCGGGGCCGAACCACATCCTGCCGACGAATGGCACAGCGCGTTTCTTCTCCCCGGTGTCGGTCGATGATTTTATCAAGAAATCGAGTATTATCTATTATTCGAGGGAAGCGCTGGAGAAGGCGCACGAGGATATTGAATATTTTGCGAAGGCAGAGCGGTTGACCGCGCACGCGAATTCGATCGCGGTGCGCTTTGAGGAGAAGGAGGGGGAGTCATGAGCAGGACGGCCACAGTAGAGAGAAATACGAAGGAGACGAAGATCTGTCTCACGCTGGAGCTCGACGGCAGCGGAAAGGCTGCGGTCTCTTCGGGGATAGGATTTTTTGACCATATGCTGGACGGCTTCGCCAGGCACGGTCTCTTTGACCTGAATCTCAGGGTGGACGGCGACCTTCAGGTGGACTGCCACCACACGGTGGAGGATACGGGCATCGTGCTCGGAACCGCGATCCGCGAGGCGCTCGGCGACAAGAAGGGCATTCGCCGCTACGGCAGCTGCATCCTGCCGATGGACGAGGTGCTGGTGCTCTGCGCGGTCGATCTGTCCGGCCGTCCCTACTATGTTTCGGACGCAGCCTTCGGCGCGCCGATGATCGGAGAGCTTGACACCGAGACGATCGGCGAGTTTTTCTATGCGGTCTCCTACAGCGCGGCGATGAACCTGCACTTCAAGGTTTTATCCGGCGGAAACAGCCACCATCTTTGCGAGGCCATGTTCAAGGCCTTCGCGAAGGCACTCGACATGGCGGTCGCGCAGGACCCGCGGATTACGGATGTTTTATCGACGAAAGGAAGTCTCTGATATGAGGAAAAAATACCTTGTGCCGGTCATGCCGGTGCGAAAAGGAAAGACCGGCGGGCGGGACGCGGTGGAGCTCGCCGCTTTTTACAGCGACAACGGGGCGGACGCGATCCTGCTCTTTGACCTGTCCGAGTCCGATGAGGAGCACGAGCAGAATATCAGCATGCTGCGGGAGCTCGTGCGCCGGGTCGAGATCCCGGTTTACGCCGGCGGGCACATCCGCCGCGTGGAGGATGTAAAAAAGATTCTGTACGCGGGCTGCCACAAGGCCGTGCTGAACTGCGGCAGGGCGAGCAACGTGGAGATGCTCGAAGAGGTGTCAAAGCGTTTTGGCCGCGACAAGATTGCCTTCAGTATCTCTGACGAGTCGCAGTATGCCGTGAATTTCCCGGAACTCGGAAGTCTGGCCTTCTGGTCCGGCTCCGATGATTACTGTCCCTTTGGCGGAAGGCTGCCGGTCATCAGCGTGAGCGGCGCGGCGACGGAGGAGGCGGTGATCGACGTACTGTCCAACAAGTGGGCGGACGGCATTTCGACCGCTTACTTTTCCTCAGAGGTGGCGGATTTCATGGGGCTCAAGGCTGCCGCGGCGGAGCGCGGACTCAAGATGCACGTCCTGACGAGCGAGATGGAGTGGGAGGAGCTTCGGCCGAATTCTGACGGACTCGTTCCCGTCGTCGTGCAGGATTACCGCACGCTGGAGGTGCTGATGGTCGCCTACATGAACGAGGAGGCCTTCGATGCGACGATTGAGACCGGCAAGATGACCTACTGGAGCCGCAGCCGTCAGGAGCTCTGGGTCAAGGGCATGACGAGCGGCCATTTTCAGTATATCAAGGCGCTGTCGATCGACTGTGATAACGATACCCTGCTCGCAAAGGTGAGCCAGGTGGGCGCGGCCTGCCATACCGGCAATTACAGCTGCTTCTACCGGGATATTCTGAAAAAGGAGTACGATACCTCCAACCCGCTGCGGGTCTTCGAGGAGGTCTATGACGTGATCAAGGACCGGAAGGCGAATCCGAAGGAGGGCTCCTACACGAATTATCTCTTCGACAAGGGCCTGGACAAGATTCTGAAAAAGGTCGGCGAGGAGGCCACGGAGCTCGTCATCGCGGCCAAGAATCCGGACCCGGAGGAGATCAAGTACGAGATGAGCGACCTTCTGTACCATGCGATGGTGTTGATGGTCGAGCGCGGCGTCACCTGGGAGGATATCACGGAGGAACTCGCGAAAAGATAGGTATGCAGGGGCTCTTCGCCGCATAGCTTAGCAGCGGGGGTGAGAAAATGGGCGCATACCGCGATCAGCTTTTGAAAGAAACTTACGGAAGCCGGAGGGCCGAGCTTATGGGAGAAACCCGTGCGGAGCCATCCGGATTTCTGACTGTATTCAAGATACGCTTCACGATCTGCCTGCTCCTCTTCGGGGGCTTCGCCTATATGAGCCTGACGGGGACGAGTCTTTTCGGCGTCACCGCGGAGCAGGTCGTGAGCGCGGTCACGGACGAGAGCTTTTACGAGACGGTGCAGGAGGAGCTTTCGGGGCTGGTGCTGTGGTAATCTGTACTTTCAGAAAAACAGCCTGTGTACATAGTCCGGTAATTATGGAAGATTGTACTTGTTGCGGAGAACAACATATTAAAAAGGAATGTAATATGGAAAAACTGGACAGAATAGAAGAAATGGCGGCGTCCATGTCGGAGACAGAGCGCCAGCACGCATACATGCAGGAGGCCCGACGGCTCGTCGAGGAGGAGTCCGCGCACCTTGGCAGGCCGCTGACGGCGAACATCACGACCTTCGGCTGCCAGATGAACGCGCGCGACTCGGAGAAGCTCTCCGGTATTCTGCGCGAGGCGGGCTACGTGGAGACGCAGAGCGAGGAGGCCGACTTCGTCATCTATAATACCTGCACCGTGCGGGAGAATGCGAATCAGCGCGTCTACGGGCGCCTTGGCGTGCTGCACGGCTATAAGAAGAAAAATCCGCATATGAAGATCGCGCTCTGTGGCTGCATGATGCAGGAGCCGACCGTGGTCGAGAAGCTGAAGAAGAGCTACCGCTTCGTTGACCTGATCTTCGGGACACACAATATTTTCAAGTTTGCGGAGCTGCTGGTGCGGACGCTGACTTCTGACCGCATGGTTATCGATATCTGGAAGGATACCGACCAGATCGTCGAGGATCTGCCGACCGAGCGCAAATATCCCTTCAAATCGGGTGTGAACATCATGTTCGGCTGCAACAATTTCTGCAGCTACTGTATCGTGCCCTATGTGCGGGGACGGGAGAGGAGCCGCGAGCCGCGCGACATTATCCGCGAGATCGAGTCGCTGGTGCGCGATGGCGTGCGCGAAGTCATGCTGCTCGGACAGAATGTCAATTCTTACGGCAAGACGCTCCCGCAGCCGCTGAGCTTCGCGCAGCTTCTGAGGGAAGTGGAGCAGATCGACGGCCTCGAGCGCATCCGCTTTATGACCTCGCATCCGAAGGATCTCTCGGACGAGCTCATCGAGGTTATGGCGCAGTCGAAAAAGATCTGCCGCCATCTGCATCTGCCGCTACAGTCGGGCAGCAGCCGCATCCTGAAGGTGATGAACCGCCGCTATACGAAGGAACAGTACGTGGAGCTTGCGCGGAAAATACGCGCAGCGATGCCGGATATCGCGCTCTCCACGGATATTATCGTTGGTTTTCCGGGCGAGACGGAGGAGGATTTCCTGGAGACGCTCGACGTGGTGGAAACCGTGCGCTACGACAGCGCCTTTACTTTCATCTATAGCAAGCGGACAGGCACCCCGGCGGCCGCCATGGAAAATCAGGTGCCGGACGAGGTCGTGAAGGACCGCTTTGACCGGCTGCTGGCAAAAGTGCAGGATATTTCCCGGGAAATGGCGGAGCGCTTCACCGGCAGCGTGCAGGAGGCGCTTGTCGAGGAGCCGAATGAGCAGCTCGACGGCTATGTGACCGGACGCCTGGGGAATAATCATGTCGTCCATTTTCCGGGCGGGACGGAGCTGATCGGCCAGATTGTCCGGGTCCGACTGGACGAGTGCAAGGGTTTCTATTATATGGGAAACCTGGTTGATTGATGAGCTGTTGTCTTGCCGGGTATTTTGAGACTCTGACACTTTACAAAAAGGAGAGCCGGGACAGATGCTTTAAGCCCGGTATATTTATGAAACAGGACAATATTCATATTATAAAAAATCTTCTTGTCATCGCCGTCGCGGCCTTCATCTACGCCGCGGGCATCAGCCTGTTCCTCGACCCGAACAATCTCGCGCCGGGCGGCGTGACGGGTATCTCCGTCATCCTGAACCGGCTCGTGGGGGTCGATACCGGTACGCTCTATTTCCTGCTGAATATCCCGATCGTCCTCCTCGGCGTGTGGAAATTCGGCTGGCACTTCATGGGAAAAACGACCTACGCCGTCGTGCTGACCTCCACCTTCACGAACCTCCTGTCCGGCTGCGGCGCGGCCACGGACGATCCGCTCCTCGCGGCGCTCGCGGGCAGCGTGCTGATCGCCTTTGGAATCGGCCTGATTTTCCGGGCAGGCGCGACGACCGGCGGCACTGACATCATCATCAAGATCCTGCGGCAGAAATACCGCTATCTGAAGACCGGTTTTCTCTTCCAGTGTACGGATATGATCATCGTGGCGATCTCCGGCCTGGTGTTCCGTGATCTCAATATCGCGCTCTATGCCATGATCGCCGTGCTCATCAGCGGGCGGGCGCTCGATTATGTACTCTACGGCGGGGACGAGGCGAAGCTGATCTACATCATCACGGAGAAGCCGGACGACATCGGCAAACGGCTTTTGTGGGAGCTGGAGGTGGGCGTCACCTATCTGCACGGCGCAGGCGGCTGGACAGGCCGCGAGAAACAGGTCATTCTCTGCGTCGTCCGGCGTACTGTGGGGCCGCGCGTACAGGAGCTTGTAAAGGCGGAAGATCCGGATGCCTTCCTGATCATCACGAGCGCCAGCGAAATCTACGGGGAGGGCTACAAGAATCTGTTCGAAGAATCCCTGTAAAATCAGAATCTTTGACAAGCGTTTAACCCTATGTTATAATACAAGTCGTTGAAAGGGCTGGTCCGCCGGGGCGAGTCCTTTTTTCCAGACAGGGAGTAACAGACAGTATGAGTGGGACAAAGAAGAGCGGAAGCCGGAAGAGCAGCAGCTCCGCAAAAGGGAAAACGACACAGAGCAGCGCGAAGAGGACGAGCTTCACGGAATCCGGAAACGGGATCTGGGACGAGGTTCTCCTCGTGCTGTTCATTATTTTTTCCATCTTTTTATTTGTCAGCAATTTTGGTATCGGCGGCGCGGTAGGAGAGTTTCTGAGCGGCCTTCTGTTCGGCTGCTTTGGTCTCCTCGCCTACGTGTTTCCGCTGTTTCTTCTGCTGGTCATCCTCTTTTCCCTCGCGAACCGGGAAAATCTGATCGCGAAGGTGAAGGTCGTCGGCATGCTGCTCGCCTGTGTGGCGATTGAAGCGCTGCTGCACCGGATTACGATGGGAAAGGCGGACGCGGAAAGCATCGGAGAAATTTTTGCCTGGTGCCGTACCTGGCACACCGGCGGCGGTATCATAGGCGGGGGGATCTGGACGCTGCTTCAGAGCGCCTTCGGCGCGATCGGCGCCTGCCTGTTCCTGATCGGCGTGCTGATCATCAGCGTTGTGATTATCACCGGGCGCTCCTTCGTGCGCGGTATGTCTGACGGCAGCCGCAGGGTCTATGAGTCTACAAGAGAAAATATGGAGCGTCGGAGGGAGATCTCCGAGCAGCGGAAGGAAAGCCGCCGCGAGCAGAAGGCAAGCGGCGTCACGCCCGATCTGAAGATTCCGAAGCCCACGGAAAGCGGCCTTGTTGAGCTGGGCGGAGAGCCGGAAGAAAAGCAGGAGATTGCGGAGGAGCGGCCGCCTGTGAAGTCTGCGGAAAAGCCCGTGGAAAAGGTTACGGAAAAAGCCGCGGAGGAACCGAAGCGCGAGCGCCCGTCCATTACGATCCATTGCCCGGAGCCGAGGCACTACGAGGAGGAGACGAGTCTGACCGGCGGCGTGCAGGAGATCGGCTTCAACGAGGACGACCTGGTAAGAAACGCCCTGAGCAAGCGGGAGTTTGAGCAGGAGCAGAATAGAGAGCAGACAGAGAAGACGCCTGTGAGCCGACCGGAACCACAGCCGACACCACAGCCGGAGCCCGAGACTAAGACGCCTGCGCCTGCCATCATACAGACCGCGCCGAAGAAAACGACAAAGCCTGCTCCCAAAGCGCAGCAGGATTACCAGTTTCCACCGATCTCGCTGCTCAAGATGCCGAAGCGCAGCTCCGGTCAGCGCAATTCCGCCGCGCAGCTTCAGGAGACGGCGCAGCATCTTCAGCAGATTATGGAAGATTTCGGCGTGAACGCCACGGTGACGAATGTGAGCTGCGGTCCCGCGGTGACGCGCTTTGAGGTACAGCCGGCGCACGGCGTGAAGGTCAGCAAGATTGTGTCGCTCTCGGACGATATCAAGCTCAATCTCGCGGTTCCCGACGTGCGTATCGAGGCGCCGATTCCGGGGAAGGCGGCGGTCGGCATCGAGGTGCCGAACCGGGAGAATTCGGTCGTCCCTCTACGGGAGCTGATCGAGTCGGAAGAATTCAAAAAGAACCCCTCGAAGATCGCCTTTGCGGTCGGCAAGGATATCGCCGGGAATATCATGGTCTCCGACATTGCGAAGATGCCGCATCTTCTGATCGCCGGAGCCACCGGTTCCGGAAAATCCGTCTGCATCAACACGCTGATCATGAGCATTCTCTACAAGGCGCGGCCGGACGAGGTGCGTCTGATCATGATCGACCCGAAGGTCGTGGAGCTCAGCGCCTACAACGGTATCCCGCACCTGCTGACGCCGGTCGTGACCGACCCTAAGAAAGCGGCGGGAGCCCTGAACTGGGCTGTCAATGAGATGATGGGCCGCTATAATAAATTTGCGGAGACCAATGTCCGGAATATCGAAGGCTATAACAGCAAGATTGAATCGCTCGCGGATATTGAGGGAGAGAAACCCGAGAAGATGCCGCAGATCGTGATCATTGTCGACGAGCTGGCCGACCTGATGATGGTCGCGCCCGGCGAGGTCGAGGACGCGATCTGCCGTCTGGCGCAGCTCGCCCGTGCCGCCGGTATTCACCTGGTCATCGCGACGCAGCGCCCCTCGGTCAACGTGATTACCGGACTGATCAAGGCGAATATGCCATCGAGAATCGCCTTCGCTGTCTCATCCGGCGTGGACTCGCGCACGATCCTCGACATGAATGGTGCGGAGAAGCTGCTCGGAAAAGGCGATATGCTCTTTGCCCCCTCTGGCATCCCCAAGCCGCTGCGCGTGCAGGGCGCGCTGGTCTCCGACACGGAGGTTGGCGCGGTGGTGGAGTTCCTGAGCTCTCAGAAGCGGGAGACGACGGAAGCTGAGGCCCAGATCGCTGATCAGATCGAAAAAATGCAGAGCGCGGCGGAGAGCGCTTCCACATCGGATGCCGGTTCAGCCGCGGGAGGCGGGAGCGGACGCGACGTGCTGTTCGCTGATGCCGGAAAATTTATTATCGAGAAGGACAAGGCCTCGATCGGTATGCTGCAGCGCTGGTTTAAGATCGGATTCAACCGCGCGGCGCGCATCATGGATCAGCTTGCCGACGCGGGCGTCGTGGGCGAGGAGGAGGGCACAAAGCCCCGTAAGATTCTGATGTCCATGGAGCAGTTCGAGCAGTACATAGACGAGTATGTTTAAGGAAAGGACGCATTTTCCATCATGAAATGCCAGAAATGCGGAGCCGAAATCCCGGAGGGAAAGATTTACTGTGCGCATTGCGGCGCAGCGATCCAGATGGTGCCGGACTACAGTCCCGAGGACGATATCGCAATCGGAGCCGAAAAGGAAGAGCCGGAAAAAGCACCCTCAGAGAAATTACCGGAGGAAGCGCCTGTCACTGCCGGAAAAGCAAAAGGAACGAAGCGCAGATATGTGCTTTGCGCTGTTTTGCTGATTGCGGCAGGATTTCTCGCGTTTCAGGCGGCCTACTCTCTGGCGGGCGGACCGGGAGAAGTGACAGAGGAGCCCGAGGAGGAAGAGCCGCTCCTTCTCGCTGAACCCACCTTCAGCGTTGAGCCAGGCACTTATAACCACAGCCTGCAGGTCGTGATCACGCACGAGGAGGCTGCGGACGGCCATATCTATTATACGACGGACGGGACGACGCCGGACGCCGACAGTACGCTCTACAATCGGAAGATCTACATAGACGAGGGCACGACGGTGCTGCGCGCGGTTTTTATCCGGAATGACGGCGTGCAGAGCATGGAGGCGGACGGCACCTATGAGATCGTCTTTATCTATCCGGACGAGCCGGTCTTCAGCATGCCCTCCGGCGAATACGCGGAGAGCTTTTATGTGACGATTACCGCGGGGGCGGACAGTAAGATTTACTACACGACGGACGGGCAGGAGCCGGACCGTTACTCCAGTCTCTATACCGGCGCGATCCAGATCAATCCGGGACTCACCGTTCTGCAGGCTATCGCGATCGACAGCGAAAACAGGGAGAGCGGCATCGAGGAAGTGATCTATCAGGTGGCGGAGCCGGAGGAGACGGAAGAGACAGAAGGGACGGAAGTGACAGAAGCGGATCCCGCGCAGACGCCGTGATCCGGAAATAATTTTCAGTGAAAATTTTTTCGGAATTTGTTGAATTATTCACAAAGATGCATTATGATAATACACAGTGATTTGCAAAAATCAAAGGAGGTCAAGTATGTTTAAAATTCTGGAGGCAGAGCAGCTCTCTGCAAGCGTCTACAAGCAGGTGATTCTTGCACCGCGCGTCGCGAAATCCTGCGAGCCCGGGCAGTTCATCATCGTGCGCGTGGACGAGACCGCGGAACGTATTCCGCTGACGATCTGTGACTACGACAGAGAGGCGGGTACCGTTACCATCGTATTCCAGCCTATCGGCGTATCGACCTACAAGCTGGTGAACCTGAAGGCCGGAGATTCCATCCTCGACTTCGTAGGTCCGCTGGGACGTCCGTCCGATCTGGTGACGGATGATTTTGAGGAAGTAAAAAAGAAAAAGATCGTCTTCATTGCGGGCGGCGTGGGCACCGCGCCGGTTTATCCGCAGGCGAAATGGCTGCATGACCACGGTATCGGCTGCGATATTATCGTGGGCGCGAGGACGAAGGATCTGCTGATCCTTGAGAAGGAGATGAGCGCGGTCGGCAACCTGCACCTGTGCACGGACGACGGCAGCTACGGCTTCAAGGGCGTCGGCACGGCCATGCTGGAGAAGCTCGTGAGCGAGGGCAGAGAGTTCAATCACTGCGTCGCGATCGGCCCGATGATCATGATGAAGTTTGCCTGTCTCACGACGAAGAAGCTCGGCATCCCGACTGTGGTCAGCATGAACCCGATCATGGTGGACGGCACCGGCATGTGCGGCGGATGTCGTGTGATGGTCGGCGACGAGGTCAAATATGCCTGCGTGGACGGGCCGGAGTTCGACGGCCACAAGATCGACTTTGACCAGGCGATGAAGCGCGCCGCCATGTACAAGACAGAGGAAGGCCGCAGGCTTCTGAAATACCAGGAGGGCGAGACCCATCACGGCGGATGCGGATTATGCGGAGGTGACAAATAATGGCGGAAGGATTGACAAGAGTACCGGTAAGAGAGCAGCAGCCGAAGGTTCGCGCGACGAACTTCGAGGAGGTCTGCTATGGCTATAATAAGGAAGAGGCAGTAGAAGAGGCACATCGCTGTCTTGGCTGCAAGAAGGCGAAGTGTATGGAGGGATGCCCGGTAGCGATCAACATCCCTGGATTCATCGCCGCGGTCAAGGAGGAGCGCTTTGAGGACGCGTTCCATATCATCAGCGAGTCTTCCTCGCTCCCGGCAGTCTGCGGCCGTGTCTGCCCGCAGGAGAGCCAGTGCGAGGGCGTCTGCATCCGCGGAAAGAAGGGCGATCCGATTTCCATCGGCAAGCTCGAGCGCTTCGTCGCGGACTGGGCGCGTGAGAACGGCATCAAGCCGACCCCGGCCGCCGAGAAAAATGGCAAGAAGGTCGCCGTCATCGGTTCCGGCCCTGCGGGCCTGACCTGCGCGGGCGATCTCGCGAAGCTCGGCTACGAGGTCAAGATTTTTGAGGCGCTGCATAAGGCGGGCGGCGTGCTGGTCTACGGCATTCCGGAGTTCCGTCTGCCGAAGGACCGTGTGGTCGCTCCCGAAGTCGAGAATGTGAAGTCGCTCGGCGTGGAGATCGAGACCGATGTGATCATCGGCAGGACCATGAAGCTGGACGAGCTGATCGAGGACGAGGGCTTTGACGCCGTGTTCATCGGCTCCGGCGCGGGACTTCCGAAGTTCATGGGCATCCCGGGCGAGACCGCCTGCGGCGTGCTCTCCGCAAACGAGTACCTGACCAGAAATAACCTGATGAAAGCCTTCAATCCGGATTACGATACGCCGATTGTCCACGGCAAGAAGGTCGTCGTCGTGGGCGGCGGCAACGTGGCGATGGACGCGGCCCGCACTGCGCTTCGTCTCGGCGCGGAGACGCACATCGTCTACCGCCGCAGCGAGGAGGAGCTTCCGGCCCGTGCGGAGGAAGTCCATCACGCGAAGGAGGAGGGCATCATCTTTGACCTCCTGACGAATCCGGTGGAGATCCTGGTCGATGAGAACGACGCGGTGAAGGGTGTGAAGTGCATCCGCATGGAGCTCGGCGAGCCCGACGCCTCCGGCAGACGCCGTCCGGTCGAGGTTCCCGGCTCTGAGTTTGACATCGACTGTGATACGGTCATCATGTCGCTCGGCACCTCGCCGAACCCGCTGATCTCCTCGACGACGAAGGGTCTGGAGATCAACCGCAGGCAGTGCATCGTTGTGACGGAGGAGACCGGCGCGACCTCAAAAGAGGGCGTCTACGCCGGCGGCGACGCCGTGACCGGCGCGGCCACCGTCATCCTCGCCATGGGCGCTGGCAAGACGGCTGCGAAGGGCATCCACGAATATCTGAGCAATAAATAAGTTCTGTGACAGTGTAGAAAGCGGTGTCTCTTATTTTGATAAGAGGCGCCGCTTTCCGCTTTCTGATTTACAATTCCGGCTGTTTCTGCTATACTGAATCCATTGAAAGACGGTAAATTCTGACAGGCGGGAAGGAGCGGAAATATGTATCGCAGAATCATGGCGGCGGCGCTGGCGATCATCCTTGTGATCGGGGGGGCTATTTTGACAGTGTGATGCCCCTCACAGCGGCACATGCAGAGACAGAAGAGACAGAAGAGACAGAAGATACAGAAGATACGAGTACATCGATTACGGAGGAGGTTTCCGCGGAGGCGGAGATTTCCTTTTTTGCGTCCTCCGGAGAGGAGCTGATCGCCTCCGGGAGCGTTGAAACCGTAGAAGGAGAGATCGTCTCTTCGAGCGGAAGCAGCGAGAGCGGTGAGGACGAGAACGTCTCCTCCGGCGGCAGCAGCGAAAGCGGCGAAGACGGGAGCGGTTCTTCGAGCGGAAGCAGCGAAAGCAGCGAAGACGGGAGCGTCTCCTCGAGTGGAAGCACGGAAAGCGGCGAGGAGGAGTCCACCGAGGTGGAGGTCTCCGGCACGACGCTGCGCATCAACCGCATCGCGGACTGTTCCTACACCGGGCAGCGGCTGACCCCGGCAGTGGAGCTCTACGACGGCTCCACGCTGCTTAAGAAGGGGACGGACTACAAGGTCACCTATGTCAATAATATCAATGTGAACCAGACGGACAGCGACGGCGGCGTGGCGGGCAGCCTTACCGACACGTCGAACGGCTTCGACCCGGATCTTCCCTATGTGCGCATCACGGGGAGTGGCAGCTACAGCGGGGTTCTGTATGTGAACTTCAATATTCTGCCCGCCGCGATCGGGGACGGGGAGAAGATCGCCTCCGGCGTCACGCTCAATTACACGGACCAGAGCACGGTCCAGAAAAAGGCCTTTTCCCCGGTGAAATCCCTGAAGTATGGGAAGACGCTGAAGGAGGGGACCGATTATACCGTCGCGCTGGAAGCCGCGGACGAGGGGACGGCCGCGCCCACCGAAGAGCAGAAGATCCCGGCGGGCAGTTCCGGCACCTGGAAGCTGACCATCACCGGCACCGGGAATTACAACGGCACGATCGTGCGCACCGTCTGCGTGGCGGACAGCGCGGTGCTGCTGAAAAACGCGACGGTGACGCTGGGCAGCAACTGCAGGAGCGTAGCCGCCACCGGCTCGGAGATCCGGCTTTGCTCCGCCTGGTATGACGCGCAGACGAAGACATACTATACCGACTACCTGGACGACGAGCTGCGCGCCGAGGCGGCTGCGGCGGACGTCTTCACGGTGAAGATGGGGAAAACCTATCTTATAGAGGGAAAGGATTTTACGGTCAGCTACGCGCAGAACAGCGCCGTGGGGACCGCCTCCCTGATCATCACCGGCATGGGCGATTATGTCGGGAGTAAAACCGTCTCGTTCAAGATCACCGGCGTCGCGCTAACGGCGAAGAGCGTGCGCGTGGAGGGCCTGGAGACGAAGATGACCTACACGGGCGAGGAGATCCTGCAGGACGGCGTCGCGCTGTACTATGGAGAGGAAGCGCTCGTCTGCGGCGAGGACTACAGCGTAGAATATCAGAACAATACAGCGACGGGGACGGCGACCATGACCTTCCGGGCGCTGTCCGGCTCGAAATATACGGGGAGCTTTAAGAAGATGTTCTGCATCGAGGCGGCGGAGCTGACGGAGGACATGGTAGACCCGGAGACGCTCACCGCGGTGTACAGCGCGAGCGGCGCGAAGCCGTCCCTCACCCTCACGTACGCGGGGCAGACGCTGACAGAGGGGACCGACTACACGCTGGCCTGCACGAATAACCGCGCGGTGACGGACGCGGCGCAGGTGACGGTAAAGGGAAAAGGAAATTTCAGCGGCAGATTTACGCTGTCCTACGCAGTCACCGGCAAATCCCTGGCGAACGTGACGGTGACGGTGGTCGCGCTGGCCTACAAGGCCGACAGGGACGACAGCTATCGCTACACGCCGACGGTGACGGTGAAGGACGGATCGACGAAGCTGCGGGCGGGCAGGAACTATACCTACTCCTGTGAGAACGTGACGCAGGCGAAGATCCGCACCTGGCAGGAGACCTATCAGGCTTACCTGGAGGGAAACGCGAGCCGGGCGGAGGTCGAAGCCGCCGCGCCGAAGCTGACCGTCACTGCGCTGGGCGGGGACTATACCGGTTCGCAGACCATCAGCCTGCCGGTTTACCAGACGAAGCTCACCTCATCGCAGCTCTATATCGTGGTGGACGGGACGCAGGTTCTATACGGCGGGGACGACCAGACGCCGGATGTGGCCGTCTATTACAGCACCGATCAGACAGCCGTGAAGAAGGCGAAGCAGCAGAAGCTCACGGACGAAGCCTCGATCACCGCGCTGGGTCTTGCGAAGTTCACGGAGGGCGAGGACTATCTCACGGCGTTTTCCAGTACGACTGCGGGCAGCAGGACAGCTTACGTGACGGTCAGCGGTCTGGCGCCGCTGTACAGCGGCTCTCTGAAGGAGAGCTACACTATCAGCATCAGAACCCTCAGCAGTATCAGCGGGGTCCACGACCACAGCTATGAGGAGGAAGTG
Source organism: Lachnospiraceae bacterium (assembly GCA_020860645.1). Classification (GTDB taxonomy): domain Bacteria; phylum Bacillota; class Clostridia; order Lachnospirales; family Lachnospiraceae; genus Hominiventricola. Next base: position 14,766 of record JAJBTX010000119.1, on the reverse strand, counting down.
CTGACGGCCGTGTCCTGTACTGCGGACGGCGAGATTCGCTATACCTGTGCGTGCGGCGAGAGCTATACGGGGACCGTCGCCGCGACAGGACACAGCTACATTGATTATTATACGGACGAGGCAACCTGCGAGGCGGAGGGGGCCGTCTACATGCGCTGCACTGCGTGCGGCGAGGTCAGCAGGACAGAGACGATCCCGGCGACCGGCCACGACTACGCGGCGACCGTCGATACGGCGGCGGGCTGCACGGAAGCCGGGCGGATGAAATATAGATGTGAGAACTGCGGAGACATCTACTACGCGGCGATTCCCGCGGCCGGGCATACTTATGAAGCGGAGACCCTGACGGAAGCGAGCTGTACGGAGGAGGGCGAGATCCGCTACACCTGCGCGGCGTGCAGCGACAGCTATACTGTGACCGTCGCGAAGACGGAGCACAATTATGTATATTCCAGCCACATCGATTCCAGCTGCACGGGCGCGGGCGCGGATGTCTACACCTGCACGGTCTGCGGCGGAGAAAAACAGGTGGCGTCCGGCAGCGCGTCGGGTCATACGGCCTCCGACTGGATTGTGGATGCGGAGGCGAGCTGCCAGGCGGCGGGAAGCCGGCACCGCGAATGCACCGTCTGCGGGGTGGTCCTGGAGGAGGAAAGCATCGCGCAACTGGAGCATGAGGCAGGCGCGTGGATCACCGACGTGGAAGCCTCCTGCGATACGGTGGGCTCCGCGCACCGGGCGTGTACGCTCTGCGGGGAGACGCTGGAGACAAAGGAGCTGGCGCGCAGCGATCATAACTACGAGCTGACGGAGACTGTTGAGGCGACCTGCGTGGAGCAGGGGATGCTGGTCTATACCTGCAGCGGCTGCGGCGGCACGAAGGTCGAGTACACTGACACGGTGGAGCACACGCCGAGCGGGGAGTGGATCGTGTATAAGGCGGCGACGGAGACCGCGGAGGGGATCGAGGTCGAGCGCTGCTCCGTGTGCAGAAACATCCTGCAGCAGCGGACCATCGAGAAGCTGGAGCACGTCCACTCCTACGACACGGTGCTGGAGCAGGTCGAGGCGACCTGCGTGACGGGCGGATACATCATCCGGCAGTGCAGCTGCGGGTTGACACAGGAGGAAATCTTCCTGCCGAATGGACATACCGCCGGGGAGGAGTGGGAGACGCTGGTCGAAGCCACCGCGAACAACAGCGGCTTGGACGTGCAGAGGTGCACAGAATGCGGCGCGATTGTCAACCAGCGGGTGACTATATTTGGAGTTATTGTACATGTACACTCTTATGACGACTATGAAAGTCGGCTTCCGTTCTGCACAATGGATGGATATGAGACTTACACTTGCAGCGGCTGCGGTGACAGCTATACGAATATTCTCTCTGCGTGGGGTCACACGGCGTCCGACTGGATTACGGGTACGGAGGCGACCTGCACGGAGAGCGGGAGCGCCTATACCCATTGTCAAACCTGTTGGGAAATCCTGGAGACGAAGGAAATCCCGGCGACCGGGCATACCGCCGGGGAAGTGGCTGTGGAGACGGAAGCGACCTGCACGGAAGACGGTCTGCAGGTCGTCCGCTGTGAGACCTGCGGGGAAATCCTGGAGAGTGAGACGATCCCGGCGACCGGACACAGCTACGGCGAGTGGGAGACCGCGGAGGACGGCGCTTCCATGACCCGCACATGCGCGAACTGCTCCGCGACGGAGACGAAGGAGATCGCCCATGAGCACAGCTACGTGGAGACCGGACGGGCAGCTTCCACCTGCACGGTGGCAGGTTATGTAGAGTACACCTGCTCGGAGTGCGGCGACACCTATACGGACGCGCTGCCGCTGGCGGAGCATACGGCGGGCGAGTGGCAGACCGTGACCGCGGCGACCGAGAACGCCACCGGTCTGGAAGCCAGGTACTGTACCGTGTGCGGGAAGACGCTGGAGACGAAGGTTATCGAGAAGCTGGAGCACACCCATGCGTACAGCCAGGAGACGACGCCCGCGACCTGTACAGAGAACGGGCAGACCGTGTACACCTGCAGCTGCGGCGACAGCTACACGGTGACGA
>JAJBTX010000119.1:0-12595 GCA_020860645.1 Lachnospiraceae bacterium | reverse complement strand
CTGCGGCGACAGCTACACGGTGACGACCCTGGCGACGGGGCACAGCTACACGGTGACAAATACCGTGGCGACGACCTGTATGAAGGACGGCTACATCGAGTACACCTGCTCGGCGTGCGGCGACGGGTACACCGTCGTGAACGGGACGGCGACCGGGCACACGGAAGGCGACTGGGTCATCACAAAAGAAGCGGAAGTCGGCGTGGAAGGCGAGCAGGTGAAGTATTGTACGGAATGCGGTGCCATCCTGGAAAAAGAGACGATCGAGGCGCTTGCGGAAGACGAATATGATCAGACATACTATATAAAGATTGCGGATGGAAGTATGCTGGAAGTCGTCGGACACTTTGATGAAGCAAGGACGAACCTGATGCTGGAGAAAATCAATGCGTACCGGGAAGAAAACGGGAAGGACGCATTGCCGATTAACGATGCATTGCAGACATATACAGAGTTAAGGGCTCTTGAAACTTCTTATCTTTGGGAACATACAAGACCGAACAGTGCAGGAAAATCCACCAGCTTTGGAGAAAACATTGCCATGATGGGACCATTCGCATATTATGATGATATGGATAGTGAAGAAGACGTGGAGATGGATGTGAATGCAATCCTTAATTCATGGAAAAGATCTACGGGGCACAATAACAATATTTTAAGCACCTATTATGATTATCTATCTACTGGACTTTCCTGCTTTATGGCGAAAACAATTGATGAAGGATATACAGTTTATACTGAATATTGGGTGCAGGTATTCTCGATTGCAAACGACTCAAAGACAACTTTGGCAGCATCAAAAATAACTTATGATTTTCAATAAAGATCAGACCGTGAAAGCGGTCTCCGACAGCAAACAGCCAGCGATTTCCTCGCTGGCTGTTCTGCGCCCCGGTAAAAACTGCGCTGAAAAAATTGCGGCGGAGAGCCCTTTCCTGCGCGACGACCGGCGAAGACAATTCTGCCATATCGGAGGTACTCCCGATGTCTGCAGGTGCATGGGCCGTCGCTCAGGTCGCGGCAAACGCATCGACGGCAGACGCACCGAAACAAAAAAGACAGAAGAGCAGACTGCGATAGACGGCCTGCTCTTCTGCCTTTGTCCGAGCCTTATGAAAACAGCTCGTTGTAATAATTCTCCGTCAGCTCATCGGCATAGGCATCCTCGATCTCGGGGAACTGCAGCATGAGCCGTCTGCGGATTTCCTCTGAAACCATAAAGTACTGCAGCTCCTCCGTGGTGTCCGCGTCGACGTCTGCGAGCAGCTCCTCCTTCGTCAGATTTTCCCGCATCCAGGTCTGCACCTTCTCATCCAGCGTATCCTCGCGGGCGATGTCGTCCATGAGTCGCATGACCTTCCGGAAGGACAGCGCCGCGATGATCAGGAAGATGACAAAGATCACCTCCATCACGGCGAGAGAGAAGGTATTCAGCGGAAGCTTTACAACGCCGAGCAGCGCCAGCGTGATCACGACAAGCCCCACGCCGCCCACGATCAGAAAGGTCCAGGCGGAGGAACGGTTTTCCGACTGCTTTTCCCTGGCGGAGGTATAGGTACGTGCCTGCGACGCGGCGGCGCGGCGTGCGCGGATATCCGCTGCTTCCTCCGCACTCAGCGTGGGAACCTCCTCTTTCTCCGGCTGCTCCGGCGGCAGCTCGTCCACCAGATCCACATCGCAGTCCGGGCAGTGCGTTTTCCCCTCCACATATTCACTCTTACAGACAGGACACCATGGCATTGTCAGTCCCTCCTTTTCACGTTTGTGTTTATTATAAGAGTTTTTTGTGGTATAATCAATCAAAATATGACAGAATCCGGAGAGCCTGTATGAAAATAAAGGTCGTTGCGGTCGGCAAAATCAAAGAAAAATATCTCGCGGACGCGGTGGCAGAGTACGCGAAGCGCCTTAGCCACTACTGTAAGCTGGAGATTGTCGAGCTGCCCGATGAGCGGACGCCGGACAGCGCCTCGGAGGCGGAGGAGACGCAGATCCGGGAGAGGGAAGGGGAGCGCATTCTCCGGAAAATCCCGGAGGGCGCGTATGTGATCGCGCTCGCGATCGACGGACAGGCGCCGGATTCTGTGGAATTCGCGCGGCAGATGGAGCGCTGGAACGTGGACGGCGTCAGTCAGATGATCTTCGTCATAGGCGGTTCCCTGGGACTCTCGAAGGCGGTGCTCGCGCGCGCGGATTATCGCCTCAGCTTCTCGCGGCTGACCTTTCCGCACCAGCTCATGCGCGTGATTTTGCTGGAGCAGATTTACCGGAGTTACCGCATCCGGAACCATGAGCCCTACCACAAATGAAACGTCTTGAAGAATACGGCGCTTAATGCTACAATATCCTCGTCAATGGACATCATCAATTTTACAGGAGATAATGAGATGCTTTTATCGAGAGATTATAAAATAATTGCAAAGGAAAATCTGCGGGGTCGCTGGAAGCTCGGCGTCGGCACGGGACTCGTGGCCGGGCTGCTGGGCGCGTCGATCCGAAATAACCTGAGCTTTGATCTGACCTCCTACGGCGACGATGCGGCGGCCCTCAGCGACACGGAGTACGATACGCTCACGCTGCAGGTGCAGGAGTTTCTGGAGAGCGATCTGTTCCAGTCGATCCTGCCCGCGCTGACCGGCATTCTCATTGTGCTCTGCATCTATCTGCTGATCGTGCTGGTCATCGGCGGCGCGGTGACCCTCGGCTACGCGCAGTTCAACTTGAATCTTGCGGATGACAGGGATCCGCGCTTCAGCGATCTCTTCAGCCATATCAACCGCAAATGGGAGGGCTTCTGCATGCAGTTCTTCCGCGGCATGATGATTCTGCTCTGGTCTCTGCTCTTTATCATCCCCGGTATCATCGCCAGCTACCGCTACGCGATGACGCCCTATATTCTCGCGGAGAACTACGACCTCTCCATGATGGAGGCGATCTCGGAGTCCAAGCGCCTGATGCGCGGCAATAAATGGAAGCTGTTCACGCTGGATGTCAGCTTCATCTGGTGGATTCTCTTATCGAACCTCACCTTTGGCGTTGCCTCCCTCTGGGTCGGCCCGTATCAGGAGGCTGCAAGAGCCGCGTTCTACCGGGAGATAACGGAGCAGAGGTACAGCCGTCCGCATGTGGATACGGAGTGGACAGATCCGTACGGACAATAAAAAAAGTCCGGAAATCCGGACTTTTTAAGTGGAGCATACGGGATTCGAACCCGTGGCCTCCACAATGCCATTGTGGCGCGCTCCCAGCTGCGCTAATGCCCCATGGCTAAGAGTATAGCATGATTTTCCGCTAAAAGCAATCAGAAAATCTTATGAAAAATTCACGAAATTTTTATAACCTGCGAAAATATGTTTGGTTTTTTCGTTCATTGACAAATTTGACCTGAAAATCTAAAATATAGACCATAGCGAAGGCGCTGGATTGTATCCGGCGCCTTTTTCTTTTTCCATCTTCCGGATGGAGGGCCCAAAAAAGAAATCGCTTGGCTCTATGAAAGAATGAGGAGGAAATTGTTATGACAGAAGAAATCTTAAGCGCGGTTAACGGACAGGTATTCAGCGTCTGGTTTCTGATTGGCGCAGCCCTTGTTTTCTGGATGCAGGCCGGTTTTGCGATGGTGGAGGCAGGCTTCACCCGCGCGAAGAATACCGGTAATATCCTGATGAAGAACCTGATGGATTTCTGCATCGGCACGATCATGTTTATCCTGATCGGTTTTGGCCTGCTGCTTGGCGAGGATGTGATGGGATTCATCGGCAAACCGGGCTTTGACATCTTTACGGCTTACGCCGATTTTGACTGGTCCAACTTCGTGTTCAACCTGGTTTTCTGCGCGACGACCGCGACGATCGTCTCCGGAGCCATGGCGGAGCGGACAAAGTTCTTATCCTACTGCATTTATTCCGCTGTGATCTCCGCACTGATCTATCCGATCGAGGCGCACTGGATCTGGGGCGGCGGCTGGCTCGCGCAGATCGGCTTCCACGATTTCGCCGGTTCCTGCGCGATTCACATGGTCGGAGGCATCAGCGCTCTGATCGGCGCGAAGCTGCTCGGACCCAGAATCGGGAAATTTGAGAGAGATAAATCCGGTAAGGTCGTGAAGGTCAACGCCTTCCCCGGCCACAACCTCGCGATTGGCTGCCTGGGCTGCTTTATCCTGTGGCTCGGCTGGTACGGATTCAACGGCGCGGCGGCGACCTCTGTGGAGCAGCTCGGTTCGATCTTCCTGACCACCACGGTGGCTCCGGCCACGGCGACCGTCGTCTGCATGATCTTTACCTGGCTGAAATATGGGAAACCCGATGTCTCGATGTGCCTCAATGCTTCCCTCGCGGGCCTGGTGGCGATCACCGCTCCCTGCGATGTGACGGACTGCTTTGGCGCGCTCGCCATCGGCGCGGTGGCCGGTCTTCTGGTTGTATTTGGCGTATGGCTGCTTGACAATGTATTACATATTGACGATCCGGTCGGCGCGGTGGCGGTTCACTGCCTGAACGGTATCTGGGGAACGATCGCGGTCGGCCTCTTCGCGACCACGAGCGCACCGGGGAATGATACGCTGGTCGGCCTGTTCTATGGCGGCGGATTCTCCCTTCTGGGAATTCAGCTGCTCGGCTTTGCGGCGGTGGCTGCCTGGACAGCTGTGACCATCACAATCACCTTCCTGGTCATTAAGGCGATCTTCGGGCTGCGCGTCTCTGAGCAGGAGGAGATCATTGGCCTCGACGCGACCGAGCATGGTCTGCCGTCTGCCTACGCGGGCTTCAGCATCATGGATATCTCGAACACCATGACGATGGAGGTCAACGAGAATACGCTTCTTGGCAGTGACGACTACGTGACGGCTTCCGAGGCGCAGAAGGACGCCGCGGTCAAGGTCGTGCAGGCTCCGGTCTCCGCGAACGGCATTTACAAGGTGTCGATTATCGCGCGCCTGTCCCGCTATGACGTGCTGCGGAAGGCCATGAACGACATCGGCGTGACCGGTATGACGGTGACGCAGGTCATGGGCTGCGGCGTGCAGAAGGGCGCGGGAGAGCGCTATCGCGGTGTTGAGATCGACGCGACACTGCTGCCGAAGGTGAAGGTTGAGGTCATTGTCGGAAATATTCCGGTCGACACGGTGATCGAGGCCGCCAAGAAGGCACTCTACACCGGACACATCGGCGACGGCAAGATCTTCGTTTACAGCGTGGACAAGGTCGTCAAGGTTCGCACGGGCGAGGAGGATCTCGCGGCGCTGCAGGATGTAGAATAGGCTTGAACCCCCGTCCGCTTTCTGCTACAATAGTAGCGTTTGAAAGACAGGAGAGTGGGTGGACAGTTTGGATATTACCGAAACCTTTGGAAAATATATTGAAAAATGGAGCGGCGGCTCGCCTGAGCGGGCACGCCGCCTTCTTACTTTTGGCTGGAGCGCGCAGAATCTGAAATTCCGCTATCAGCCGGACAGACGGCTGTACCCGGCGGATCAGTACCTGGCGCAGCTCATGATGGACACGATGCTTGCGCCGTTGAAAGACCCGGAGAATTCCGTCATGGTCAGCGTCTTCACGCCCTGCGAGCTGCTGCACGAGGCTGGCCTTCACCCCTACAATGTGGAGGCTTTTTCCTGTTATATTTCCGCCTCGCGCGCGGAGCGGCTTTTCCTGCAGAACGCGGAGGACAGCGGCATCTCCGAGACGCTCTGCAGCTATCACAAGACCTTTATCGGCGCGGCACAGACCGGGCTTCTCCCGAAGCCGCGCTGCATCGTCTATACCAACCTCGCCTGCGATGCGAACCTGCTGACCTTCCGCCATCTGGCGGAGTTTTATCAGGTTCCTTCCTTCGTGATCGATGTCCCCACAAAACAGAACCGGGAAAATGTGCGCTATGTGGCGGACCAGCTTCGCCATATGAAATCTTTTGTAGAAAAGCATACGGGAAAGCGGATCTCTGAGGACGCGCTCCGAGAGAGAGTAGCGCGCAGCAGGCGCACGCTCGATCTTCTTGATCATTACCAGACAGAGCGCGCGGATAAATATGTTCCCTCCGACCTTGTCACTCCGCTCTATGGCGGCATGACGAGCCTTGTGCTGCTCGGCACGAAGGAGGAGGAGCGCTACGCGGAAATGCTTTTAAAGGATCTGGAGAGTGCGCCGCCCGCGAAGGGGACGCGCATCTACTGGATGCACACGATTCCCTTCTGGTCGCAGGCCGTGCGTGACGCGCTCAGCCTGAAGGAAAATGTGCAGATCGTGGGCTGTGAATTCGCGCAGACGATCGATGTCGCGCAGCACGCGGACGACCCTTATGAGGATATGGCCATGCGGCTTGTCTACCATGCCCTGAGCGGGGATAATTCCCGCCGGATCGAGATGGGTCTGAAGCACGCCAGGCAGGCGGGCGCGGACGGCGTCGTCTGGTTCAATCACTGGGGCTGCAAGCATACGCTCGGCGGCTCGCGGCTCGCGAAGAAGCGATTCGAGGAGAACGGCCTGCCGCTTCTGATCCTGGACGGGGACGGCTGCGACCGCAGCCACGGCGGCGAGGGACAGACCGCTACGAGGCTGGAAGCATTTCTCGAGATGCTGGAGGAAAAAGCCGATGAATAAGACTTATTATATCTGCAAATATACGCCGGTCGAGCTGCTCGCCGCGTTCGGAGGCGAGTGCGAAAATCTGAACCATATGCCGGAGGGCTTCGAGCGCGCGGAGCAGATCGCGCACCCGAATCTCTGTGGCTTTGGCAAGGCGGTGCTGGAACAGGTGCTCGCGGGAGGGATCAGAGAGCTCGTCCTGGTCAACTGCTGCGACACCATCCGGAGCGTCTACGACATCCTGGAAGACACCGGACAGATGGATTTCCTCTATATGATCGACATGCTGCATTTCGACGAGGGTTCGTGCAGCCGGGAGCGCGTCGCCGCGCAGCTGAAGGAGCTGGCCGTGGCTTACGGCGCGTACCGCGGGACTTCATTTGATAAGGAAGCCTTTTTCCGGGCTTTCGCGCCGAAGAAGCGCATGAGCGAGCCGCATCTGGCCGTGCTCGGCGCGCGGATGGGAGAGGAGCTCTTCCGTATGACGGAGCGCGCGATGCCGCTGCCTGTCGTCAATGAATCCTGTGTGAATAATCGCTCCGTCGGGGCGGGAGAGCTGCCGCGGGAGCTCGATTTCGATGAACTCATGGACTGGTACGCGGGAGAACTGCTCACTCAGCTGCCCTGTATGCGGATGCTGGACAGTACGGGGCGCAAGCAGCTCTACCAGGATCCCTCGCTGCGCGGTATTATCTATCACACCGTCAAATTCTGTGATTTCTACAGCTTTGAGTACGCGGATATCAAAAACCACACGGATGTGCCGCTGCTGAAGATTGAGTCGGACTACACGCTGCAGAGCAGCGGACAGCTTTCGACGCGGCTGGAGGCCTTCGCCGAGAGTCTGGCGCCGGAGATGGGAGAGAAGAAGGAGAAGAGCATGGGAAAAGGGTATTTTGCCGGAATCGACAGCGGTTCCACGAGCACGGACGTGGTTATTCTGGATCGAAATCTGGAGATTGTCGCGGAGGTCATCATGCCGACCGGAGCGGGCGCGGCACTCGGCGCGGAGCGGGCGCTCGAGGAAGCGCTGAAGGAGGTTTCTCTTTCGAGGGAGGATATTGACTCGGTCGTGACGACCGGCTACGGACGCTCTGCGATCGAGGTCGGAGACCGGAGCATCACGGAGATCACCTGCCACGCGAGAGGCGCGCATTTCCTTGATCCGGAGGTGCGCACGGTCATTGACATCGGCGGACAGGACAGCAAGGTGATTCGTCTCGGGGAGGACGGTTCGGTCAAAAATTTTGTCATGAATGATAAATGTGCTGCCGGGACGGGACGCTTTCTGGAAATGATGGCGTGGACGATGGAGATGAGCCTCGACGAGCTGAGCGGGGTCGGGCTTACTTATAAGGAAGATATCACGATCTCGAGCATGTGCACGGTCTTCGCGGAGTCGGAGATCGTCTCGCTCGTGGCGCAGAACAAATCGACGGACGATATCGTTCACGGGCTCAACAAGGCGGTCGCGGCGAAGACGGCCTCGCTCGTGAAGCGCGTGGGCGGTGAGGAAAAATATATGATGACCGGCGGGGTGGCCCGGAACCGCGGCCTGGTGAAAACGCTCGAGGAGCGCCTCGGCACCAGGCTCGTGATCAGCGAAAGGTCGCAGCTCTGCGGCGCGCTGGGCGCGGCGCTGTTCGCGGCGGATATGGTAACGCAAGGGACTTGAGGGGCAGGAGGCCGGTCAGGATTTTGAGATAAGCATGGCGCGCAGCAGTCCGGACGCTCCCCCGTAGCTGCGCTTGCCGGCGCCAAGTCCGATACGCTCGATCGTGAACTGCTCCGGCAGGGTATCGGACGTCCGTACCGCCGCCGCGATCGCCGCGCCGGTGGGCGTTACAAACTCACCGGGCAGGCCGGTGATGTGGAGCTTCAGGTGCTGAGCCGCCGCAATATTGCTGACCGCCGGAACCGGCACGGGCAGCACGCCGTGCTGGCAGCGCACCGTGCCGCAGCCCTCGTAGAGTACAGGTACGATGACCTCCTGCACATCCAGACTGTCGAGGCAGACCGCGGCGGATACGATGTCCACGATCGAATCGACCGCGCCGACCTCATGGAAGTGCACCTTTTCGAGCGTCGTGCCGTGCGCCTTCGCCTCGGCTTCGCCGAGGATCGTGAAAATCCTTTTCGCGATCGCTGCTGCGCGGTCCGTGAGCTGCGCATGGTCCAGAATATGCATGATATCCGCCAGACCGCGATGCTCATGGGTATGGTGACTGTAGTCACCGTGGTCGTGTTCATGAACGCTGTGGCTGTGCTCATGACCATCGTTACTGTGTCCACAAGAGTTGTGGCTGTGTTCATGACCATCGTGATTACGTTCATTATCATGGGAATGATACTCGTCCTCATAGTTATGGGAATGTTCCCGCGAAGCGCCGTACAGATAAGCCATGTCGTGATCGTGATTTTCATGCTCCGAGTCAAGTATCACGTCAAAGTCGCAGGCGTCGAGGCCGGACTTTTTAACCCGACTGATTTTGACCTCAAATCCCTGAACGGGAAGACTAGCAAGCGTCTTCCGCAGCAGGGCCTCGTCGGCGCCGAGGTCGAGCAGCGCTCCGACCGTCATATCTCCGCTGATGCCGGAGAAACATTCCAGATATAATGTTTTCATAGATATCTCCCATCTGCTGTTTTTCAGACAGCGATTTTTTGTGTGCATGTGAAATGCTAACCGTTCAGAACAAGCAGACCACGTGTTTTCGCTTTGATCCGGTTCATGTTAAACGAACATTTTTCCTGAAGACGCAGGTAGCTGAACTGACACAGAATATCGGTGAATGGAAACGAGTGACATATGACACTGCTATCGTTTCACAGTGGAAAGCCCGCGTCCGTCGTGTCAAAATACAGCTCACAGCGCTCCGCGACCGGAACAGAAGAGAAGTAGAGCTCCTCAAGCGGGATCCAACGCTCGCGAAACTGCGCGGCCTTTTCCGCCCCGCCGCGCAGAAGAATGCGTCGGCTCTGCTCCTCCTGATCCAGCGTCAGAAAAATTCGCAGATCATAACAGGTATACAATTTCGGAGTGCAGGAGTAGGAGCCGTCCACAAGCGTCACTGCGCCCGGCGTCACAGCGATTGCCTCCTTAAAATCCCAGACAGAGCAGTCAAAAGGGCGGTAACAGAAGGGCTGTCCCGCGCGAAGCGGCTGCAGTACCTCCGCAAGGAAGCGCTCATAATCTACGTTTCCCCCGGGCTCCGCCAGCCGCTGCGCAGTACGCTGCTCCGGCCTCAGATAAAAGTCGTCCATGTGAATCAGTTCACAGGATAATTCATCCTGCAAGAGCGCTGCAAGCGTTGTTTTGCCGGAACCGCATCGGCCGTCGATCGCGACAAGCACCCGTTCCCGCTCCATCTGTATCGTTTGAATCTTTTTCAGAATGATTTCAGCGATTTCTCTCATACTTATGATCCGTTTACCAGGCATTTCTCATCGTGTTTCCATCGATCTATCTTACCATATATAATCAGATATTTCCACAACTGAAAATATACGTAAAAATCGAACAAATTTTCGATTTTCCTATTGACAAACATTTGTTCTGGTGCTAATATGCAAATACAAGAACAAATGTTCGGAACAGATGTTTGCCAGGAGGTGATACAGCATGTACGCAGCAGGAGCAGCGGAGAGAGAATCTTACAGAAAGAGCCGCAGAGACAGGGCGATCCGGCAGCAGAAGCGGGAGAGAAGGAGAATGATCGTACTGCTTGTCGCCACATTGGTTCTGATTTTTGCTGTTGGCGTTGGATTCGGGACACTTTTGACCCGTGCGCAGGAGCCCGCAGCGCAGGATGAATACAAGTATTATACCAGCATTGAGATTGAAAAGGGCGATACCCTGTGGTCGATCGCCGATACTTATATGGATGCGGCGCATTATGCGAGCAGGAGTGATTATATCAGCGAAGTCATGTCGCTCAATCATATGGGAGACAGCAGTATTGTGTCCGGTCAGAATCTGATCGTACCCTATTATTCATCGGAGATAAAATAACAGCGGGCAGGAGATCCCGTCCGCTGTACCTTATCTTTATCTTTAAACCGAAGTCTCCCAGAACCATCGAGTTTCAGATATATGGCAATATGCTGTGTGATGGCGTATGGCTTGTATCTATCCACGGAAACGATTCAGACAGGCGTACAGTTCCTGGACTCTGGGTCTGGCCAGACCACAGGGCACATAGGAGCCGCTGAATGCCTCCCAGCCTTTTTGATCAAGCAGGTCTGTAAGCAGCTGCACTGTCTGCTGTACGGTCTTTTTCCCATCAGACAGCTGTTCCAGACTGTAACATAGCAGATGTGCCAGCGCGTTCGTCTGTTCGGCGTCTGCAAGCTGTTCTACATAGCGCAGGTCGACCGTCTCTTTATCCAGTGAAAAGGAATCTTTCCCGTATGTTTTTACCTTCATATGCTCATGGCGCGCGTCGTTCCCGGGTCTGCCGCCGCGCCGATCTGACCGGACTGCTTTTCTGCTGAAAGGCGGAAGAGTCCGGCTGCCGGACGGAATCTGAAAATCAGGAGCCTGCGTGCGCGGCGCTTTGTGGTCCGCGCACATGCCCTTCACCCGGTCAGTGATGTCTACCGGATGGTAGCAGTCCATCTGCAGGATCTTGTCCGCAATATAGAAGAACGCCCCGGAACTTCCTGCCACAAGGATGGTAGAGATTCCCGCCTTTTCATAGAGATCACGCGCACGCTCCAGGAAGGGGGTGATCGGTTCCTTCTCCCGGCTGATCACCTGCTGCATGAAATCGTCACGCAGCATAAAGTTTGTAGCGGAAGTGTCCTCATCGATCAAAAACAGACGGGAACCGGCTTCCATACTTTCAATCACACCTGCCGCTTGGGAAGTGCTGCCGCTGGCGTCCGGAGTAGAGAAGAAGCGTGTGTCCTTCTTATTTGGAAGATCATTGATGAACATGGAAATATCCACATTCCGGATCGAGCGTCCGTCCTCAGCCCGCAGCTTCACCGCCGTGTCGTCCGTGATGACAAACTCCCGGCCATCCCCGGCAATATGATTATAGACGCCGGTCTGCAGCGCTTCGAGCAGCGTGGATTTTCCATGATAGCCGCCGCCCACGATCAGCGTGATGCCCTGCGGAATCGCCATACCGGTGATCATCCCGCGATGTGGAAGCTGAAAGCTTCGCTCCATGGAAGCGGGAGAGAGGAAAGGAACGCTGTCCTTCATCGGCAGATCGGAGACACCGCTTTTCCTCGGAAGCACGGCGCCGTTTGCCACAAAAGCCACAAGATGATGATCCTTCAGAAGCTGCCGCAGAGCATCCTGATCCTCCGCCAGAAATACTGCGGCCTCCACCTTCTTCGCGTTGAGCTTTCGATAGAAAAAGCTTCCTTCCACACAGCGGGGCAGGAAGTCGAAGAGTATCCGTTCCAGCTCTCCGGCGTTAATCGTGCGTCCAAAGGCAGGGAAGCCGACGTGAAAGCGCGCGATGATACGATCGGCACAGATTTCGCAGGCGCTGCGTTCCAGAACCTCCTGGCCGCAGTGGGAGATGGAGAGCAGTCCACTTTTCCCGAAACCCTTGGCCTTAAAATTGAATTCCTCGAACTGCGCGGCGAATTTTCTGGTCAGATAGTCCTGCAGCGCGATACGCGAGCAGTCCTTCTCATAATATGCCGCGGGAAAACCGGCGTTCTTGTGAAGAATTTCCACATGTAGCGCGGAAGGGGACGCAAAGGGATCGCCCTGGACATGATCAATGGACAACATATAATTTCCAAACTGATAAGCACCTGCCAGCGACTTGTAAGCCGGATATCCTTTATGGTCAATCGCGCGCAGCGACGTGCGCAGATCATTCGATGATTTCATGGTAAACACTCCTTATATCAATATGCCTTACATCACTTTTCGTATTGTATCAAGATTCCTTTTAAAATGCAAATTCAGAGGCAACTATTTGATACGGCTGAAGTGAAAAGTTTACTTCCACTTTGAAGGGGGCAAAGTGGATTTTAGTCTT
>JAJBTX010000087.1 GCA_020860645.1 Lachnospiraceae bacterium | reverse complement strand
TGCTTTCCATTTTCCGCCGTATAGACGAGCTCGACCTTGCGTGCGCCCGGAATCTGCATTTCTGAGGCTTTATATACATCCCCATAGGCGTGTCTCGCGAGCGTGATCGGCTTCTTCCAGGTCTTCACATAGGGCTCGATCCCCTTCACAATGATCGGCGCACGAAAGACCGTCCCGTCCAGGATCGCACGGATCGTCCCGTTCGGACTCTTCCACATCTCCTTCAGGCCGTATTCCTTCACGCGGGCGGCGTTCGGCGTGATCGTCGCGCACTTCACGGCGACGCCATATTTCTTCGTTGCCTCCGCCGCGTCGACCGTAATCTGATCGTCAGTCTCGTCGCGCTTTTTCAGGCCAAGATCATAATACTCTGTCTTCAAATCTACAAAAGGAAGCAACAGCTCGTCCTTGATCATCTGCCAGAGAATCCGGGTCATCTCATCCCCGTCCATCTCTACCAGCGGCGTCGTCATCCTGATTTTATCCATGAAACCTGTCCTCCTACATAAGCTTCTCCAGCCCGTGGGCCTCAATGTTTTCAATTGTATGCTTCACATGCTCCCTGGCCAGCTCCTCTGCGCGGTCTGCATCCTTCTCCCGGATCGCCTCGAAGATCGCCCGATGTTCCTCCGTCGAATGAATGGAGCGGTCCTCCGCGGAAATCGAAGCCTTTCTCGCCCGCTTCACATAATCATGAAAATCCGACAGCACATGATTCAGAATCCTGCTGCCGCCGGCCTCATAGAGCTGCTCATGGAACTGGCTGTCCAGCTCATAGAGCTTCTCAAAATTCTTTTTTCCGGTATGGTACTCGGAGAGACACAGGGTCTCCTCCATATTTTCCAGCTGTTCCTGCGTGATATGCTCCGTCGCCCATCTCGCGCAGAGTCCCTCCAGCATGGAACGGATCACGTAGATATCCTCCACATCCTTCGCCGTGATGCGATTCACATGCGCGCCGCGATTCGGAATGATCGTGACCAGCCCCTCCAGCTCAAGCTGCCGCAGCGCCTCCCGTACCGGCGTCCTGCTCACGCCGAGTTCCGCGCCGATCGTCGCCTCCTTGAGCTCCGTATCCTGCTCATACCTTCCATTCAGAATATCCTCCCGGATACTCTCAAACACTCTGCCGCGCAGTGAATAACGGTCGCGGCTCTCCCTGTGTCCCTCATTCATGCTGTCTTCTTTTTCATCCTCCGTGTTTTGTATTATCGTATACAATCCAGATCAGATACATTTTAACACGTCTGGAAAAGATGTCAACGGATATTTTTATTTTGCTTTCTCCTTCTGTACGTAGCTTTCGTAGCAGAAACGGATGATATCCTTCCGCGTCACAATCCCGATAAAGATATTTTTGTCATCGATCACCGGCACAAAATTCTGATTCAGAGCCAGCTGTACCAGATCCTCCATCGACGCGTCGATGGATACCGGTTTTGCCGGAACACGGCGTTCGATACTGGAGATGGAGATATTCTCCGCCTCCTTCAGATTCATGCCATAATGCTTCTTCAGCGTCCAGAGGATGTCGCCCTCCGTCACCGTGCCGACATAGTGGCCCTCCCGGTCGATCATGGGAATTCCCGTATAGCCGCTCCTCTCAAGCTTCTCTATCGCCTGCCGAAGCGTCCAGTCATTGCGCAGGTAGGAAACCTCGCTCTTCGGCGTCAAAAAAAACAGTACATTCATATTCTTCCATCCTTTACATCAGAGGGGCGACCACACGCAGCGCGGAATTGATAATCCCGCCGACGAGCCCCTCACGGCAGTCCGCGAGCGACACCTCGCGGCTCTTCGCAAAGCAGTCCTCAAAATCACGCTTCACATCCATCACCGCGCTGCAGCGGTAGAGGAAGGTTCCACATTCAAAGTGCAGGTACAGGCTACGGTAATCCAGGTTGATCGTGCCGACCGTGGCAATCCGGTCGTCACACACAAAGGATTTCGCATGTACAAAGCCGGGCGTATATTCATAAATCTTCACACCGGCATTCAGAAGAGACGGATAATAGGTCTTCGCCATGGAGAACACCAGCTTCTTGTCCGGAATACCAGGCATCTGGATCCGCACGTCGACGCCGCGCTTCGCGGCCAGACAGAGCGCGCTCTCCATCTCATCACTGACCAGCAGGTAGGGCGTTGCGATATAGACATAATCCTTCGCCTGGTTCAGAATGTTGATATAGACATTCTCACCGAGCGCCTCATTATCGAGCGGCGTATCACCGTAGGGCACGACATAACCATCGTCCTCGAAGGGCTCCGGGTGCCAGCGGTGCGGCCGGAACTGCTCGAAATCCGTCTCCGGCGTGCGGAATCCGTTCCAGATCTCCAGAAACATCATCGTGAAGTTAAAGGCCGCCTCGCCGTGCAGCCGCACCGCCGTATCCTTCCAGTGGCCGAAACGCATTTTCTGGTTGATATACTCATCCGCAAGATTAATGCCGCCGTTGTAGGCCGTATAGCCGTCGACCACCAGTATCTTGCGGTGATCACGATTGTTCATGACGACCGAGAAGAAGGGGATAAAACGGTTGAAAGCCATACACTGAATACCCATCTCCTCGAGCTTCTGCGCATAGCGGACCGGCAGCAGCGACACGCAGCCCACATCGTCGTAGATCAGACGGACATCGACGCCCTCCTTCACCTTGCGCAGCAGAAGCTCCAGAATCATATCCCACATCACGCCCTCGGCAATGATGTAATATTCCAGGAAAATATAGTGCTTCGCATTCCGGATATCCTCGAGCATGTCGGCGAACATCTCCTCGCCGACCCGGTAATACTTCACAGACGTATTCTTCCACACCGGGTAACCGCCATATTTTCCGATGTAGTCAAGTCCCCCGGCAGTCTGCGGATCCGTCTTACGGATCTCCTCCAGAATCTCTTCATTTTGCGACATCGTTTCCCGCATACCGTCCTTGACCTTCGCCAGCCTCCTTGCCAGTCTTCTGCTCGGCCTTTTATTTCCGATCATCAGATACAGGATGCCGCCCAGCAGCGGCACCGCCATGATCAGAATAATCCACACGATCTTGTATGCGGAATTCTCATCCTTGCGAATCAGGTAGAGCAGAATCAGGATGCTCAGCACGCGGAAGAAAATATTGATGTAAATCGAATAGGTTCCCAGATAGGCGAAAAAGACCAGCAGCCAGAGCCCCTGTACGATAATCGCCAGACCGACCAGCACCACGCGACTTGTAAAAATTTTCAGCAGTTTTCTCATGTATACGCGTACTCCATTCAACTACAGTATACCTCTTACCGCGTAAACTTTCTGTTAAATCTTTCTTAAAATGTTACGATTCACCATTTTCCAGATGCACCGTCATCTGCGGGAACGGAATCTCGATCTGTTCCTCTGCAAAACGGTTATGCACCGTCTCCAGCACGCTCCACTTGACATCCCAGTAATCGCCCGACAGCACCCAGGGACGGATCAGAATCGTGATGCCGCTGTCGCCGAGCTCATCGACCGCCACCACGCAGGCCGGCTCCTTCAGAATCCGCTCGTCGTTGTCGAGAATCTCGTGAATCACCCGCTGCGCCTTTTTAAGGTCGGAACCATATGCCACACTGACGCTCATGTCGACGCGCCGCGTCTCATTGGCCGAATAATTGACAATCGTACCGTTGGCCAGCGTGCCGTTCGGCAGGATCACGTTGCGGTTGTCCACCGTATGTAAGGTCGTGGCAAAGAGCGAAATCTCCACCACTGTTCCCTCGCAGCTGCTCGCCGAGACAAAATCGCCGACCTTGAAGGGCTTCAGCACCAGAATCAGAATGCCGCCCGCGAAATTCGAAAGGCTGCCCTGCAAGGACAGGCCGACCGCCACGCCCGCGGTGCCGAGGATCGTGATAAAGGAGGTCGTCTGCACGCCGAAATGTGCCAGGATGACAAGCGCCAGGATAACATAGGCCGCAATCTTTACGAAGCCGTCCAGGAACTGAACGACGCCGGTATCGATCTGTGCACGTTCCAGCACGCCGCTCAGGAACTTCCTCAGATACTTGATCGCCTTGATGCCAATGAAGATACAAACCAACGCCCAGACAACCGACATACCTGCCGAGAGAAGCTTTGGCCAAAGGGTTGCGATAACAGCTTCCAGATTCATGATGTTTTTTCCTCCTCATTCTGTGTATAACGATCCAGGAAATCCTGTTCCGATATGATTTCAACGCCGAGCTCCTTCGCCTTTTTATTTTTCGAAGAAGCCGAATGGACGTTGTTGTTAATAAGAAAACTGGTCTTCGAAGTCACACTTCCGGTCACCTTTCCGCCCTTCGACTCGATCAGATCCTTGAGGGCGTTTCTGTTTGGAAAATGCGTGAGGCTTCCGGTAATCACAAAGACCTTTCCGGCGAGCGTCTGCGCGCTCTCGTCTGTCTCCTCACGGTAGAGGGAAAGCTCGTCCAGGAGATCATCAAGCCAGCGGTTATGCTCCGCGTCACGGAAATACTCCACCACGGCCGCACCGATCACGCCTCCGATACCGGGAATTTCGCTCAGTTCCTCCGCCGTCGCACCCCGCAGGCGTTCGAGATCGTCCTGATACTCCCGACAGAGCAGCTTCGCGTTTGCAAGACCGATATTCGGAATACCCAGACTGTAAATCACGCGGGCCAGCGTCGTGCGGCGCGCCTTCCCGGCGCTCCCGATCAGATTCTCGTAGGATTTCTCTCCGAAGCCCTCCATCTCCACGATCTCATCGCGGTGGCGGTCCAGATGGAACAGGTCCGCATACTCATGGATGAAACCCTTTCCGATCAGCTTTTCGAGCGTCATCTCGGAAAGTCCGTCGATGTTCATGGCGTCGCGGCTCACAAAGAGCGTGAAGGCCTTGATCTTCTTCGCCTGGCAGTCCGGATTCGTACAGTAGAGCGACTCCACGCCGCCCGTGTCCTCGATCCTGGTGGGACCACCGCAGACCGGACAGCGCTCCGGAATCGGCGCGTTTCCGCTGCCGGTCCGATTCTCCGCGATCTGGGGAATGATCATATTGGCCTTGTAAACGGTGATCTCGTCGCCGATGCCGAGGCGCAGCGCCTTCAGGATGCTGACATTGTGCACCGACGCGCGGCTGACCGTCGTCCCTTCAAGCTCCACCGGTTCAAAAACCGCGACCGGATTGATGAGGCCGGTGCGCGAGGGGCTCCACTCGATTTCGATGAGCTTTGTCTCGCGCTGCTCGTCCTGCCACTTGAAAGCATAGGAATCGCGCGGAAATTTCGCCGTGCGGCCAAGCGACTGACCATAGGCGATATCCTCATAGACGCTGACCAGCCCGTCCGAAGGAAAATCATTCTGCGCGATCGCTTCAGAGAAGGCGCGCACCGCGTCCGGCACCTGAGAGCCGGTCACTTTTTTGTATTCCACCACGTCGAAGCCCTGCTCCTTCATCCAGAGAAACTGCCTTTCCCTGGAATTTTCAAAATCGACGCCGTCCGCGCGCACGAGCGCGAAGGCGTAGAAATAGACGCAGCGCTGCGCGGTGATCTCGTTATTGAGCTGCCGCACGGAGCCGCTGCAGAGATTGCGCGGATTCTTGTAGCGGGCCGCCTCGTCGTCGATCTCCCGGTTGATACGCTCGAAATCCGAATAGCGGATGACCGCCTCGCCTCGCAGCACCGTCGTGCCCTTATGCGGAATCTTAAGCGGTACATTCCGGAAAACACGCGCGTTGTTCGTAATGACCTCGCCGACCTCGCCGTTCCCGCGCGTCACGGCCTTGAAGAGTGCGCCGTTCTCATAGGTGAGCACGACCGTCAGCCCGTCCAGCTTCCACGACAGAAGCACCTCGTGCTCCCCCGCAAAATCCGCGAGCGCGCCGACATCCTTCGTCTTGTCGAGCGAGAGCATCGGCGTCTCATGCCGCTCCTTCGGCAGTTCATCGACGGCTTCGTAACCGACCGTCACAGTCGGACTGCCGGAGAGCACCATGCCCGTCTCCTGTTCCAGACCCACGAGCTCGTCGTACAGCTTATCATACTCAAGATTGCTCATGATCTCGCGGTCTTCCTGGTAATAGGCCTTCGAAGCCGCCAGAAGCTGCGCGCCAAGCTCCCGCATTCTGGCGATCTTCGTGTCTCTCTCACTCATCCTGCACATCCTCCTGCCCTTCGTCCAGCAGCGCCATCAGCTCCAGGCGCTCCCTCTCCGTCACATTCCGCCAGGCTCCGGTCTTCAGGTGTCCGAGGCGGATATTCAGAACCCGCACCCTTTTCAGCTCCTGCACATGATAGCCGAATTCCCCGCACATCCGGCGGATCTGCCGGTTCAGTCCCTGCGTCAGCACGATGCGGAACGAGCGCTTCCCGATCCGCTCGATCTGACAGGGCCTCGTCGTGACGCCGAGCTCGCGCAGGCTCACGCCCGCCGCCATATCCTTCAGAAAACGATCATTGAAATCGCGGTCGAGCGTGACCTCATATTCCTTTTCATGGAAATTCGCACCGCGCATCATATGCTGGATAAGATCACCCTGATTTGTCATCAGGAGCAGTCCCTCTGAATCCTTGTCCAGCCTTCCGGCGTAAGTGATGCGCTGCGGATAATTCAGAAAATCGATAATATTCACGTCGCCGCCCTGGCTCTTCTCCGAGCAGACGACGCCGCGCGGCTTATTGACCGCCAGAAGAATCAGGCGATCTTTCTTTTCAACCGGCTTTCCGTCGAGGAGCACGATCTGTCCCTCCTCAATCTGCATACCGAGCTGCGCCGCCCGTCCGTCGACGCTCACGCGCCCCGCCCCGATCAGACGGTCCGCCTCGCGCCGCGAGCAGACGCCGGCCTCGCTCAGATATTTATTCAAACGAATCATCTATGTACCGTCCCCTTCCGGGACTGCCTGCAGCGCAGCCCCGCCTCCCTATCATACCAGAGATTTCCGGAAAAGACCAGACCCTCTTCTCTACAGATAAGCCCGGAGCTTCTCCATATTTTTCTCCTCAAAATCCATGATCTCCCGCGCCATCTCACAGTACTCCCTCTGCGCGCCCCGGTTCGTCTTTACGGCCTTCATCAGGTCGGTAATGCCCATCGCGTTCCCGCGAATCAGCATGTCCGCGAGATGCGGCGTGCTGGTATTGAGCAGCGTGTTCATCTGAATGCCGCCCCAGAGCTTTGTGCGGTCAAGCAGGCTCTCACGCGGCATGTCCTCCTTCTCCTTCGCAAATTCCCGCTCCACCTGTTCCTCATAACGCAGGAAGCGGCAGGCCTGACGGTTCAGGTCGAGGGCCAGATCCTCGTCCTCCACCTTGCTGATCAGCATATTGATCGCGTCGCGGCCCACGTGCGCATTCTTGTAACACTCGGTAAGTACTGCCCTGTCTGCTCCGGTAATCATAAAAAAAGCTCCTTTCCCTCGCTGTAATCCTAGGGTATGGAGCTTTTTCCTATTTTATTCAGATATCATTGGTATCATTCCAGGTATTCACTCATCACGTAGCCGGTCTGGCCGTTGTACTCGATCTTGCTCCAGCCATTTTCATAGGACTCAATCACGGTGACCGACTCGCCCTGATAGGCTACCGCCACCCGACTGGAATCCGTCGACGCCTCGCTGCGCACATTTACAGTATCCGTCACGCGCGTTGTACGGTTCTCCGCGGTCGCTTCGCCGGTATCTACAGCCTCGTCAGCCGTCTCCTCCGACGCATCCGCGGTCTCCTCGCCTTCCTCCGCGCTCTCCTCCTCAGACTCGTCGCTCGCAAGCTCCAGCGCACTCTGCATGAACTGTGCCAGCGTGGAATCGTTCTCCAGTGCCTCCTCATAGCGCGCCTGCACATCGGCATAGAGTGCCTGCACGTCCTCATCCTGCTCCAGCTCCTCGACATAAGCCTGCAGATCCGCGTCATCATCCACACTGCTGTACTGGATCAGACGATCCCCGTACTCATCCTGCGGCAGCAGGGAAAGGCAGATGATACCGGGCGCAAGCGTCTCCACGCCGTCGATCTTCATATCATAACAGATGAACGCGATATAGCCGTCCTCCTCCAGGCCGTTCATGGTATAGCAGACCAGATTGCTGTAAGACTCATAGGCTCTGTCGTTCTTTTCGATCTCCGCCCTGTCCTCATCGGACAGCTCGTCGACAATCAGTGCCAGCGTGTCCACGTCTCCGTCCACGATGCAGTCCATATAGGTCTTCACCAGCGTGATGATGGACGCATGCTCATTCAGGGTCAGCACATTTTCTACTTCCGTCTCCTCCGCTTCGCCCTCTTCGGCCTCTCCCTCGGCCGTGTCTTCCGTCTCCTGCGAAGTCTCTTCGGAAATGCTCTCCTGCGTGTCGCCGCTGCCGCAGCTGACGGCCAGCACAATGATCACGACAAGCAGCACCGCGAGCGCTACAATATACAGCCTGTATTTTTGTAAAAGTTTCAGGATCTCCTCTTTGTTCAGTTTCATGGCAAATTCCTCCAGATATGAATTTCCATAACAGCTTCCCTCGAAAAGTAAGAACGAAAAATGCACCTGACAAGATTCGAACTTGCGACACCGGGCGTCGGAGGCCCGTGCTCTATCCAGCTGAGCTACAGGTGCATGGCTTATTACCTCACCTATCATACACCAAGTTGAAGAAATAAGCAAATGTTTTTTGTAATAAATTTGTAATATTTTTTACCGCTGAAGTGAAAAGTTTACTTCCACTTTGAAGGGGGCAAAGTGGATTTTAGTCT
>JAJBTX010000132.1 GCA_020860645.1 Lachnospiraceae bacterium | reverse complement strand
AGTTGGTGCTTTCTTTTCTGTCTATTTAATTTTCCTACAAAAACTTTACCCTAGCCTTCCATCATCTGTGCTGGTGCAGATATTTCTCTCTCGTCGCCATGCCTCCCCGGATGTGCCGCTCCGATTTATTCACATCCAGCACCTTCCGAACCTCCTGTGCCAGGACAGGATTGATAAAGCGGATTCTCTCCGAACAGTCCTTGTGCACTGTCGACTTCGATATTCCAAACTTCTTTGCCGTCTGCCGCACAGTGGCGTTATTTGTGACAATGTAATTTGCGACATTTATGGCACGCTCTTCAATATAATCTTTCAAAAAATTCCCCCGCAGGAACACTTTTTACAGTGTATGCGGGGGAATTTCTACTTATTCTCATACTCAGCTTCAGTTCTGAAAGACTACTCTGCCAGCATCACGGCTTTCACCGCATTTTCCTTATCTGTCAGGAATTCCATGATTCCTTCCGGTGTTTTGTCAAGCGGGAAAGTATGCGTAATCAATGGCTTCACATCCACAATGCCCGCCGTCATAAGATCAATACACCTTGGGAAGTAGAGCGCCGGGATCGCGTTGGAACCGCGAATCTGCAGCTTATTCAGGTGCACAATATTGGAGTCAAAAGAAACAATCGCGGCCGGACCATAGCTGATCCCGAGGAACGCAATTACCGCTCCCACGTTTGCTACCTTCACCGCATCCCCTATGGTTTTCGGCGGTGTAGTCACCAGTACACGGTCTACGCCTCCGCGAGGGAATGCATAATCCGTCAGCTCCATTTCATCCGTCAGGATAACGTCATCCGCGCCAAACTGTTTTGCCAGCTCAATCTTTCTCTTATTCGCGCGATGCTCCGCCACATAAATGTGACGCGCACCGGAAGCCTTCGCCATCTGCAGTGCCATAAGACCGATCGCGCCGCAGCCCATCAGAAGAACATCATCGTTGAGGTGAATATCCGCAGTCAGAATCAGATCCGCGGCGACGCCCATCGGCTCCAGGAAACAGGCCTCCTGATCCGGCAGATCCCCGATCTTCACACACAACACCGCGGGAACAAGCGTCCTCTCCGAAAATCCCATCGCCGTGTGAGCAATCTGCATATAATCCGTTCCCTTTGTATCCCAGTCAGGACGGCCATTCAGCGCCTGCTCCGAGAGCGGATTGAATGTGGAGGTCTCAATCGCTACCCGATCTCCCACTTTTACATTGGTAACCAGTGCACCGGCCTTCTCTACAATGCCGGAAAACTCATGTCCAAATGGCTGCCAGTCCTCCGCCGCATAGCTGGCCAGAATCTTGTCATGTCCGCAAAATCCGCAGGCCTTCACTCTCACGACCACTTCGTCCGCATTCGGCTCCCGCAGTTCCACATCGCGCATTTCAAACTGATTTTTCGCTTTTAAATATGCAGCCCTCATATTGTCTTCCTTTCTATGAATCCGTGTTTTCTGTCAATTACTTCGCCGCCGGATACTCATTGCACAGCAGGCGATACGGCTTCTCGTCCTCCTCGATCTCCGGGAAACGTCCGACCGGAGGATTGAAACGGTTATCCGCGTTGTCGTCATTGCACTGGCTGACCTCGCCGAGCAGTACCGGGCCTGTCCCTTTTTCCACCTCAAAATCGTGGTACATTCCCTGCGTGATCCACAGACTCTCTCCCGGCGTCAACCGAATCTGCGTTCCAGCCGGGACGACACGACAGCGCCCATCCGTATGCACTGTGACATCCGACTCATAGTCAATTGATTCGTCCTCATGCGAATTGTAGACGCGGATCAGGCAGTTTCCGCCGCCACGGTTGATGATATCTTCCGTCTTGTACCAGTGGAAGTGGTTCGCCGCAGCCTGCCCCTCCTTCAGATACAGCAGCTTCTCCGCATACACCTTCGGATATTTCTCCGGCTGCGTCCGGCAGCCGTTCCGGATCGTGATCAGTGAAAATCCGAGTTTATCAAAATTATTCATGCCAAAATCCGTGATGTCCCAGCCAAGCATGCAGTCGCGAACCTCGTCCCACTCATGCCCGGCATTTTCCCACTCTTCCGGTGTCATATGGCAGAACGGCGGCAAGTAGCAGCAGTACTTTTCGCACATTGCCTCCAGCTCTTTTAATGCTCTGTTTATCTCGCTTCTTTTCATATCTGTTCTCCGTTTCGTCTCTGTTTTATGCCTTGGCCTTTGCCTGATACGTCGATACCAGAACCGCAAACGCCATGATCAGCGCACGCACCACATACTGCATGTAAGTACCCACATTCAGGATTGTCATACCATTGTTAATGACACCCAGGAAAAGGATACCGATCAGGGTGCCCCAGGGCTTTCCGATTCCGCCATCCATGCTTGCGCCGCCGATAACAGTCGCCGAAATGACGTCTACCTCCCAGCCTTTACCAAAGCTGTACGAACCCGACGCGACCTGCGCGCTGTTCATAAACGCTGCCAGCACGCACATCACCTGCACCGCTGCGAAGACAATGAATTTGGTGCGGCCTACATTAATTCCGCTCAGTCTCGCCGCCTCCGCGTTTCCGCCGGTTGCGTACACCGAACGTCCGGTCGTCGTATAGGTCATCAGGAAGAAGCTGATCGCAAAGACAATCAGAAGGATCACTGCCGGAACCGGTATGAGTCCGCCGATCTTTCCGGTACCCAGCCACAGAAACCAGTCTGGAAATACATTTGCAATCGGGAATCCCTCGCAGATCATACCTGCAAGACCATACAGCAGGTTCTGTGACGCCAGAGTGATGATGAAGGCCGGCATCCCGAATTTATTCTGTGCCACGCTGTGGAGTCCGCCAACCAGAATCGCAACCACGATCGCGATGATGATTCCGATGATACAGGCTGCCGTTGAGCCAATGCTTGTCATATCCCGGCAGCATCTGGCCACGATCACGCCTGCCAGCGCCACCTGGGAACCGACCGACAGGTCAATCTGTCCGGAAATGATCACCATGGTCATTCCAAAGGCGATAACGCCCTTTAACGCGCTGCTTCGCAGAATATTCAGAATATTGGAAAGCGTCAGGAATGTCGGACTCGCAAATGTCATTCCTACAATCAGGACCACCAGCAGGATCTCTATGATATGATCCAGCAGCATATTTTTGACTTTATTCTTGTTCATTTTATTCTTCCCCCATACTCAGTGCGTACAAGTCGTTGACGTTAATATCATCCGGCGATATCTCTCCCGTAATCCTGCCACCCTTCATGATCAGGATACGGTTGCATACCTCCAGCAGTTCCTCCAGCTCGGAGGAGACAAAGATCGTGGAAACTCCGCGCTTGGACTGTTCCCACATGATTTCAAAAATCTGCTGCTTCGCGTTCACGTCGATTCCCCGCGAAGGCTCGTCATACATCATGATGGCAGGCTGCGTATTCAGCCAGTTCCCCACTACGACCTTCTGCTGATTACCTCCGGACAGCGAGCTCACCGCCGCGTTGATATCCGGGATCTTGATCTCAAGCTCCTCTACCTGCTTATCAGCCGCCTGGTTTCTGAGCTTTTTATCCTCCAGCCAACCGTGCGATGTTTTGTCCATACTCGCATAGCACAGATTATCTTTAATCGAATGCTTCAAAATCAGGCCCTCGCTCTTCCTGTCTTCCGGCGTCAGACCGAGCCCATACGATTTCATAACGATGGGAGATGTCTTTTTCTTCACCTTCTCCCCCTTTACGTAAATCTCTCCGCTGTCATAAGGATCCGCTCCGAAAATGGACTTCAGAAGCTCCGTACGTCCGGCGCCCAGCATCCCGGCAATACCGAGTACTTCACCTTCCTTCAGTTCAAACGAGACATCCTCAAACTTATTCTTCCGGCTCAGATGCTTTACCTCCAGCACCGTCTTCTCTCCGGCTTTGATATCCTCCGGCCGACTCCGGATTGCCACATCACCGAACATCATGTCGACGATTTCCTTATGCGTTGTCCCCTCTGTGTTGATCGTCCCGATAAACTTTCCGTCCCGCAGCACCGTGATCGTGTCGGTAATCTCCGGAATCTCATGAAGCTTGTGAGAAATATAGATAATAATAATATCCTGCTTTTTCAGCTCGCGAATCACGTCAAACAGGCATTCTACCTCATTATTTGCCAGCGAGGACGTCGGCTCGTCGAGCATCAGCACCTTCGGGTTGAAGCTCATGGCCTTCGCAATCTCAACCACCTGACACTGCCACATGGAAAGACGCGAAACCCTCTCCTTCGGATTGATATCCACACCTATCCGATCCAGGATCTCTTTTGCCATATGATAGGCCTTTCCCCAGTCGATAAGAGCTCCCTTCTTCGGAAGTCTTCCAAGGAAAATATTTTCCGTCACCGAGAGGCTCGGCACAAGGCTCATTTCCTGATAAACGGTTGCAAATCCCTTTGCGTAGGACTGCTGCGGATTGCTGAAATGCAGTTCCTCGCCGTCCAGGCTGAAGCTGCCCTCCGTTGGCGTGATCGCACCGGAAAAGCACTTGACCAGCGTGGATTTCCCGGAGCCGTTCTTCCCCAGCAGACCGTTTACCTTTCCGCTCGCGGAGGGCACCGTAACATTGTCATGCGCCAGGCAGCCCGGATACTGTTTGGAAATATTTTCAGTATGTAAAATACTCATATTTTTTTCCTTTATTTTCAATACATGAAGGGAGGGGGAGAAGGTCTCGCCTTTTCCCCCTCCACTGCTTTACCTGGTTTCAGAGTTTACCAACCACACATACGTGATTAATCTTCAATCGCCTCGTAGCCCTGCTCTACTCTCCAGCTGTTCACCGCATCCTTGTCAGCGCTGCTGAGAACAACACCGTCGATGTAGTTCGCCTCTCCGGACTCTGGAACATCCATCTCGCCCCTGATCGTGCTGATCAGTGCGGTCATGGCGTTGTAGCCCATCGTATACGGATCCTGGGAAACGACTGCCTTCAGCGGAGAATCGTCATCCAGAACCATGCTGGAAATCTGGTCGGAACCATCATGTCCGAACACCATAATCTGATCCTCAAGACCCGCAGCCACAACTGCCTGCGTGGAGCCAATCGTGCCGCCATCGTTCATCGCAAGGATAACGTCCAGATCCGGGTTCGCGGTGATAATACCGTCCGCCGTCTCAAGCGCGGTATCCTGCAGCCATGCATCCTGATCCGCAACAACTTCATAATTCACACCCGCATCGTCAAGGGCAGCCAGATAACCATCCACACGGCTGGCCGACTGATCCGGAAGAAGAGAAGCGAACTGCACGACCGCTACCTTCACGGTATCCGTTCCATGAGCGTCAAGGATAAAGCTGGCAGCTTCCGTCCCGGCAAGATAGCCGTTCGTGTAACCATCAGAGGTCCATGCGCCGATGGAGAAGCTCACATCATCCATCGTGCAGTCGGTAAGAGCAACCAGCATACCGGAGTCGATCGCTTCCTTCAGGGTAGCAACAGACGCGTCCGCATTCAGCGGGGAAATGGCGAGACCCTGCACGCCCTGCGTCATGTAGGTGTTGATAAGGTCAGTCTCTGTGGACTGGTCGCTGTTTGTGTTTGCCGTCATGAGCGTGACACCCTCGCCCGCGTCAGCCGCCGCATCCTCATATCCCTGCGTAATCAGGTTCTGGAACTGATCATCCAGATACACCACGCCAGCCACGAGGATTTCTTCCGTAGAAGCGGTCTCTTCCTCGGCCTCCGTCGTCTCCTCCGCTGCTTCCTCCGTCTCCTCAGCCGCGTCCGAAGAAGATTCGGTGCTGCTACTGCTGCTGCCGCAGGCTGCAAGAGCGCCTGTCATTGCCGCCACGAGCAGGAGTGCCATAAGTTTTCTTTTCATTGTAGGATACCTCCCTTTTAAAAATATAGTGTTTTGTTCTATTACATTACCGCTCTGCGGTAAAATGTAACCATGATTTTTGTCGGGACTCACCCCGGCAGCGCATAGACCAGGAACTTCTCCAGTACAAGCGCCGCGGCTCCCTTCACATAAACCTGCGGTCCCAGGCTCGACCTGACCAGTTTCACTTCCCCACAATGGCTCGGATAGGGCCGTCTGTGCACCCGTTCCGCGACCATCTCCACGAGCTGGTCGCTCATCTCGGGAAGATCGCCCCCGAGCACAATCATTTCGGGACTGAAAATATTGATGATATTGCCCACCGCCATCGCGATATAGGCAGCTGTCTGCTTCACCGCCTTCTCGCAGACCGGATCACCTTCCCGGCTCCTGCGGAATACTTCTTCCAGCGTAAGCGACTCTATACCCTCGACGCATTCCGTTTCCAGACCAATCTTATAGTCATGGCAAACACATTCCAATATGTAATCATCCGCGATCATCGCCTCCAGGCAGCCGTAATTTCCACAGCTGCACTTCCTTCCGGCAGTCTCGACAGATATATGCCCGATCTCTCCGGCTCCGTCACGGAAACCATGAAAAATATTGTTTTCCGAGATCAGGCCGCCGCTGATACCCAGATGAAACAGGCTCAGGAAAAAGGATGTCTTATATCCCACGGAAGCCCCGTAAAAGCTCTCCGCCAGCGCTGCCAGATTTGTCTCCTTGTCAATACACACCCGGAAACCAAGCTTCTCCTCGAGCATTTTCTGAAGCGGTGCATTTTTCAGATTCGGAAAGTTCGGAGGGGCGACCATCACACCGTTCTCCACGTCCAGAGGCCCTGGCACTGCCAGCCCGAGTCCGAGCACCGACTCTTTGTCAATCTGCAGTCCGGTCAGGAATTTCCTCACCATCAGTCCGATCTGTTCCACCAGCTCTTCCGCGCCGGAATTCGACGGGAAATACTGTTCTTCAAAGCCAATAAGCGTACCGCGGGCATTCGCAATCCCGCACTCCAGCTTTCCGACGCTCAGCTCCACGCCGATATTGTAGAACGCGTCTTCTTTGATATCCAGAACCAGGGAACGCCTTCCCTGTTTTTTTTCACTTGACTGTCCAACTTCGATCAGCACTCCCGCTTCCAGCAGGAGATTTGTAACATTGATCACGGAGGCCTGGGTCAGCCCTACCTGCCGGGTCAGTTCACTCCTGGAAATGGGGGCTTTCCTCATAATCGTTTTTAATACCAGCAGGGAATTCTGACTCTTCATCACCTTGCTGTTGATTCCGTCTTTCATAGATCAAACTCCGTCAATCTGGCCGTGATTTAATTTTAAAACTGTTTTAATAAATTTCTTACAGGTTTCGTTATTTTTTGCCATCTTGATTTTGTTTATTTCCTTGCATCTGGCATTATAACATACGGCGCTGATATATTCAAGGCTTTTTAGGCAATTTTCATATTCTTTTTTCAATATTTTTGAAATTCATTTTAAAAATCATCTGTGCTCACGCAGGGCACAGCGGGCAGACAATATATGGCGTTTTTTCGCCGCTCATCGCCGCCAGAATTCCGATGATCGAGTTCTCCGCCATATTCGCGACGGCCTCGTCCGTGTAGAAGGCCGTGTGCGGGCTCACCAGCACGTTGGAATAAGAGCGCAGGATCGCGAGCTTCGGATTGTTCAGCGGCTCGCCCATACGGTTGAAGTAGTAGAGGCCGCTCTCGTGCTCGACCACGTCGAGTCCCGCGAAGCCGATCTTTCCACTCTCAATCCCCT
This sequence comes from Lachnospiraceae bacterium, assembly GCA_020860645.1. Classification (GTDB taxonomy): domain Bacteria; phylum Bacillota; class Clostridia; order Lachnospirales; family Lachnospiraceae; genus Hominiventricola. The sequence continues at coordinate 34,257 of JAJBTX010000132.1, read as the reverse complement.
CGATCAGCGCGTCCGTGTCGACCAGAGCGCCGCGCGCACAGTTAATCAGAATCACGCCCGGCTTCATCCTCCCGATTGCCTCCGCATCGATCATGTGGTAATTGTCCTCCGTCGCCGGGGCGTGCAGCGTGATAATGTCGCTCTCGGCATACAGCCGCGCCAGGTCCACATATTCCGCGCGCTGCCGCACCTCGTCGCTCTCATAGACGTCGTAGGCAAGAATCCGGCAGCCAAAACCGCCGAGATCGCGGATCACCGTCTTCCCGATCCGGCCCGTGCCGATGACGCCGACCGTGCAGTCCGGCAGCTCCCGCCCCAGCTTGCCCTTCAGCGTGTAATCCTGCACATCGGCGCGCTCCATAATATGCTTAAGCCTCCGACAGCCGATCAGCATCATCATAACGGTATAATCGGCGACGCTGTTCGGCGAATAGCTGATATGAATCACCGCGATTCCAAGCTCCTTTGCACAGGCCGTGTCAATATGATCATAGCCGATCGTGCGCGTGGCAAGGCATTTCACCCCCATCTCATGCAGCTTCTCCAGCATCGGACGGTCAAAAATCGTGGTGATGATATTGACGGCCTCATAACCGCGCGCCATCTCCAGATTGTCAAGGCAGGGCGTCTCATTCGTATAATCGTACTCCACCCCATATTTTGCGCAGTATTTCTCAAAGCAGGGAAGCTCGTCGAAATCCCGCATACTGTACACAAACATTCTCATCTTCATGCCCTCCTCATAAAACTCACATATGACGTATAAAGAGGCTGCCGCAGTAAAAAGACGGCAGCCTCTGATCTTCATTTTACCCTTATTCTTCCTTTGACAGACTTCCCTTGGACGCTCTGGTGCTGCTGTACAGCTTCAGAAGAATCGTGCCGATCACGCCTGCGGAGACCGCATTCGAGATCGCCGCCACGACGCCCTGCGTAAACACCAGACTCGGCGACTCCGCGTAAATCACGATATCCAGCACCGGCGCGATGACAATCCACGCGATCGCGTTCGCAATGATCTGGTAGACATTGAACAGAACCATGTCTTTTCCGGTGAAAACACCCTCATCAACCTTCAGCTTCGGATAAACCAGACCAATGATAAAGCAGGTGAATCCCGACGCAATGACCCAGCTCATCCACGCAGAACCGTACTGCACGGAATCGGAAAGGAAATGGCCGATAAAAGCGATCAGGCCACCGCAGATCGGTCCGAACATCGCCGCAAAGAATGCGCCCACGCCGTAAGCGGTCTGGATCTGCGTCTCCGGAATGCCGGTCGGGATCTTCACGTACATAAACAGCAGCGTGAACAGCGCCGCGCCGAGGCCGGTCGCCACAATCGTCCTTGTCTTGAATTCGAAAAGTTTTTTCTTCATTGGAATATACCTCCCTCGTGAAATGTTCTTTTGTGGGCGTTTTTTCGCGCCCCCTGACTCTTTGACTATAGTCTTTTCCGGCATTTTTGTCAATAAAAATGCGCCCTGGCACAGATCCGGCTATAAAGCGGAAAACGATGCTTCCCAGTCCGTTCCGTAGGACAGGCCGTATTTCTCGCAGAAGCTCCCCTGGCTGACCGCCATGGAAATATGCATAAGCTCATTGTTGTAAATCATCGCTTCGCCCTTCTCCACAAAGCCAAAGGACGGGCAGAAGCGCACCTTTCCAGTGAAAACGGCCTCGCCCGCATGCGTCACCCGCACACGCAGCAGATCCCCGTAATGAAAACCCGCCTGTTCAAAACTCTCCAGCGGAATATTCGTCCAGAGATTGCCGAAATTCGGGTCGTTGATCTCAAAGATGCCCTTCACGCAGCCCTCAGAAACCTCCGGCTCGCAAATCGGGTGCTCGACAATCTCCTCCACCGGATAGGCCGGACCGACGCCCTCGAAATCGATGATGCCGGAGGCGAGGCGCGCCGCCGTATAGCCGAAGAGGTCGCGCCCGTGGAAGACGCTCGTCCCGCGCGTGCTCTGCAGGCGGTTCACACTCTCGTCGATCTCGCGCACCTCCTCGATACCGATGAATTTCTTCACATGCGTCAGCGAGCCGTTATCCGGGCTCACCACATAATAGCCGTCCACCGTTTTCGCCACACAGGCGCGGCGCTTCGTCCCGACGCCGGGATCCACGACCGAAACATAAATTGTGCCCTTCGGCCAGAACTGCAGACTCTGATGCAGCCGGAAGCTCGCACTCCAGGTGTCGTACTGCGGGATCTGATGCGTGCCGTCGAAGATCTCCAGCTCGCGATCCACGGTCTTCACAACGCCGTACATCGAGCTGACCGCCCCCTCCAGATAGGTAAAATCAGTCTGAAATACCAGAATCGGTTTATCGAATTTACTCATATTGTCCTCCTAAATGAACGGGTTCCAGAAACGGCTGTGGTTGATGAAGACGCTGATGCAGATCGTCAGCGCGAAGACCGCAGCGCAGAACAGCATGCTCGCGTAATCCGCTTTCCGCAGCGGCTTCTTCGCGTACCAGGTACGTTTCTTATGTTTGCCGAAGCCGCGCAGATCCATCGCGTTGCTGATAACCTCGATCCGGTCCATCGTGGAAAAGATCAGCGGCACACAGATATTCATAATATTTTTCAGGCGCACGCCCAGCTTTTCCTTCTTTGACAGATCGAGGCCGCGGCTCTGCTGCGCCAGAGCAATATCGTTGTAATCACGGATCATATCAGGGAAATAGCGCAGCGTCAGGGCGAGCGCGTAGGACGCCTTGTAGCTCACGCCAATGCTGCTGAGACTCGCCGCGAACTCGCTCGGGTTCGTCGTGAGCAGAAACAGCATGCCAAGCGGGATGACCGAGGCGTATTTTACCAGCTTCGTGATCTGGTAGAGCAGCTGCTCCTGCGTCACCACATAGCGTTCCGTGATCTGAAAGAGCACATGCTTCGTCCCGTAGATCTGCACGCCGTACTGCGGGCTGAACAGGAAGGTCAGAATGAAGTTCAGCAGCAGGAAGACCAGCGTGTAGTAGAGCATCAGCCGGATCTGCGAGAGCTTAATCTCCGAAACGTGCAGCACAACAAAAGAGAACACAAACACGCACAGAATCGGGCGGATATCGTAGCTCAGCATGACCGCGAAGGTCAGGCAGAAGAAGCAGATGATCTTCGTCAGGCCTGACAGCCGGAAAATAAAATTGTCGCGCTCCACATAGTCAAACAGCTTATTTTTCATCCCCGGTGCACCTCCCTCTCGTAATCAATGAAATACTGTACAAAGCCCCTGGCGTCGTCGATGTCCGCCATCTTCGCAAGCTCGTACAGGGAGGTAATCTTGAGGTTCGCCTGTTCCGCGATCTTCTCATCGGTCAGGATGTCGACCGCCGTGCTGTCGCCGATCTTCTTTCCATCGTTGATGACGATCGCATGCGGCGTGTACTCGAGCATCAGGTGCATGTCGTGCGTGATCATCAGGATCGTCACGCCCTGCTCATTCAGCCCCTTCAGAAATTCCATGATCTCTGTATAATGCCGGTAATCCTGCCCGGCCGTCGGCTCGTCGAGAATCAGCACCTTCGGATCGAGCACGAGAATCGAAGCGATCGTCACGCGCTTCTTCTGCCCGAAGCTCAGCGCCGAGACCGGCCATTTCCGGAAGGGCGCAAGGCCGCAGATCTTCAGCGCCTTCTCAACTTTCGGTCCGATCTCCTCCTCCGGCGTCCCGCGCAGTCTGAGACCCAGCGCCACCTCGTCGTAGATCATCGGCTTACAGATCATCTGGTTTGGATTCTGCATGACGTAGCCGATTTTTTGCGAGCGCTCTTTGATCGTCCAGTCCGCCATGGACTCGCCCTCAAAATACAGCGCACCCTCATCCTCATGCACGAAGCCGCAGATTACCTTGGCAAGCGTGCTTTTCCCGGCTCCGTTCGTCCCGACGATGCTGACCATCTCGCCCGCCTTGATATGGAAATTAATATCCTGCAGGATTTTTCGTTTTTTTGTATATTGGAAAGAAAGATGCTCCGCGGACAGAATGTCCTCCTGCTCCCGCGCAGACTCACGCGGCTTTCGCGCCCGGAACCACTTCTGAAGCGGTTCCCGCACCCGCTCCATATCGAGCGTCGCGAGGTGACCGGGATGCATATCCGGCGTCACCGTTACGCCGGCGTATTTCAGCGCAGTCGCGTACAGGGGTTCGCGGATGCCGAGATCGATCAGAATATCCGAAGAAATAAGCTCATCCGGCGTCATATCTGCCGCAATGCGTCCGTCGCTGATCACGATGATCCGGTCTACATCGCGGTAGAGCACGTCCTCCAGGCGGTGCTCGATGATAACAACTGTCTTCTGATACTGCTTCTGAATACGGTCGATCAGGTCGATCGCCGTCTTCCCCGTGGCCGGGTCGAGATTCGCCAGCGGCTCATCAAAAAGCAGAATCTCCACATCGTCCACCATGACGCCCGCAAAAGCCACGCGCTGCTTCTGCCCGCCGGAAAGCTCGAAGGGCGAAGAATTCAAAAGCGTCCCCATGTCGACCATATCCGCGACGCTCTGCACGACCTCCTTCATCCGCCCCTGCTCCTCACAGTCATTTTCCAGCGTGAAGGCAATGTCCTCGCCGACCGTCAGCCCGATGAACTGCCCGTCGGAATCCTGCAGCACCGTGCCGACCTTTTTCGACAATTCGAAAATATTACTTTCCTGCGTCTCCGTTCCCGCGATCTTAAGACTCCCGCTTATATTCCCCTTGTAAGCAAAAGGAATCAGACCGTTCAGGCAGTGCCCCAGCGTACTCTTTCCACTGCCGCTCGGTCCAACGATCAGCACCTTCTCCCCCTTGCAGATTGTCAGGTTGATATCATGGAGCGTCGGCTCCGCCTGACTGTAATACTGGAAGCTGAAGTCCCGGAATTCAATCACCGGCTCCCTTGTCATTGGTATTATCCTCCCCCGTTTATTTTTGTAAAGCGAAATCTTCTCCTCTGAATAGTAACACAATTCCCACGGTATCACAATGAATAAAACAAAAAAGCCCTTGAAACTCAAGGACTTTTTTAAGAGGCGATAACATGTTCCAAACTAACCCTCATAGTCAAACTTCACCCGGCTCCCACTCCTCTGCTTTTTTCATGCAGGCCAGAAAGTCCTCTCCTGACTTTAGTCAGTTAAGCAGGAACTGATCAATGCCATCGGCCATGCCCTCTGCCATCACATATTGATAGTCATCCGACGCCATTTTCAGATCTTCCTCCGCGTTCGTCATATATCCCATCTCTATGATCGTCACCGGCACGCTTGCCCAGTTGATTCCGCTCATGGTGTCCGTCTCCCAAACATACTGTTTCTTTGCCCCGGTTTTCGTCACAAAGCAGTCCAGCACCGCCTCCGACAGGGCGCGGCTCTGCGTGTAGAGGTCGCCGTTATAGGGATTGGAGGCGGTCTGGCAAATTGTCATCGCACCGTTCACGCTCGTATCCGTCGAACCGTTCGCGTGGATGCGAATGAACACGTCCGCGCCCGCCTCATTGGCAATCGCCGCGCGCTCGCTGTTGCTGAGATTTACACCATTGCTCGTCCGGCACATGATGACCTCATAGCCTCTCTCCGTCAGAATTTCCTCCAGCTTGAGGGCTACTTGCAGATTCAACTCGTACTCCGCGAGTCCGCTGGCGACACCGGAAGTTCCGCCGGTAACCTTCGCCTTGGTCTCGGTCGCGCCCGGGCCGATCGGTTCCTGCTCAGAATTGCCGCTCTGCTGATGTCCCGCGTCAATAACAACCAGATAACCATTTTCTCCGGCGGAAGTATCATTTTTCTTCACTTGCAGGTATTCACTCGCCACATAGCAGATTTGGTCATCGACAACAACTGTGCTCCACTCTCCGTCATCCTCCACCCGCTGCAATACCTGGCGGATACCCAGCACGGTATAAATCTCAGCATCCATCGAAGGCGCCGTTCTGGCATTGACGCGCGTCGTAGTGTACACCGTCTCAGCAGCATTCAAATCAACATCCTCAAGCGTAAGCGCAGGCTCCTCTGCAGCAGCCGTCTCTTCTGCTTCCTCTTCTGCCTCCGGCTCGGTCGTTTCCGGCACTTCGTCTTTTAAAACAACTTCCTCCGACTCAGTCGTTCCCGTTGCCACATCCGGCGCTGTATCCGCTCCACCGGCTGCACAACCGGTCAGAATTCCCACAGTCATTATGACCAGGATATACCATATCTTCCATTTTCTCATTTTTTCATCAAGCTGCATCAGTATCCCATGATTTCCAGTGGTTGGGGATACATACTGCCGTATAAATGTTTTGCCCTGTCATTAAATGATGATTCATATCCCACAACAATATCTACGGGTCTTTTTCTGATTCCTCGAAGCGATTTATGGATAGCATTGACCGCATTCATGATTGCATAATAGCTTCTGTTATTCGCTGCTTTAAACTGACCTGCCTCTAGCAATAATTTCGCCGACTCCAGACAATCCTTTGACGCGCTCAACCTGTACTTTGCAAGATCTTTCCGTGTTCCAATGTCATGCGGCTCCATACAGAGTAATTCCCTCCTTATTGATATTGGCATAAAACGGATAGTTTTCCACCCATTTCATGAAATGCTCCTCACTTTTGGCAATGGGCTTAATATCCATATCATAATCCATGTTGAAATCATAAGTAATATCAGAAAGCTGGTGCCTGTAGTTCTTAATCTCGTTGTCAGACAAGTCCAGTAAAATCATAATATCTATGTCTGAATCCTTTCTGAAATCGCCTCTGGCATACGACCCATATAAAACAATCTTTCTAAGATCGTTCCCATAAATCTTTTTTATTTCAGAAATATACTTTTCAAGCACACTCTGCATTGTCTGTGGCATGTCTGCACCTCCCATTTCTTTCAGGTAGTAAACCACTTCCACCGTCTACCAGAAAGTCAATGCATAAATGACTCCCACTGGCTACATTATAAGTGATTCTCATTGAAAAATCCACACTTTCATCATTTCAGCGCTGAATATCTTTCCGTCAAAACTCTCTGTTCTTCCTCACACACGAAGATCTGCGCACTGTCCCGCTGGAAATAATACACCTGATCTGACAGGAAGTCGTTATCCTTCACCTGCATTCTGTTCACATGCCACACTGTATCTCTTAGCGCCTCCGCCTTAAACTGTCCAGTTTCTGAAAGAGTCAGGAGTTCATAGACTGAGGATGGCAGGATGTATAAGTTCCCCATCCTTAAACATTTTCTGGTACACTATTGTTACACTATTTTTCGAAAAATAGTGTAACAGAACGGTCTGAATCGGTCATTCACGGGCGAAAAAAGGGCTTCCGAACATCCTGGCAAAAATTACCCAGATATCCGGAAACCCTTGATTTTTCAAGCTTTTTCCAAAGAAAAAGGAACCACATTTCTGTGATTCCTTTCAGAGGCGACAACCGGAATCGAACCGGTGATATAGGTGTTGCAGACCTTTGCCTTACCGCTTGGCCATGTCGCCATGTGTACTTATTAACTTACTGGTTTCCTCAACGAATGCTATGATAACACAATACTTCAGCTTTTGCAAGGAGAATTTCGAGAATAATTTCCCCGACTTCACAGAAGGTTCTGTTGCCGGAAATCGCCGAACGGTTGCAAAACTTTCCAGTATGCGATGCGCCGTTCGGCGGATACTATGGGCATGGAGGTGATAAACATGACAGATCAGAACAGCAAGTCCGGAACTAACCGCATGGCGGTACCGGAAGCGAAAGCTGCCATGGACCGTTTTAAGGAAGAGGTCGCGAGCGAGCTCGGTGTCAACCTGAAGGACGGTTACAATGGCGATCTGACCAGCCGCGAGGCCGGTTCGATCGGCGGTGAAATGGTCAAAAAGATGATCATGAAGCAGGAACAGCAGATGTCTTCTGGTCAGTAGATAATTCCCCGGCGGATCTCCTCGGATTTTTCCGGGGAGACGAGCCGGGATACCAGCGCGAGCGCGAAGGGAATCGCGGTCCCCATGCCGCGGCTCGTGATCACATTGCCATCGCAGACCACGGGCTCGTACACAAGCTCCGCCCCGGCAAGGCGCCCCTCAAAACCTGGATAACAGGTCGCTTTTTTCCCATTTAAAATACCCAGATCGCCCAACACACTCGGCGCCGCGCAGATCGCGGCAGTGAGGCCGCCTTTTTTATAAAAATCAAGCAGCAGGCTCGTCAGCTCTTCACATTTCCCGAGATTCAGTGTGCCCGGCATGCCGCCTGGCAATACCAGCGCTTCCGCGTCGGAGAAATCTGTGTCCTCGAAGCGCACGTCGGCCGTGATCGGGATCTGATGGCTGCCGTTTACCAGACGCCTGTCCGTAATCGACACCGTCCGCAGCTCCACACCCGCACGGCGCAGGATATCCACGACTGTCAGGCCCTCGATCTCCTCAAGGCCATCCGCAAGAAATACATATACCTTACCCATTTTAGATACCCCCATATTCTTTTTATTTCCATTCACAACGCTCGGAACAGCAGACTGTTCTGAACCGTTGCTTCCATTCTAGCATGTTTTCAGAAAATATGCTACACTTGCGAAGAAAGGAGCCAGTCATGAAAAATTATGAAATCGAACGAAAATATCTGATCCGGGAAGCTCCGGATCTCAGCTCCTGCTCATATCACGAAATCGAGCAGGCTTATCTTTGCACCGAACCCGTCGTACGCGTGCGCCGACAGGACGAGGAATATTACCTGACTTATAAGGCGAAAGGAAACATGATACGCGAGGAATACAATCTTCCGCTCACGAAAGAAGCCTACCTTCATCTGCGTGAGAAGGCGGACGGGCGGCTGATCTCAAAGCGCCGCTATCTCATTCCCTTCGGCGAATACACCATCGAACTCGACGAGTTCTTCGAGCCCGTGCCCGGACTCCGGCTCGCTGAGGTGGAATTCCCTTCCGAAGAGACCGCGAACGCTTTCACCGCTCCGGACTGGTTTGGCGAAGAAGTGACGAATTCCCCCGAGTATCACAACAGCAATCTAAGTAAGCTTTGATTTCTTCTTAATCTCTTCCAGCATCTGTTCAGAAGTTCTGGCGTCTCCGGGTTTCCTGATCCTCACAAAATGAAGCCGAATCAGCAAAAGCAGATCAGAAAGCCCGGATAAGAGCTTTTTCCCTTTTCTTTGCATTCTTCATCCCCCTGACGCTCCCTATTTTACATCATTTTGTATCATATCAGCAACTATTTTGGATATTCTAATGTACTTTATGTATTTAATTCTCCGTTTTGCCATATTTTGTCAGGAAAATACTGGAAATTGGTATAATGCACGTAGACAATGAGCCGTGCAGAGACGGCGGATGAGCAGAAAACCGCTCGCGGTTTCTCTGGTCAGGCGGCGGCTCTATAGGGCGACTGCCCGTGAGCGAGAGAGCTGAAGGCTCTCGAGCGCACGCACGGCGGGCGAAAACACACGTAAAAAGGGAGCCCCCACGCCAGGGCGGGCGGCTCCCACATGCAAACCCATATTACAAAAGAGGTATTTTCATGGCAGGCCAAGATTTCGGACAGACGCTCTGGGAACTCCGGCATCACAAGGGACTGACGCAAGAAGCGATCAGTCGTGAACTGCATATCTCCAGACAGGTCTACTCTCACTATGAGAATGGCCGCAGGTCTCCTGATGCCGTCACAGCCAGCCGAATTGCGGACTTCCATCATATTCCGCTGCAAAAGCTCGTGAAAGGACTTCGTCCGGAGGAAATACCCAAGCCGGATGAGCAGCAGGAATTTGTCATGCTCTACGATTCTCTCAATCCGGAGGATCAGGAAAGTATTCGCGGATATATCGAGTATCTTCACGCAAAAATTGACCAGGAATCGCCGGAGTAAAGCTTATGCTGCACTAGCCCTCATACACAACTTTCCCGGCGCAGATCGTATAATGCACCCTGCCCGGCAGTTCCCAGCCCAGAAACGGGCTGTTCTTTGCTTTCGACGCAAAACTTTCCACCTTCCAGAGTTCCTTCTCCCCAAAGATCACCAGATCGGCCGGAGCGTCAATCTCAATACTTCCCGGCACCATCCCGTAAAACTCGGCAGGCGCCTGACTCATGAGCCGGAGCAGCTCCATCAGCGTCAGATAGCCTGGCTCCACGAGGGATTTTAATCCCAGTCCGAGCGAGGTCTCCAGGCCTGTGATCCCGCTCGGCGCACTCTCAAGCGGCCGCGCCTTCTCCTCCTCGCTGTGCGGCGCATGGTCTGTCGCGATCATGTCGATCGTGCCATCCCGCAGGCCCTCAATGATTGCCAGGCGGTCCGCCTCCGTGCGCAGCGGCGGATTCATGCGCGCGCGGGTTCCATACTGCAGAACCGCCTCGTCCGTCAGGGTGAAATGGTGCGGCGTTGCCTCCGCGTGCACATCCGCGCCGAGCCGCTTTGCCAGCCGCACGAGCTCTACCGAATTTTTGGAGCTGATATGCTGGATACAGACACGCGCCCCCGTGTGCAGCGCGAGCATGCAGTCCCGCGCCACAAGCACATCCTCCGACGCGCGCGGCGTACCCCCGTAGTGCAGCTTTTCTGAAACCGCGCCCTGATGCACACCCGGCGCGACAATCAATGCGGAATCCTCTTCGTGGAGAGAAATCGACAGGCCCAGCTCCCGCGCCTTTTCCATCGCGGCAATCAGAAGCCGTTCATCCATGAGCGGGATCCCATCGTCCGTGAATCCGGCCGCCCCCGCATCCGCGAGCGTCTCCATATCCACAAGCTCATGGCCCTGCAGGCCCTTCGTGACCGCAGCCGCCTGCAGTACATGTACCGCGGCGCGCTCCCCCTTCTCCTGCACATAGGCAAGCGTCTCGAGATTGTCGACCACCGGCTTCGTATTCGCCATGCACACCACCGTCGTAAATCCACCCCGTGCCGCCGCCGCGGTTCCGGTCAGAATATCTTCCTTATAAGTATAGCCCGGATCGCGGAAATGGACATGGGCGTCCATCAGTCCCGGCGCGACGACCAGCCCCGAGGCGTCAATCACCTGCTTCCCGGCGTTGTTCAGGCTCTTTCCCGTTTCCACAATCCGCGAGCCTTCCACACGTATGTCCAGGATCTCATCCGTTCCCGTCACCGGATCCACGACCCGCCCGTTCTGTATCAGCATTGCCTTTATCCTCCATCTTCGTCTGATATCACGCATTCCAAATCGCCGGACCTTCCTGCGCGCAGGACCCGGCCATCTGCAAAGCACTGCACTATGAACAGTATAACAGACGCCTGTTCCAAAAGAAATAGCTTTTCGCACGGAATCATGCTATACTCCAGGCGGAGGTGTCTATGAAAAGTTTAATAAAAGGTCTGGGAATCGGACTTATCATCGGCGTTGTGCTGATGGCTGTCTGGCTCCTGTTTTTCCGGACAAATACTGGCACAGAGCAGGCAGAGGAGAAGGCTGAAATTACAGAAAGTGAGGAAGATACTCCCTCGGAAGTTTCAGAAACGGAAACGGCAGACATGAATATTCCAGAAGAGGAAAACGAAGTTCCGGAGGAAACCACGGACGAGGATGTCGAAAAATACAACGAGGACGAAACAGTTTCTGACACCGCCCTTCTGGCCTTCGCCGGCGACGTTCTGTTCTCCGACATCTATCTTGACGCCTACGACAGGTCCGGCATCGCCGCAATCGCGGACGCGGAGATGTTGTCCCACATGCAGGACGCGGATCTCTTCCTGTTAAATGAAGAATTTCCCTTCAGTCTGCGTGGCGAAGCGAACGAGGAAAAACAGTACAGCTTCCGCACTGATCCCAAATATGTGTCCATCCTGCAGGATCTGGGAACGGATATCGTCACGATTGCAAATAATCACGCGCTGGACTACGGGCAGGACGCGTTCTGCGACACGCTGGACACGCTCAGTCAGGCCGGGATCACCTACATCGGCGGCGGATATGACCTGGCCGAGGCCTCTGCTCCCGCAATCTGCACAGTGAACGGCCAGAGCTTCGCGATCTTCGGAGCGACGCGCGTTTCGCCGTCTTACGACTGGTACGCCACCAGCAGCCAGCCCGGTCTCTTCCAGACCTATGACGCGACGCGGCTCAACGCAGCCATCGCAGAGGCGGACGCCATGTACGACCATGTCATTGTCTTCGTTCACTGGGGTGTTGAGCGCAATGAGACGCCGGAGGACTACCAGCGCACGCTCGCGCAGGGCTACATCGACGCAGGCGCTGATCTGATCGTTGGCTGTCATCCGCATGTGCTCCAGGGTTTCGAGTATTACAACGGCGTCCCCATCGTCTACAGCCTCGGCAACTACCTCTTCAGCAACCAGACCGGCGAGACGCTGCTCCTCGAGGCCTCCTTCGGGGCAGACGATTCTCTGGAAATTCAGCTCGTCCCCTGCCAGCGAAAGGGCAGCGGGCAGGCGCTCTCCGTCATCAGCACGCCGGAGACGCTGTACAGCCGCCTGACGGAGCTCTCCTTCGGCGCGGAAGTCACGGCGGACGGCACCCTGCAAGCGACAGAGTAAACAGGGCCTTGCTCTGACAAAGAAATCCCCGAAGAACTTTCTCCGGGGATTTCCTTTATGCGGAAGATGGGACTTGAACCCACACGAGCGTAACGCTCACAAGAACCTGAATCTTGCTCGTCTGCCAATTCCGACACTTCCGCAAGCCATATGAAATTTTTTAAGAGCATTCATACCTGCTCTATGCGGAAGATGGGACTTGAACCCACACGCCCTTGCGAGCACAAGATCCTTAGTCTTGCTCGTCTGCCAATTCCGACACTTCCGCACATCGCTGAGCCTTTCCGGCTCAGCGATATGTATTATAGCATTGTAAATCGTTCACGTCAACCACTTTTTTTAAGCGGCCTTTTCCTTCGCCTGCTTGCTGAATACCTGCACGCCTTCCACAACAAGGAAGATAGCCAGGATCACCATCGCGGCAGCAAGAATCAGCTGGAACCAGTCACCCCATGCAGCAGAAGCAGCGCCGATGAGGGCGATCTTTTTCCGGATCGTGATGACCAGGCTGCACAGCGTAGCAACGAGCATGAACACCATCGGGATGTAGAACATCTTGTTGTTCTTTCCGATATTTCCAAGCCACGCAGCGACAGCCATCAGCGCGATACCGGCAAGCAGCTGATTCGCGGCTCCGAACAGGCCCCAGATCTGGCTCAGGCTCAGTCCGCCGAGGATGCAGCCTACAATAACCATGAAAGCAGTGCCGACCAGCGGATACGCCAGCACGGAACGGATACCGTCCGCATCCTTGTAGGACTTCTCATTCTCCTTCAGGAACAGCTCGGAGAACATGAAGCGGGAAAGACGGGTGCCGGTGTCCAGAGACGTCAGCGCGAATACGGATACCGCCAGCGTCAGCAGCGCGTAGATCGTGTTGTAGGACGGAGACTCCGTGCCGAACATCGTCGCAATGCCGCTCGCAAACGCAACTGCCGGAGAACCGAACTCACCAGCCGTGTACTTCGTGAAGACCATGCCGACTGCGATCAGGGAGATGATACCCAGCGCAGACTCAATCAGCATGGAACCGTAACCGATCACCTTCGCGTCGCCCTCATTGGCGAGCTGCTTCGAAGAGGTACCGGTAGCGATCAGGCTGTGGAAACCGGAGCAGGCGCCGCAGGCAACCGTGATGAACAGGGTCGGGAACAGCGTTCCCAGAGAATTGCTCCAGCCGGTGAACATCGGCAGCTCAAAGGTCGCCGTGCCCGTGAAGGCCGAGAACACGATTCCGATCAGCGCCAGGATGATCATGCCATACAGCAGGAAGCTGGACAGATAGTCACGCGGCTGCAGCATGATCCATACCGGCAGCAGGGACGCGATCGTGATGTAGACGCCGATCAGGACGATCCACCAGAAACGCGACAGAGCCAGTCCAAAGTTCAGGCCGATGGCAACAGCGAGTACGATACCGATGATGCCGATGACCGTCGCCGGGCCGGTCTTCAGGCCGAAGCGGTTCGTCAGGATACCATAGATGATAGCCAGGACGATGAACAGAAGCGAAATCATGGCCGTCGTCTGATTGCCGGTCGGGTTCGCCACGATGCCGAACATCACCTCAGAGCCAGCCGCGGTAGCGAAGGTGCCCGCCACGACGTTGACGAAGGAGGCGATAACCAGAATCAGAACGAGCAGCGCGAAGATCGTGAAGAGCTTCTGCGCACGCTTGCCCATCGAGGATTTGATGATCTCACCAACAGATTTTCCTTCATTGCGAACAGAGGCAAACAGAGAACCGAAGTCCTGCAGACCGCCAAAGAAAATACCTCCGATCACACACCACAGAAACACGGGCAGCCAGCCAAACACAGACGCCTGAATCGGTCCGTTGATCGGGCCTGCGCCTGCGATCGAGGAGAAATGATGTCCCATCAGAACTGCCGACGGGGCCGCGACATAGTCTACGCCGTCCTCCATCTCGATTGCCGGGGTCTTCTTGCTCGGGTCAATGCCCCACTGCTTCGCCAGCCATGAACCGTAAAATACATAGCCGATGACGAGCAGAACGATAGCTGCAAGAATAATAAGTAATGCTGTCATTTTTTACTACTCCCTTCCTTTGTGGATTGCGGTAACTATTCAGCACAGCAGGCCACAGACCGCCTTCTTCGAAGGCTATATGCCGCTTACGCGTCATATGTCTGAGGCTTGATGGGCGTTCCGCCCATCCCGAAATGAAAACACAGCCTTTAGCAGGTAAACCTGCACAGTCTGTCTTTTCATTTCAATGCTGTTCTGAACTGTTACGTATAATGTTGTTCACGAGCTTCTCCTGGTCGCGACCCTGGCGGTTGCTGGCCGTTTTCCCCGAAGAAAGCTCAATCACAGCCAAACGGTAATGGCTCCAGCCATGGAACCCATGGCGATAGCTCTTGTAGTGGCGCAGCTTCTTTATCTGCGCCATCGCTTCTGGCTCGACGTGGTCGGCCAGAATATAGAGGATCACATCGCTGTTCCGGTGATCGGCGTGCGGCTGCACCCTTGCGATGCCGCGCTCCCACGCGGCCTCGTCCAGGCTGGCAAGCGTCTCCGCATCAAGTGTCTCCACAGACGCGAAATAGACAAACTCCTTCGTGTCCACCTCGCTGATCCGCGCACTCTTAATCAGAAAATACTGCTCGTCATGGAGGCTGAACTCCGCCTCCGCCGCGAAAGGCTCCGTGCCTTCTCTTTTTATATCATAATAGGCCTCAAAAGCCGTAATCAGCTTTTCCAGCGCTTCCGTTCTGTCCATAACTGTCCTCTTTTCTATCCATAACGAAAAGATATTGAAATTATACTCCTTCGGTATCAAAAATACAAGTTTTCTGATGAAAATAATTTAGAAATTGTTTATAATTTTTTTAGAATTACAGCAGGATACGGAAATGTTTCACTAAATAACACATTTCGCGGATTCTATTCCGCGGGGGTTTCCTTGTATTATTTGTTTAGACCGATTGCTGTAGAAAGGAAGGTAGCAAAAATGGATTATCACGCATTGGGAAGAAGAGTCCGCGAAGAGCGCCTGAGGCTGAATCTCACGCAGGAAAAGCTGGCAGAGGACGTCGGCGTCTCGACCGCCTATATCGGACAGATTGAGAGAGGCGAGCGGAGCCTGACGCTGGACAAGCTCGTAAAGCTCGTGAATCGTCTCGGCGTCACGATTGATTTCCTGCTGTCCGACTATGTGGTAGCCACCGACGACAACAGCATCAATATCCTGATCCAGATCATGCATGACCGGACCCCCGAGGAAAAGACGCTGGCGATCAATCTTCTGAAGGTTCTGTTTCCCAGAAAATAGGTTGGCAGACATAAAAATATGGAATGACACGTGAGGGAAGTCCGCCTCAGTCATTCCATATTTTTTAGCAATTTTTCGATTTCCGGGCTCTCCTTAGAAGTATACCAGCTCTTCCTCCGGCTTTTCCGCGTTCTTCAGTCCCGCGGAGACCAGCACCAGTCCGTCCTCATCGCGATACTCAGGACGCTTCTCCACGTGAGCCTTTGCCGTCAGCGTGACCCACTGCCCGTTTTTCAGGCGGTCGACGTAGGACGAGCTGCAGAGGAAGCCGATAAAAGCCGTGTCGTCCGCACAGCAGGTCATCGCCCTGCGCCCCGGCACGAAATAGCCCTTCGGCAGCCGCGCGCCCTTGTACACCATCGCCTTGAATGCCATCGTCTTTCCGTCGTATTTCTCCGGATGTTCCATCGCGTCGATATACCAGATCCCGTAGTCCGCATCCTCGATCTCGATCACGTCCGCATTCACATCAAAGGGCATTTCCTCCTCGAACTCCAGCGGCTCTCCGCCCTCTGTCTCGAAGACGACCTGCGCCCGTGGGTTCACCGCGCGCATATTGCGCTTGTACATGGCGGCCGGCGTCGTCTCGTCGCTGCGATTGAAAATAATCAGATCCGCGTCCCGTGCCATCTCCATAAAGAGAGACTTCATATTCTTCAGGTAGACGTCAAAGGTCGAGGCGTCCACCATCGTGATCACCTGTGCCGTGAACCACCCGCGCGGCATCGTCATGTCGCGCAGATAGTCGAGCGTCCACATGCAGTTGTACTCCACAATGACCTGCGTGGGTTTATATTTCCGCTGGCACTGTGTCAGAAATTTCTCATTCAGCTCGGACTTCTCTTCCAGCACGACCAGGGTGGTGTTACTCTGCTTCAGGAGATCGTCCTCGTACTCCTCGATTCCCTCCTCGCAGGCGATGACGAGATTGCGCTCACCGCCGGAGAAATAATCGTCCGCAAGCGTCTCACAGGCGAAGCGGGTCTTGCCGCTCTCCAGAAATCCGTGTATGACAAAAACAGGAATGTTCGCCATAGCCTTCACCTCATTTACGCCAGCTCAAACAGCTTCCGGAGCTCATCCTCATTGAGATGGGAACCGATCACGCACAGACGGCCCGTATAATCCGCCGCGCCGCGCCGGATCTCGAACTCCTCCGGCACCATGTCGAAGTGGAGCCAGGTCCCGTCCGTGCAGGGCAGGATGCCCTTCGCGCGCAGGATAATGCCGCACTCATCGTCATCGGAGAGCTTTTTCAGAATATCGCGCAGCTGCTCCTCGCCGTACTTCTTCGGCGTCTCCTGTCCCCAGCTCGAGAAGACCTCGTCCGCATGATGATGGTGGTGGTCATGGTCGTGATGATGGTCATGGCCGCAGCCGCACTCGTCATCGTGATCATGATGATGTTCGTGCTCATGATGGTGCTCATGATCATGGTCGTGGCCACACTCGTCGTGATCATGATGATGCTCATGATCGTGATCACAGCCGCACTCGTCGTCGTGATGATGCTCGTGCAACTCCTCGAGCTCCTCCTTCATAATCAGATCCTGGTGCTGCATGGCCGCGAGAATCTGCTCGCCCGAGAGCTCCTCCCAGGGCGTCGTGATGATGGTCGCCTTCTCATTCTTCTCTCTCAGCATGGCGA
Organism: Lachnospiraceae bacterium; assembly: GCA_020860645.1. Classification (GTDB taxonomy): domain Bacteria; phylum Bacillota; class Clostridia; order Lachnospirales; family Lachnospiraceae; genus Hominiventricola. The sequence goes on along the minus strand of JAJBTX010000132.1, from coordinate 16,826 downwards.
CACAGGCCGCAAGCTTCTCCTCCGACATCTTCTGCGTGCGGCTGATAACGATCGTCCCCGCGTACTCGACCTGATTATTGAAGAACTCACCGAAATTCTTCATATACATGCGGCATTTCAGGCCGTCCACGACCGTCACGGAGCTTGAGACCTCCACTGGCGTGTACTTCGCCACGTCGCGCACTGCCTTCGCCACGTCCGAGAGCTTGCCGACTCCCGAGGGCTCGATCAGAATGCGGTCGGGCGCGTAGGTGTCGATGACCTCCTTCAGCGCCGTGCCGAAATCACCGACCAGCGAACAGCAGATGCAGCCGGAATTCATCTCCGTGATCTGGATGCCTGCCTCCTTCATGAAACCGCCGTCGATGCCGATCTCGCCGAACTCATTCTCGATCAGAACGATCTGTTCCCCGGTGAAAGCCTCCTTCAGGAGCTTCTTGATCAGCGTCGTCTTTCCTGCTCCGAGAAATCCGGAGATAATCTCTACTTTCGTCATTATGATTCCTTCTTTCCTTCTGCTATTTACGACATGTTCATTTACAGAAAAGCCCTCGGCGGAACCAAGGGCTTTCGTCTACTATGCATTCAGCGCTTTTTTCGCTGTGTCCGCCAGGACCGTGAAGGCCGCCGCGTCGTTCACCGCCAGGTCGGCGAGGATCTTGCGGTTGACTTCCACGCCCGCGCTCTTCAGTCCGTACATGAATCTGCTGTAGGACAGTCCGTTCATGCGGGCCGCCGCGTTGATACGGGCGATCCAGAGCTGCCGGAACTGACGCTTTTTCTGCTTGCGTCCCGCGTAGGAGCTCGCCAGCGCTCTCATAACCGACTGCTTCGCGACGCGATACTGCTTGCTCCTTGCTCCTCTATAGCCCTTTGCGAGCTTTAATACTCTGTTATGCTTCTTTTTGGCGTTCAATCCGCCTTTGATTCGTGCCATTTCTTTTCCTCCTTAACTTCCGGTCCTTATAAATATGGTAAAATCTTCTTCATGGTCGGCGCGTTCGTCGCATCCGTGATAGTCGCCTGGCGAAGATTTCTCTTCCTCTTCGCGGACTTTTTGGTCAGGATATGGCTCTTATATGCTTTCATTCTCTTTAGCTGGCCGGTCCCGGTCTTTTTAAAACGCTTCGCAGCTGCTCTTTTTGTCTTTACTTTTGGCATGTCTTTGTTCCTCCTGTGAAATCTGCTACAATATTTTAACGCTTTTCCGTTAAAAACATGGTCATACTGCGGCCCTCCATCTTCGGGGCCTTATCGACGACGGCGACATCCGCCATGCGCTCCGCGAACAGATCCAGTATCTTCCGTCCGTTCTGCGTATGCGCCATCTCACGCCCGCGAAAACGAAGCGTCACCTTCACGCGATCACCCTTCTGGATGAACTTCCTCGCGGCGCCGACCTTTGTATTCAGGTCGTTCTCATCGATATTCGGGGAGAGTCGAACCTCCTTGATCTCGACGGTCTTCTGTTTTTTCTTCGCTTCCTTCTCCCGGCGCGACTGCTCATAGCGGTACTTTCCGTAATCGATAATCTTGCATACCGGAGGCTTCGCCCCGGGCGCCACCTTTACCAGATCCAGCTCGGCCTCCCTCGCTAACTTCTGTGCCTCGCTCACGGGCATGATGCCCAACTGCTCGCCGTTCTGGCCGACCAGACGGACCTCACGGTCCCGAATCTGCTCATTGATCATGAAATCGCTAATGACTTTTACCTCCGCATAAAAAAAGTGGACTGAGAATCATCCACTTCACACAAAACAGACCATGCCCTCAGGGCATCTGCCATTCAAGGTATGAACCCGGGTCACCGCCTGTGCCAGGGTGAGAGTGGATACTCTTCTTCATTTCATAACGCGTCAATCATAGCACAGGCGGTGACCATAAGTCAACCATTTTTCGAAAAAATTTGCGGCCTCCCGGGATATCTGTCATAACCGGCACCGGCCAGTGCAAAATCCCATTTGTCGATCGAACGGCCCGACGGCGTGTCCCGTGCGGAAGTGCATGGGAGGCGGCTTCGATGGATTTTCATCATCCGCGAGCGAGAAACAGATGAACCTCCGGGACAAGGCTCAGCACAGGCTGCCGCACGATAAGTCCGTAGATTCCCGGGCGGCGATTTTAACAGGAACTAAGCATACGGCTTCGCGACCTTACGAATGACGGGTTCAAAACAATATAAAAGAAGTGTTTTGAACCCGTCTTTGGTCGCTTCCAGCCGTATGCAGTTCCTGTAACAAATCGCCTTCAACGTCCATCTACGGACTTATCGTCCAACAGCCCGACAGGAGACATTTGGCCCGGAGGTTCAATTCGAGGTTTCGCAGCTGCGGATGACGAAAATCCCGAAGACGGCGACTGCACTTCCGCACGGGACACGCCGTCGGGCCGTTCGCTTCACAAGGTTGCATATTTTGCGCTGGCCGAAGCCGGGAAAGTCGTACTCCAGGAGGCCGACAAGTTTTACGAGCGGATATAAAGTCCATCCGCGCCGACATCGACGGTCATCACACTGCCGGCACTGACCTCATCGGAGAGAATGTAGCGCGCCGCGGCGGTCTCCACATATTTCTGGATGTAACGCTTCAGCGGGCGCGCGCCGTAGACCGGGTCATAGCCGTTCTCAACAATATAGGCCTTCGCGGCGTCGGTCAGCGTGAGGGACAGCTCCCTGTCCGCCAGACGGCGGTTCACGTCCGCAAGCATCAGGTCGATGATATTGCCGATATTGTCTTTCGTCAACGGCTTGAACAGGATCGTCTCATCGAGGCGGTTCAGGAACTCCGGACGGAAATGTGCGCGCAGCTCCTCCATGACCTTCTCCTCGCAGTCCGGTCGGATGTCACCATTCTCATCAATGCCTTCGAGCAGATATGGCGAGCCGATATTGGAGGTCATGATCAGGATCGTGTTCTTGAAGTCGACCGTCCGTCCCTGCGAGTCGGTGATGCGCCCGTCGTCAAGCACCTGCAGCAGCACGTTGAAGACGTCCGGGTGCGCCTTCTCCACCTCGTCGAAGAGCACGACAGAGTAGGGGCGTCTGCGCACAGCCTCAGTCAGCTGACCGCCCTCCTCGTAGCCCACATATCCGGGAGGCGCCCCGATCAGGCGGGAGACGGAATATTTCTCCATGTACTCACTCATATCGATACGGACCATGTTCTGCTCATCGTCGAACAGACTCGCCGCCAGCGCTTTCGCGAGCTCCGTCTTGCCGACGCCGGTGGGTCCGAGGAACAGGAAGGAACCGATCGGCTTCGAGGGATCCTTGATACCCGCCTTCGAGCGGATGATCGCGTCGGTCACCTTCTGCACACCCTCGTCCTGGCCGATCACTCGCTTGTGCAGTTCCTCGTCGAGGTGCAGCGTCTTATTCCGCTCGCTCTCGGTCAGCTTCGCGACCGGGATGCCCGTCCAGCGGGAGATAATGCGGGCGATCTCCTCGTCGGTCACGCTCTCGTGAACCAGCGAAAGATCCTTATCCTTTACCTTCGCCTCTTCTTCCGCGAGCTGTTTCTGCAGCTGTGGCAGCTGACCGTACTGCAGCTGGGCGGCCTTCTCCAGGTCGTAATTCTGCTGGGCAGCCTGCACCTGCTTGTTGACGTCCTCGATCTCCTCGCGCAGTTTCGACAGGCGATCCACAGACTGCTTCTCATCGTCCCACTGTGCCTTCTTATTATTAAACTCGTCACGCAGCTCCGCCAGCTCCTTCTGCAGGCTCGCCAGACGATCCTGGCTGAGGCGGTCGGTCTCCTTCTTCAGGGCAGCCTCCTCAATCTCGAGCTGCAGCACCTTGCGGCGCAGCTCGTCAAGCTCCGTCGGCATGGAATCAAGCTCCGTCTTGATCAGCGCGCAGGCCTCATCGACAAGGTCGATCGCCTTGTCCGGCAGGAAACGCTCGGAAATATAACGATGCGAGAGCGTGGCTGCCGACACGAGGGCGGAGTCCGTAATCTTCACACCGTGAAACACCTCATAACGCTCCTTCAGCCCACGCAGAATGGAGATCGTGTCCTCCACCGAGGGCTCGTCGACCAGCACCTGCTGGAAACGACGCTCAAGCGCCGCGTCCTTCTCGATATACTGCCGGTATTCGTCCAGCGTCGTGGCACCGATGCAGTGCAGCTCGCCGCGTGCCAGCATGGGCTTGAGCATATTACCGGCGTCCATCGCGCCGTCGGTCTTACCCGCGCCGACGATCAGATGCAGCTCATCGATAAAGAGGATGATCTTACCCTCGCTCTTGCGCACTTCTTCGAGCACCGCCTTCAGGCGCTCCTCAAATTCGCCGCGGTACTTCGCGCCCGCGACCAGCGCGCCCATATCGAGCGCGAAGACTTTCTTTTCCTTCAGGCCCTCCGGCACGTCGCCGCGCACAATCCGCTGCGCCAGTCCCTCCACGACGGCGGTCTTGCCGACGCCGGGCTCACCGATCAGCACCGGGTTATTCTTCGTCTTTCTTGAGAGGATGCGGATCACATTGCGGATCTCCGCATCCCTGCCGATCACCGGGTCGAGCTTCTGTTCCCGGGCGCGCTCCACGAGATCGTAACCGTATTTATTCAGCGTGTCGTAGGTCGCCTCCGGATTGTCCGTCGTCACGCGCTGATTGCCGCGCACGGTCGAAAGCGCCTGCAGGAATTTATTCCGGTCAATGCCATTCTCGCGAAACAGGGTCTTCATCGACGGGCTCGCGTTGTCCAGAAGAGCGAGGAACAGGTGCTCGACGGAGACATACTCGTCGCCCATCTGCTTCGCCTCATCCTCCGCGTTTACCAGCGCGCGGTTCAGATACTGGCCGATATAGGGCTGGCCGCCCGAGACCTTCACCCGCTTATTCAATGCTTCTTCCAGCCGCTCGCCGAATAGTGTGGTGTCCACGTCCATCTTCGGCAGCAGCCGCGCGATCAGGCTCTCGTCCTGATGCAGCAGACAGTAGAGCAGATGCTCCTGCTCGATCTCCTGGTGTCCATATTCCAGCGCGACATGCTCCAGCTCATTCACCGCCTGGATTGATTTCTGTGTAAATTTCTGTATATTCATATGCACTCGCCTCCTTGCTTAAACGGTACTTTACTTCTGTTCTAAACGAACTATAACACTATTTGTTAGCCAAGTCAAGCGTCGAGTGCTAATTTTTTCAGAAAATTTTATGAACTGATTTCCAGGGACAGCACCGCAAGCAGACTGCTGACATTCAGCCTCCTGCTCAGCGGATGACCGACCAGCATCTGCAGAAGCTCCGGGTTCGTCCGCCATGCCGTTTCCGCGACTGTGCGCAGACTCCGCTCCACAGCTTGCGCGGTTGTGCGGTGGCGGCACGCCACCTCCGGATAGACCAGTTTGGTAACCAGAAGCAGCCGCTGCGGCTCTTCCACGGTCAGCTTTAATGCATCAATCAGATAAAAGTAACCGATATAATTCGGCGTGATCCCGAAACGCGGCAGGAATTCCCGCATACAGGCCTGAAAAGGATCCTGCTGCTCCATTTCTCTTCGCACGCACACTGCGCTTTGCTCTGCACCCTTCATCTGTACCACCCTTTCCATCAGATCTTTTATAATGTTGATTGTAATGGAAGCAGGAAGGGAAAACCACGATATAAATGTCAGAATTTGTCGGTTATGGAAAATTTCAGATTCTCAGCTTCTGGAAAGACACAGCAAAGATCAGGGCGCAGGCTGCCGTCACCAGGACGAAAACCGGCGCGCTCACAAAGATCATTTCATAGAGACCGCTGTCAGACAGCGCCGTGACAAACAGATTTGCGGAGATATGCGCAAGGATCGGCACGAAGATCGTGCGGTAGCGCTCCATCAGCCAGGCAAAAAAGATTCCCAGCGCAAACGCATAGATTCCCTGTACAATATTTCCATGGAAAATACCGAAAATCAGGGCGCTGAAAATGGTCGCCCAGGACGGGCGCATAATTTCGCGGAGTCTCCCGTACAGGAGTCCCCGCATGACCAGCTCCTCCGCGACCGGAGCGGCGAAGCCCACACAGGCGATCTGTACCCAGATACTGCCGGTTTCCAGTGCGGCGCTCGACTCCTGATAACTCTCCGAAACTTCCGCCAGCGGCGTCAGATTCATCAGATTGTTTCCGAGCAGGGCGAGCGCAGACGCTCCGATCAGCACCCACAGCAGACTTTCCTGCCACGCCGTCGGCGCCATATGCCTCCTCTGCGAGTCGTCCCGGTACAAAAGCCCGAAGATCAGGGCGCCAATCAGCGCACTGATCAGCAGGATCAGCGTCATGCTGTCCAGGTAGGTTTCCAGATAATTATCCACCCACCCGAAACGCACGCACATCGTCAGCGCCACCGCAAAGATCGCGCTCACTACGGCCTGTATGACCAGATAGAGCAGCACCGGATAGACCGCCCTCCAGAGCTGATACAGCGTTCTTCTTCCGCTCATAGGCTTTACATCCTCTCGGGAGCCTCAAATCCCAGCAGATCGATACAGAGCTCCAGCACCCGCCTCGTCAGAACCAGAAGTTCGATCCAGCCCGCCTGTGCGTCTTTGTCCTCTGCGCTCAGTATCTTTGTCTCATGGTAAAATTTATTGAACGCGTTTGCGAGATCGTAGATATACGCACAGATCCTGTGCGGCGCATACTCTTCAAACGCGCTCTCTATCACCCCGCCCAGTTTCGCGAGCTCGAGCTGCAGCGCTTTCTCGCTCCCGGACGAGGCAGGGCGAATCACCGCGTCGCCGCTCTGTCCGCCATTCTCCGCATATTTCTTCAGAATGGACTTGATACGGACAATCGTATACAGGATATAGGGACCGGTATTCCCCTCCGAGGAGGTGAAACGGTCAACGTCAAAAATATAATCCTTCGAAGCCTGATTGGACAGGTCGCCATATTTGAGCGCGGCAAGGCCGACCACCTTCGCGGTCTCCTCTGCCTCTCCATCCTCCATCGGACGGCTCTGCTGTATCTTTTTCAACATTTCCTCGTTAATATTTGCAATCAGATACTCGAGGCGCATGACGCCGCCCTCGCGGGTCTTGAAGGGCTTGCCGTCCTTGCCGTTCATCGTGCCAAAGCCGAGGAAGGTGAACTTCGTATCCTCGCCGACCAGGCCGCATTTCTTCGCGCAGCGGAACACCTGAATAAAGTGCATCTCCTGCCGCTTATCGACGACATAGATAATCTCGTCCGGATGATAGAGCTTCTCGCGCTCCACGATCGTCGCCAGATCGGTCGTCGTATAGAGCGAAGCACCGTCGGACTTCAGCAGCATGCAGGGCGGCACCTCCTTCGTGTCGCTCTCTTCCTTCACATCGACAACCCACGCGCCGTCGCTGAGATACGCATAGCCCTCATCCCGCATGCGCTGCACCATGTCCGGAATATAGGGCTGCGCGTCGGACTCGCCCTTCCAGAGGTCAAATTCCACATTCAGATTCTGATAATTTCTCTTCAGATCCGTCACGGACACGCTTAAGATATGCCCGAGCAGCGCCTGATAGCCTCTGCGCCCGTTCTGCAGTTCAAAGGTCGCCTGCATGGCCGCTTCCTTATAAGCAGCGTCTTCCTTCGAACGCGCGCTGGCCGTCGGATAAATTTCCTCAAGCTCTGAGATCGTAAAGGGCGCTTCCGCCGGATATTCGCCCTCGTAAGCCTCGTCAAAGTATGGCAGCTCCGGCCTGCGCGCCTTCAGCTCCGTGATAATAAGCCCCATCTGCAGGCCCCAGTCGCCAAGATGCACATCCCCGATGACCTGATGCCCCGCGAAGCGCGCGATCCTCTTTACACTCTCGCCGATAATCGCCGAACGCAGGTGCCCGACATGCAGCGGCTTCGCGACGTTCGGCCCGCCGTAGTCAATGATAATGGTCTTCGGCTGCCGCGCCTTCTCGCAGCCAAGGCGCTCGTCCGCGCACATTTCATTAAGATATGCGCTCAAAGCCTCCGCGCTGAGTTTTATATTGATAAAGCCGGGCTTCACCGCCTGCACATCCGCGATCAGCGCCGATTCCTTCAGCTGCTCCAACACGGCCTCCGCGATCTGGATCGGAGCCTTATGGTACTCCTTCGCCGCAGTCATCGCCCCGTTGCACTGATATTCACACAGATCCGGACGGTTTGAAAGCGCCGCCCGCGCATATTTCTCATCATAACCCGCTGCCCGGAACGCCCGTCCCAGCTCTTCATCCAGCAGCTCCAGTACCTTTTTCATCGTCTCTCCTCCTCACAGCTTCTGTCAGAAAAGTATAGAAAAAATGGGAAAGCTTGTCAAGCAAACGCCGACTGCCGGGTCAGCTTCCGGCTATCCTGTAGTCCTGCACGCGGATCTGAAGAGTCCGCCGCCCGCGATATTCATTGATTTCCGGATAATACAGAATATGAAATTTCGGTTTTTTCTGCAGCTCCCGCAATACTTCCTGCATCTCATCATGGAAGTAAATCCCCTCCATCGAGGTCCCGCTGTCATCCCGCAGCGTAAGGCGAAGCACATTCTGTCCCTTTCCCAGCACCCGCGACTCCAGAATCTGCACGTTCCGCGCCGCAAAGACCGGCTTTTCATTGCCCTTTCCAAAGGGCTCCAGCAGATGCAGCTCCTCCACAAGCCGCTCGCTCACATACTGAAACGGCAGCGCAATATCAATATGCACGATCTCGGTCAGATCATCCTCATTCAGACTGCAAAGTTCATTCAGGCGGGTGCGGAATGTTTCTACATTCTCCTCCGGCATGGAGACGCCCGCAGCCATCGGATGTCCGCCATAACGGGTGTAAAGCTCCTTGCAGCGGCTCATCTCCTCAAACATCGAGTAGGGCGGAATCGAGCGCCCGGAGCCCTTGACGCCGTCCTCCGCACGCGTCAGCACAAAGACCGGGCGATAACAGCGCTCGCGGATACGTCCGGCGACGATACCCGCCAGGCTCTCATGGCAGTCAGGCAGGTAGACGACCATGACACGGTCATGCTCCCAGCCGTTCTTTTCGATCTGCCGGAATGCTTCCTTTACGCTCTGCTCCGTCATGGACTTTCGCTCATCGTTCAGAGCCTTGAGTTCTGCCGCTTTCACGAGCGCTTCTTCCGGATCTTCCGTATCCAGAAGCTCGAGCGCACGCTTTGCCGTGCTCAGGCGTCCGCTCGCATTGATACAGGGGCCAAGCACGAAGCCAATGTGGAAAGCCGCCAGGTTTTCCCGCTTCAGCTCATTTACCTGAATCAGCGCGGACATGCCGGAATGCCGCGTCGTCCGCAGAAGCTTCAGCCCCTCCCGCACCAGGATGCGGTTCTCGCCGACCAGATCCATGACATCGCCTACCGTTGCAAAACCGGCCAGCATCAGCAGATCCCCATACAGCGCTTCCGACGAGATCCGCAGGGATTCCCAGAGCGCGCTGACCAGCTTCCAGGCCACCGCCGCTCCGCACAGATTTTTAAAAGGATAGGGGCAGTCCGGCTGGTGCGGGTTCACCGTCACGTCCGCAGGCGGCGTCTGCTCATGCAGCGCATGATGATCCGTAATAATCACCGTCATGCCGAGCTCCTTCGCGTAAGCGATCTCCTCCACCGCCGCAATCCCGTTGTCACAGGTCACGATCGTATCCACGCCCGCTCTGTACGCCCGTTCCACGAGCTCATGGTTCAGGCCGTAGCCGTCCCGGATGCGATCCGGAATGTCCGTATCCACCCGTGCACCGGCCGCGCGAAGTCCGCACAGCAGAATATAGGTGGAACACACGCCGTCGATATCATAATCGCCGATAATCCGTATCTGTGCACCGGCCGCAATCTTTGCTTCCAGCAGACGCACCGCCTCCGGTATTCCTTTCATCAGGGAGGCCGGATGCAGATCCGAAAGGCTTCCATAGAGATAGGACTGAATCTCCTCGTCCCCCACGATTTCTTTATTGCGAAGCAATCGCGCGGTAAAAGGGCTGATGCCAAAGCGCTGCGCGATCGCCTGGAAGTCCGCTCCTTTTCGTATCTCCATCCATTTTTTCATAGGTATTTTCCTCTCTGTCAGAACACATGAAAAAGAAAAAAGTCCTGAAATCTCAGGACTTTTCGAGTGGAGATAGCAGGACTCGAACCTGTGACCCTCTACACGTCAAGCAGATGCTCTCCCAGCTGAGCTATATCTCCACGGACCCTGCGAGAAGGCGTCCCTCCTCCGCGTCTGTCGGTATTTTAGCACAAGCCTCCAAAAAGTACAAGCTTTTTCTTAAATTTATAAAACAGGCCTTTCTATCTTGTCCGTCCCCTGGTTCTCATTATTTTCCGCTGGTTTCCGGCGCCTGCGGGGTCTCCGCCTGCGGCTGCGCTTCGCCTCCCCGCTCCCGGGAGCAGTCTCCTCGCCATCCTTTTTTCTCCGCTGCGGACCGCCTCTGCGAAAGCCGCGCAGAAATCCGCGGTCATGGCAGTTGTCACAGACCTGGAACGGCGCGCCCACCGGCAGCAGCCTGCCGCAGTAACGGCAGCGCGCGATATAATTCTGCGTTCCCTTCGTGAGGTAGCGCATGATCGCCATCTCCGTCCGATCGCGCTCATCAGCCAGCCAGTCCTCATCGATCACCTTCTGCATCCGCTGGGAGAACTGATAATACAGATCCAGCTGCTTATAATAGGTCTCGAACTGCTGGATGCCGCCCTTTCTGTCCCGGAGCAGCACCGGTTTGAGAAGAGAAACGTCCGCCGTGTAGCTGCAGCAATAATTCAGCCATAGCTCGACCACCTCATGATCCTTGATGTCGATCGGACAGGTGATCATCTTGTAGAGAAGCTGCTTGTCCTCAAAGCCGTCGATCATATTTCTGCACTGCTTTGCCTGCTCATAGAGGAACAGCGCCTCGTCGATATTTTCCTTCACGAAAGGCGCGGTCGGCGTTACGGAATGCCAGATCTTCATGATCTCATCGAGCGGTCCCCGGATATCGAGCAGAATCTGCGGGAAGCCGAGGTTCACCTCCGTCAGCGGCTCCTCCTCCCGGTCAAAATTCGTCCGGATGTGCTCGAGCTCACGCTCTCCCATCGCGGTCACATAACCTTTATTGTAAATGCCGAAACGGCCCGCGCGCCCGGCGATCTGCTTGACCTCCGAGGTGGTCAGCGGCCTGCGGCTTACCCCGTCAAATTTCTCCGCCTGCAGGAATACAATCCGGCGCACCGGCAGATTCAGACCCATGCCGATCGCGTCCGTCGCGACGACCACCTTCGTCTTCCCCTGATGGAAGAGATGCATCTGGCGGCGGCGAATCTCCGGCGGCAGGCTGCCATAGATGACGCTGGCCTTCATGCCCGCCTCTTCAAGTCGTCCGGCCACATCGAGCACGGACTTCTTGGAGAAAGCAATCAGAGCGTCGCCCTTCCTCACATCATCCGGGAAAACGAAAGGTTTCTTCTCGCAGATTAACTCCGTCTTCCGCTCGTAGCGCTCTGTCTCAAAGTCGTCACCGCACAGCTCGATCAGGTGACAGATCGCCTGCTCCGCCGTCGGGCTCATGCAGATATGAATTTCTTTGGCGCGCAGCCCCAGAATCGCCTTCGTCCACGAGTGTCCCCGATCCGGGTCGGCGACGAGCTGCGCCTCATCGATGACCGCGATATCATAATTTTCCTCAAAATTTGCCATCTCGATCGTGGAGGCCATGACCCGGCTGCCCTCCTCCTCGATACACTCCTGCCCTGTGCGCATCGTGCAGGGAACGCCGTATTTCTGCATCTGCTCAAAGACCTCCAGCGCCAGCAGGCGTAAAGGGCCGAGATACACGCCGTTCGACGCGAGCTTCAGCCGCTCGAGCGAGCGGAAGGTCTTGCCGCTGTTGGTCGGCCCGATATGGAGGATAAAATGCCGCCGCATCTCGCGGGTCTCCGCGAACTCAAGCTCCGGCCGCGTCGGCACAAGCTCCAGAATCCGGTCCTTGACCTTGTGCTGAAAATAGCGCGGGCAGATCGTGAAGAGTGATTCCTGACAGATCGCGTTCGGCGTCTGCTGCCGCAGCCAGTCGAGAAATTCTCCGTCCAGGCTTTCCTTCTGCTCCTCCAGCAGCAGACCGAGATCGAGATCAACCAGCTTCGGCAGAATTTCTTCATTCAGCCGCTCCACAACCTGCGGCCGGTTCTTCCGATAGCCAAACACCGCGACGGTTTTCAGCTGACGGTGATATTCCTCAAGCATGTGAACGTTAATCCGCGAAGGTCTGGCGTTTTTCACCGCACGGAACAGCGTCTCTGTACGCTTCTGAATCTCCGCGGTGTTTACCGATCTTCGCGGCTTCTTGCTTCCGGCCTGCCGGTACTGCTCCCTGTAAAATTCTATCAGTAGTTCCTTTTGTTCTTTATCCAAACAGCGTCTCCCTCCGAAAATTATAGCGCACGGCTCATCTCGTGCCACTGCTCGCCGCCCCAGGCGGAATCTGCGAGCCCGAGATCCCGGAATCCCATCTTTTCGTACATCTTTACCTTCGAATCCAGGCAGGTCAGGATCAGCTGTCTCCTGCCGCGTTTCGTCTCAATCGCCGCATATCCGGACACGAGCGCGCGCGCAAGCCAGTGTCCCCTGTATTCCGGCAGAACGTCGAGACCCAGAATCATGATATTGCTCCCATCCGGCTCATGCAGACCCGCATCCGTGAAAAACTCATCGCGAAACAGGCGTTCATTCGTCGCCAGCCCGTTCAGGAAACCCGCAATTTTTCCGGTTCGCCTGTCCACCGCGACCAGAAAGGTCTCCGGCGCGACCCTGACCCGCTCCCGCATCATTTTCTCCGAGCAGGCCTCGTTCGGCGGAAAGCAGATCTGCTCGATCCGAACCGCCTGTTCCGCCTCATCCGGCCGGATCTGCCGGAATTCAAAACAGTCCTCGATATTTATCTCTTCCATCTTTTCAGAACCCTTCCTTTTTCCGCTCCCGGCGAAGCTGATAGCGGCGCTCGCCGCCCTCCCACTCGATCTTCTGCTCCGCGGTCTCACAGATCAGGCCCGGCACTTCCACGCCGTTTCCATCCTGATCAATCGCCACCTCCACCAGATAGGCGGTGTTGATGAGACGCCTGGTGCCGTCCAGCGACTCCGCATAGCTGTCCACCCGCACCTCCATGGAGCTGCGGCCCACATGGGTCATACGCCCGATCAGCACAACTGTATCATTGATATAAACCGCGTTTTTAAAATTCATCTGATCAATGCAGGCTGTCGTAATCTCATGCTCCGCATGCCGCTTCGCCACGATACCGCCCAGCTCGTCGATCCACATCATCAGCTGGCCGCCAAAGAGTCTGCCATAACCGTTAATATGCCGCTGCATGACCAGGTAGGTCTGCTCCGTCCGCGAATCGGCCACACGCTTCATTTTCCTCATCCTGACGCCTCCCGTACTTATAACTCCATCCAGCACACTCTTTTTTCTTTCCGATGTTCCAATTATACCAGAATAACCAAACTGTGCAAGCTGTATTCACAAAGTCTGATCTCGATATTGCGGACAGGAAAAAGACACCTGCGCGAACAGGTGTCCTCAGAAACCGCCAGTCAGCCTGACGTTATTGCAGAAACAGCGGCAGCGCTCTTTGAATGAACTCCACGCAGCCATCCTCACCCAGCTTTCCGGAGTCGAGCGAGAGATCGTACTCCCCCGCGTCGCGCCACTCCTCGCCGGTGTAATAGTAATAGTAGGCTGCGCGCCGCTTATCCTCCGTGCGGATCTTTTTCATGACATCCTTCGAGGACCAGGTCATATTGATGGCGGAAATGTGCTCCATCCGGGCATCCAGCGGCGCGTGGATGAAGACCTTCAGCACGTTCGGGCGATCCATCAGCAGACGGTTCGCGCAGCGCCCCAGGATGATGCAGCTCTCCTTGTCCGCGAGATCCTTGATGATCTTCGCCTGAAAACTGAACAGGTTTTTCGTCGAGACGTAGTCGTCGCTGTCCGGCGGCAGTATCTCCCCGGTGTACACCTTCTCTGCGGAGGAGAGCATCTCGCGCATCCCGATCCGCTCGTCGGCCAGCCCAAACAGCCTCTCGTGAATGCCGCTGACGTCCGACGCAATGCGCAGAAGGTCACGATCGTAATAAGGAATTCCCAGCGCTTCCGAGAGCTTTCGCGTGATGTTGTGTCCGCCGCTCCCGGTCTCGCGCGCAATTGTGATGATATAATGTTCCATATGCGAATCCTCCTTTCCTACGCGCCGAGGTACGCCTTGCGCACCCGGTCGTCCGCCGCCAGCTCCGCTGCAGATCCTTCCATGGAAATCTTTCCTGTCTCGAGCACATAAGCGCGGTCGCTCACGCCGAGCGCCATCTTCGCGTTCTGCTCGACCAGCAGGATCGTGATGCCGCTCTCATGCAGCGTCTGAATGATGGAAAAAATCTCTTTCACAAGAATCGGGGACAGGCCCATGGACGGCTCATCCATCAGCAGGATCTTCGGATCCGTCATCAATGCGCGTCCCGTGGCAAGCATCTGCTGCTCGCCGCCGGAGAGCGTTCCCGCCATCTGTCTGCGACGTTCCTTCAGCCGCGGAAAATGGCCGTAGACCTTCTCCAGGCCGTCGGCGATCTGCTTCTGGTCACGAATGATATAGGCGCCCATGCGCAGATTTTCCTCCACCGTCATGCGTGCGAAGACATGCCGCCCTTCCGGCACATGCGCCATTCCCTTCTGGATGATCGTGTTGGCCGGTATCTTCTGAATGTTCTCGCCGTCCAGCAGCACCTCGCCGGACGAAGCGCTCAGGAGGCCGGAGATTGTGTGCAGCGTCGTGGTCTTGCCCGCTCCGTTGGCTCCGATCAGGGAGACCAGCTCGCCGTCATCGACGGTCAGGGAGATGCCCTTCAGCGCGTGAATGGCTCCGTAATGTACGTGTAAATCCTTGATTTCCAGCATTTTTCTCCCCTCCTCACTCGCCCAGGTAAGCCGCGATGACTTTTGGATTCTGCGCGATCTCCTCCGGAAGTCCGGACGCGATCGTCACGCCATAGTCGATAACCTGGATACGCTCGCAGACGTTCATGACCAGGGACATGTCATGCTCGATCAGCAGGATTGCAATGCCGAAGGAATCCCGGATCGTGTTAATACAGGACAGGAGCTCTGCCGTCTCCGTCGGATTCATGCCGGCTGCGGGCTCGTCGAGAAGCAGCACCTTCATGTCTGTAGCCAGTGCACGGGCGATCTCCAGCTTGCGCTGCTGCCCATAGGGGAGACTGGACGCCAGAACGTCCGCCTTATCCTCCAGACCGCAGATTGCCAGAAGCTCCATGGCCTTCTTCGTCATCTCCTCCTCCTCGCGCCAGAAACGCGGCGTACGGAAGAACGCGTCAAGCAGG
This sequence comes from Lachnospiraceae bacterium, assembly GCA_020860645.1. Classification (GTDB taxonomy): domain Bacteria; phylum Bacillota; class Clostridia; order Lachnospirales; family Lachnospiraceae; genus Hominiventricola. The sequence continues at coordinate 1,527 of JAJBTX010000132.1, read as the reverse complement.
CCGTATTTGATATCCTTTGTAAAAGCCACCTTTACATTTTCAATGACCGTCATATCGTCAAAAAGACGGATGTTCTGGAAGGTTCGCGCGACCCCGGCGGCCACGAACTGGTGCACCTTCCTGCCATTCAGCGGCACGCCGTCCAGCAGCACCGTGCCCTCCGTCGGCACATACACGCCGGTCAGCAGGTTGAAAACCGTCGTCTTTCCCGCGCCGTTCGGACCGATCAGGCCGACCAGCTCACCGGAACAGATGGAAATATTGAAATCGCTCACCGCATGCAGGCCTCCGAAGGAAATGCCGAGCCCTCTGGTCTCCAGTACCGGTTTTTTCTCTTCACTCATGCCGGATCTCCTCCTTTCCCGCTTTGCGCGAGGCGAAATACTGCTGCAGCCAGCCCTTCCACTTCGGGATGTCGCAAAGCGCGAACTCGCTGCTTCCCATGATGCCCTTCGGCCGGAATACGATGACGATGATCAGCGCGATCGAGTACACGAGCATCGGGTAGGTAAATACATTCTGCAGAAATGCCGGCAGCGCCGCCACCCAGGCGCCGTTCTTGATCGTGTAGTTCAGAAGGAAGAGCACGACCGCCGCGATGACCGAGCCGGTCAGGGAGCCCATGCCGCCCACGACCACCATGACGACGATGAACACAGAATTCAGGATCGAACCGTTCGTGAACGCGAAGGAGGTCGTCGCCAGCGCCGCATTGCTGCAGGCGTAGAGCGCGCCGCTCACCCCCGCGAAAAAGGCAGAGACTGTGAAGGTCAGCACCTTATAGTAATTCACATTGACGCCGGAAGACTCGGAGGCGATCTCATTGTCCCGGATAGAACGGACTGCCCTGCCGTACTTCGAGCGAACGAACATGAACATCAGGCTCAGGCACAGAATCACCACCAGAAGCGCCACCCAGAGATACTGCGCCTTTTCATCATTTGAAAATCCAAGCCCCGTCGCGTAGAGCGCGGAGGACGCGGACCCCTGTCCGAGGCCCTGCTGCCCGCAGAAGGGAATATTGTTGATGACGTTGACGATGATCATGCCGAAGCCCAGCGTGATGATCGCCAGATAGTCGCCCTTCAGGCGCAGCGCCGGAATGCCGACAAGCACGCCCAGGAGAGCGGACAGGACGCCCGCCGCCACGATGCTGAGCAGCAGCACGAGCAGGAAAGTAATACCGGATTTCTCCTCATAAAATCCGGCTCGCTGAAACGCAAGCGAGATCAGCGCCGCACTGTAGGCGCCCACCGCCATGAAGCCGCAGTGCCCGAGGGAGAGCTGTCCCAGAAAGCCGAGTACCAGGTTCAGCGAAGCGGCCATGATAATCAGGTAGCAGCACTGCCAGATAGACGGGACGATGCTCAGCTTCATCCTGCTGCCGCCGTTTCCGCAGATCACCAAAGTGAGGATAAAGAACACCGCTGTTGCAATAAAATTAATCAGATAGCGTTTGCCAATGCCGTTCTTTTTCATACCTATATTCCGCCTTTCTGCGAAAGGCACCAATGGGGTTATGAAACC
>JAJBTX010000054.1 GCA_020860645.1 Lachnospiraceae bacterium | reverse complement strand
AGCCTTACTGGCTGTAAGGTATCTAACCCATAAATACATTGTAGTAGAAAGCAGGCTTTTGCAGGTAAACCTGCACAGCCTGTCTTTTCGTTTCGATACAGTCCTGAATCGTCAGAACAAAACAGCCGCTCTGCAGAAAACCGACACTGCAGAGCGGCTGTTTGATACTCGTTCTTCAGGGATATTACAGTTTCTTCGCCCGGATGGCCTCTGCGAACGCAGGCACGACCTCAAAGAGATCTCCTACAATGCCGTAGTCGGCCACAGAGAAGATCGGGGCGTCGGGATCCTTGTTGATCGCGATGATCGTGTCCGAACCGCTCATGCCGGCCAGGTGCTGGATGGCGCCGGAGATGCCGCAGGCGACGTAGATCTTCGGCGCTACGGTCTTGCCGGTCTGTCCGACCTGATGCGCGTGCGGAATCCAGCCCGCATCGACAGCGGCACGGGAGGCTCCGACGACACCGCCCATGGCGTCTGCCAGGTCACGGATATAGGAGAAGTTTTCCGCGCAGCCCAGACCGCGTCCGCCGGAAACAATGACATCAGCCTCTTCGAGATGGACCGCCTCGGCCACCTCCTTCACCCGCTCCAGCAGGTGAACGCGGATCCTGTCCGGATCAATGTGAATGTCCTCGCGTATGATCTCGCCGCTGCGGCTGTCGTCCGCCGGTGATTTCTTGAAGACGCCGGGGCGAACGGTGGACATCTGTGGACGATGATCCGGGCAGGAGATCGTAGCCATCAGGTTTCCGCCGAAGGCGGGACGGGTGGAGGCCAGAAGGCCGTTTTCATCAATATCCAGACCGGTGCAGTCCGCGGTGAGTCCGGTGTGCAGCGCGCAGGCTACCCGCGGCGCCACGTCGCGGCCGTTATTCGTCGCGCCGTAGAGGACGATGAACGGAGCGTATTTCCGGATCAGCGTCTCCATGGCATAGGACTGTGCGTCGGTGTTGTAGGTGTCATATTCATCGCCCTCGACCAGCAGTACCTGATCCGCGCCGTAGGAGATGGCCTTCTGCGCGACAGACTCTGCATTCTTACCCAGGACCACGGCGACCAGTCTGGAACCCAGCTTATCCGCCATGGCGCGGCCCGGGCTCAGCAGTTCGTAGCCCACGTTCTTCGCCGTGCCGTTCTCTGTCTCTATATAAACCCAAAGATCTTTATTTTCCATCGTGTCTTACCTCCTGTCTTACAGCAGTCCGGCGTCGGACAGCAGTCCTGTCAGTTTCTCCGCCGCGGCTTTCCCGTCCAGATTCTCGATCTTCATGCCGTTCTTTTCGTGGTGAGGCGTGTAGGTCTTGAGCACCTTTGTAGGAGAACCTGCCAGACCGCGTTCCTGCGGATCGACGACTACCTCTGCGCTTGTCAGCTCCCCGATCTCGGCTGTCCGCGCAAAGCGCTTGGTCTTAAAGTTCGGATAGCGCAGGTCGTAGGAGGTCTTGTTGACGGTGATGATGCAGCCGCTGGGTGCAGAATAATAATCATAACCCTCGTCGCTCTCGCGCTTACACTTCAGCGTTCCGTCGTCCTGCAGGCTGACCTCCACGGCGTAGGAGACGAGCGCACGGTTCAGGTGCTGCGAGATCTCCGGGCCGACCTGGCCGGTATCGCCGTCGATCGCCTGCTTGCCGCAGAAGATGACGTCAAAGGGCTTGCCGGACTTTTCTTCCAGATATTTGATGGCGGTGGAGATAATCTTCGAGGTAGCCAGCGTGTCGGAGCCGCCGAAAGCGCGGTCCGTGATGAGCCAGGCCTCGTCCGCTCCGGCCGCCAGGCACTCGCGAAGGGCGTCCTTTGCCTTCGGAATTCCCATGGTGATCACGGTGACCTTGCCGCCCGTCTGATCCTTGAGACGCAGGGCGGTCTCCAGCGCATAGGTGTCGAAGGTGCTGACGATCGCCGGGACGCCCTCGCGGATAAGCGTGTGCTTCACCGGATCGATCTTGATCTGGGTCGTGTCGGGCACCTGCTTGATGCATACAAGGAGGTTCAGCGCTTTCTGATCGCCCTTCGTCTCCTCGACAGCCGTCTGGGAGGGAATCGTCATCCGCGGCGCTTCCTCACGCTTTGCCGGGGCCGTGGTGGGAGCGGACTTTTTTGTGCTCCTCGGGTATTTCTTCTTGACGCCGCCGGCAATTACCGTGCGCTGCACCTGGTTTGTGCCCTCATAGATCTGAAGGATCTTCGCATCCCGCATGAGCTTCTCCATGGGGTAATCCTTCATATAACCATAACCGCCCATGACCTGAACGCCGTCCACCGCGCACTTCATACCGGTATCGGTGCCGAAGGTCTTGGCAATGGAAGCTTCTACTGTAAAGGGAAGTCCCGCGTCCATGAGCTCCGCAGCGTGCAGGTACATCTGACGGCATGCCTGGACCTGAATCTCCATATTGGCCAGCATCTCCTCGACCAGCTGGAAATTGGCGACGGGCTGACCGAACTGCTTGCGCTGCTTGGCATACTTGGTGGCTTCCTCGACCACGCGCTGCCCGATGCCGATGCCGAAGGCGCCCACGCCCGGACGGGAGTGATCAAGGGTCTCCAGAATGTATTTGAAACCACGGTTCTTGCGGCCGAGCAGATGATCCTTCGGGATTCGCACATTGTCGAAGATGACCTCGCTGGTGCAGCTCAGGCGCATGCCCATCTTGTCCTCCTCGCGGCCGATCGAGACGCCGGGGCGATCCCGCTCCACGATGAAGGCGGACAGGCCCATCGCTCCCGCAGATTTATTGGTGGAAGCCAGGACGGTGTAGATACCCGCGATCGGGCCATTAGAAATAAAGGATTTGGTACCGTTGATGATATAATCGTCGCCGTCCTCCACAGCGGTCGTGCTGACGCTGCCGGCATCCGAGCCCGCGTTCGGCTCGGTCAGACAGAAGGCGGCATACTTTTTCTTTATCATGGTGTCAAACCACAGCTTCTTCTGCGCGTCCGTACCCGCGATCAGAACCGGGAAGGAAGCCAGGGCGTTCGCGATCAGCGTGGTGCCGATGCCGATGTCGCCGCGGGCGATCTCCTCCGCGATGGCGAAGACCTGTACATTGGTAAGGCCCGGGCCGCCGTACTCGGTGGGAACACAGAGCTGGTTCAATCCCATATCGCAGGCCATGTCCAGCAGCTTTTCTGGAAACTCATTGTTGCGCTCATAATCTCCCACTGTGGGGATGACCTCTTTGTCCACGAACTCTCGGACCATGGCGAGCAGTTCCTGGGTCTCGTTATCGAAGAGCATGATGTAAAACTCCTTTTCTATAAAGTAAAAGAAGTGGGGATAAGACACAAAACCAGATCGCCCGCTTCTAATCCAGTAGAAATAGTAACATATTTGAAAATCATTGGCAATGTTTTTCTGTAAAATTGCAGAGCGGCTCCCTGATGAGAAATTTTATCGAAAGGAGACTTGCTTTCCCGGCTGATCTCTGGTATTCTGAGTTAGCAATAACTAATTAGCGTATGCTAACTCACGAGGGCAAAACATGGAACGAAAGCTGTGGGAGACAATTGTAAAACAGTGCGCGCCGGTGCTGGCGGATGTCAAGCCGTCGAACCTCCTGATTCTGGCCTGGGAGGAGCAGGATGGCTTTGCGGAAGCGGAGCTGCCGGAGGGCATTGAGGCGCTGGCCTTAAGCCGCGGCGAGCGCAAGGCGATCTGGTTTCTGTACCGCCGTGACCGCCTGGAGGCGGAGCTCATCTGGCCTCAGACAAGGACATTCCTGCAGGATTTCGGCTATCGAGCCGGGGAGGAGGGGCTCATCGCGATGCTCTTCCGGCTGCGGGAGCGTTACGCGGCGTATAAGGAGGGCAAGGCTGCTTTCCCGCATGAGATGGGCGTTTTCCTCGGCTATCCGCTCTGCGATGTAAAAGGTTTCATCGAACAGGGGGGAAGAAATTGTCTGCTGTCCGGCTACTGGAAGGTCTATGGGAATGTAGGGAAAGCGAAGAAAACCTTCCAGACCTACCGGACCGTGAGGGATGTTCTGCTGCGGCTGCTTTCCATGGAGGAAGTCCCGCGTGAGGCAGAGCTGTCAGCGTAAAAGAAGGAGGACAAAGAGAAATGGGACAGATTGTGATTGCTTATTACAGCGAATCCGGAAATACGGAGCAGATGGCGGGGATCGTCGCAAAGGGCGTGGAAGCTGCCGGCGGTGAGGCAAAGGTCGTGACGGTAGATCAGGTGACTGCGGATGATCTGAAAGGGGAGAATGTATTTGCACTTGGCTGCCCGGCGCTCGGTGACGAGGAGCTCGAAGCGGATACCGTAGAACCGCTCACTGCGGAGATTGAGGGCTTTGCTTCCGGCAAGAAGATCGGACTCTTCGGCTCCTACGGCTGGGGCGATGGCGAGTGGATGCGCCTTTGGGTGGATCGTCTCACGAAGGCTGGCGCGGAGGTGCTCGGCGGCGAGGATGCGATCTGCACGGACGCGCCGGACGACGAGGCGGAGGCGAAGCTGATGGAGCTTGGAAAGAAGCTGGCGAGCGCATAAAAGGATAAGGGGGTGCCGTTTCTTCATGAGTGTTGTCATCGTGGGCGGCCATGACCGCATGGTCCGCCAGTACATGCAGATATGCAAGAACTACAAGTGTAAGGCAAAGGTATTTACGCAGATGTCAGCCAGTCTGGACAAGCAGATGGGCACGCCGGATCTGTTTATCCTTTTTACCAGTACGGTTTCACATAAGATGGTAAAGACGGCGGTCGACGAGGCGAAGCGCAGGAACGTCGAGGTCGTGCGCTGCCACACGAGCAGCGGCACGGCGCTTGAGAACATCCTGAAGGAGTATGTAGCGTAAAAGTCCAGGACTTTTAATTTAAGGAAGGAATCCCCTCTCCCGGAGAAAACAGGGCGGGAGAGGGGACTTTTTTGTGAAAAGAATGTGATTCTTCTTGTAAAATTCTGTCGAAGTAAGTACAATGATTCATGTTGAAGTCTAACATGAGGAGAGAGCGCGATGGCGAAGCAGACATGGAAACCCGGGAATATGCTGTACCCGGTGCCGGCAGTGATGGTGAGCTGCAGAAGACCGGGAGAGAAGGCGAATATTATCACGATCGCCTGGGCGGGAACCGTCTGCTCCGATCCGCCGATGGTATCGATTTCCGTGCGGCGTGAGCGCCACTCTTATGATATTGTGAAGGAAACCGGTGAATTCGTGCTTAATCTGGTGACGAAGGATCTGGTGAGGTCGGCGGATTACTGCGGCGTGCGTTCGGGGCGGGACGTGGATAAGTTCCGGGAATGCCGCCTGCATGAGCTCCCGTCAAAGGTGGTCGCCGCGCCGGGGATCGCCGAGAGTCCGGTGAACATCGAATGCCGGGTGACGGAGATAAAGCCGCTCGGGAGCCACGATCTCTTTCTGGCGGAGGTCGTGAGCGTGACGATCGACGACTGCTATCTCGATGAAAAAGGAAAGTTTGACCCGAACAGGGCAGGGCTGGCCGCCTATTCTCCCGGCGAGTATTTTGAACTGGGCAGGAAGGTGGGGAGCTTCGGCTTCTCGGTGCGGAAGAAAAAGGGAAACCGATGAAGAGGCTGTTCGGAAAAAGATGGAAACTGAAATACGCGGGCTCTCTGTTTCTCTTTGCGTTTCTTATGTTATGTTTTCACCCGATTCTGGGAGATACCTGGGGCGACGAAGAGACCTATTTTGAGGTGCTGCTGGACGGTGAGGTCATCGGGGCGGTGGCGGACGAATCCGTAGTGGACAACGCCTTTCTGAACGCGCGCGCGCAGGTTTCACGTCAGACGGAGGGGCTGGTGCTGGCCAACGTGGAGTGCAGCTATCAGCGCGTATCCCGGCTGTTTGGCACGACGCTGGAGCAGGATGAGCTGGAGCAGGTGATTTATGAGCTCCTGCAGGAGAAGGTGAAGACTGCCAGACAGAAATATTATCTCGTGAAGATCAATGAGTTCACGGTATATCTTGCCTCGATGGACGAGGTGGAGGAGCTGCTGCAGACGGTGCTCGAACCTTATGATGAGGACGGGATGTTTGCCGTCGGGGTCGTGTCCGATACCAGCCGGGAGCTGAACAGCTTTACGGTCGAGGTGACGGCGAAGGAGGAGACCGGGGACGAGGACGGCCTGAAGGATCTGGACTTCTACGAGAAGGTGGAGATCTGCGAGGCTTATATTGACGAGGAGGACCTGACCGATGTGGCGGAGGCCATCGATCTCGTGACGAAGGAGACGGAGAAGAACCAGGTCTATGAGGTGCAGGCCGGGGATACGCTCTCTGAGATCGCTAACAGCCGCGGATATTACGTGGACGAGGTGCTGGCGCTGAATGAGGGGCTCACGCGGGACGCGACGCTGAATATCGGCGATGAGATCATCATCAGTGTGCCGGAACCAGAGCTGTCGGTTGTCACCACAGAGCAGTCTACCTATGAGGAGGACTACTACGCGGAGACCGAATATGTGTACAACGACAACTGGTACACGACGCAGACGACGGTGCGGCAGGAGGCGGAGGCCGGGCATCATGAGATTACGGTGCTGATTTCCTCGAAGAACGGCATGGAGACGGAGCGCGAGACAATCGCCGAGACGGTGATGGTGGAGGCGGTTCCGGAGATTATCGAGAAGGGGACGCAGACGCCGCCGACCTATGTCAAGCCGGTCACAGGCGGCACGCTGAGTTCCACCTTCAAGTGGCGCTGGGGGCGGATGCACAAGGGCGTCGACTGGTCGGTACCTGTCGGCACCACGGTTCGTGCTTCCAGCGGCGGCACGGTCGTGAGCGCGGGGTGGTCGAGCGGTTACGGCTACTGTATCACGATCTCGCACCCGGACGGGAAGCAGACGCGCTACGCGCATCTGAGCAGGATCCTTGTGTCCGTCGGGCAAAAAGTAGAGCAGAATGAGAAGATTGCGCTCAGCGGCAACACGGGCAACAGTACGGGGGCGCATCTGCACTTCGAGATCCTGGTGAATGGGACGCAGGTGAATCCGCTGCTGTATCTGCAATAGTTTGTGAATAGCCCGGCTCCAGGTTTGTGAACAGCCCGGCCCGGGACAGGCATGTGTTCGAAAACGCGCTCTCGCTCAGTGCTCAGCGTAGCGGACACTAAGTTCAGCCGTCGCCTGCGGCTCGGCTTCACTAAGTGCCGACGCTTCGCAATGGTTTTCGAACGCATGCCGGACCCGGGCCAGGCTGCTGATAGATTGCGGCGGCAGGTCGTGAACAGTCCGGCCCAGGGCAGGCCGCTGCCAGACCGCGATGGCGGATGCGGCTCCGCGGATTGGCACTTGACAGGGCAAGGGGTATCCCGTTATAATAGCGCAGTTGGTGTAAATGGTTTGAATATCAAAGTAATTGAGGATGAGAGATGAGAGCAAGAATTATCGGAACGGGCTATAGTCTGCCGGCTTTCCGGGCGGATAATGATTACCTGGCGACGCTGGTGGACACGAGTGACGAGTGGATATCGGAGCGGACGGGCATCCGGGCGCGGCATCTGGCGAAGGAGGAGACGACGCTCTCCATGTCGGCGGACGCGGCGCGGATGGCGCTTGCGAGAGCGGATTTCAAGGCGGAGGATGTGGAGCTGCTGATCGTGGCGACGATTACGGGCGATATGGATACGCCGAGCACGGCCTGCCAGGTGCAGAAGGAGATCGGCGCGAAGCACGCGCTCGCCTTCGACATTAATGCGGCCTGCTCCGGTTTTCTCTATGCGCTGCATGTCGCGGAGGCCTTTATTGAGAGCGGTACTTATCGGAACGCGCTGCTGATCGGGGCGGAGACGCTTTCGAAGGTCGTCGACTGGACGGATCGCAGCACCTGCGTTCTCTTTGGAGACGGCGCGGGGGCGGCGCTTGTGACGGCATCGGAGAGCGGCGGCCTGCTCGCACAGTCGCTTGGCAGCAGCGGCGAGAAGTGGGACGTGCTTTTCTGCGAGGGGAGACCGAATGAGAATCCGCTTCGCGAAAAGGGGCAGAAATGCGGCTATCTGAAGATGGACGGCCAGGAGGTGTTCAAATTCGCGGTGCGCACGGTGCCGCTGTGCATCGAGGAGGCGCTCGAAAAGGCGGGGTTGAAGCCGGAGGAAATTGACCTTTTTATTCTGCATCAGGCGAACAAGCGGATCATCCAGGCGGTGGCGAAAAGGCTCGGTATGGCCGAGGAGGAGTTCCCGATGAATATGGACGAGTGCGGGAACACATCGGCGGCCTCGCTTCCGATCCTGCTGGCGCAGCTCGATGAGCGCGGCAGGCTGCAACGCGGAGACCGGATTGTGCTGTCCGGATTCGGCGCGGGACTGACCTGGGGCGCGTGTGTTCTGGAATGGTGAGAAAGCCCTTGACAAACGTGTTTTCAGCACATATACTTTGAATGTCAAACCATCCGTAAAAGGATAAGGAAATAAAGGAGAAAAACAATGTTAGACAAAATCAGAGAGATGGTTGCGGAGCAGCTGAATGTGGATGCGGGTGAGATCACCGCGGAGACGACTTTTAAAGAGGATCTCGGCGCGGATTCCCTTGATCTGTTTGAACTTGTGATGGCGCTCGAGGAGGAGTATGATATCGAGATCCCGTCCGAGGAGCTGGAGAATATCACGACGGTAGGCGCTGTGATGGATTATCTGAAATCCAAAGGTATCGAGTAAGCGGCGTTGCCGGAACTCATACGCGGACAAAAGGAGAGGGCTGCCTGCGGCTGATACATCGCGGCAGCCTGTATTTCGATTCTGTTACTTTGATTATCAAACTTTTAGTAACAGTTCAGAACAGCATCGAAATGAAAAGACAGACTGTGCAGGTTTACCT
>JAJBTX010000109.1 GCA_020860645.1 Lachnospiraceae bacterium | reverse complement strand
ACGTCGTCTGTTCAGCTAACTCAAGACATACTACTTTTGTTATCATCTCAGACTGATTGATGCTTCAGCTGTTCATAATCTAAATGGCCTCCCGCATGTCCGCGGTATTTCCGCCGCTGGTTCCTACCAGGTGAGTGGCGGCGTAATGTACGTTGTAGAAATTGACCTCCGCCTTAAACTGCGTGTTCGTGGGGCCGGAGAAAAAGTTCAGGCAGCCGTCGTGACCAAGGATTCCGTCCGCCTGCTCCACCACAGATTTTACCGGTGTAAAACAGATCACGTCATCGTAGCCGCTGCCGCCGCTCAGTTCCCGCAGCGCCGCCACCGGATCCTCCATCTCCGCTGTGTTCACATAATGCAGCTCAACGCCGTTTTTCCTCGCATCCTCCACCGTATAGATGCTCTTCGCCCGTTCCAGCCGATCGTTGTTAATATCCGTCACGACCAGCAGGGACGGCCGCCGGTCGCAATGCAGCGCGTAGTCGATCGCGCCCAGCCCCATGGGGCCGACGCTCGCCAGCAGCGCCATCCTTCCTCCCTCGACAATTCCCATCTGATGCTCATAGCAGCCGGCCTTCGTGTGGTACATCGCGTGGAAGGTGCCGATGATGCAGCTCATCGGTTCCGACAGCGAGCCGTAAAAATAGACGTCCGAGTTATAGGGCAGAAGGCAGTCCATCAGAAGCGTCTCGATCGGAATATTGGCATACTGCGCGTCGCCGCCGCAGTACGGATAGGAATAGCCCGGCCCCATCAGGGAGCCCTTGTAAAAATGCGCGGGCTGAATCGCGAAACCATCGCCGACCCGGTATTTGTCCTTCCATCTTTCTCCGACCCCGATGATTTTCCCACAGAACTCATGCCCTACGATGGTCGGATGCTCCGCCACGTCGTCCGGCACGCGCTTGTGCTCCTCCCCTTCCACCGCGGCCTTATAGCTGCTCATACAGATCGAGTCCGATATAATCTGCACCTGCACGCCGTTCTCGTCGATATCCGGAAGCTCGATCTCCTCGAACTGCAGATCCATTTTCCCATGAATTCTGACTGCCTTTGTTTTCATCTCATTCTTCCTCTCTCATCTCACTTTTCTTGATTTCCGCGATTCTCCGCTCCCAGCCGTGTTTTTCCTCCTCCGTGGGGACGCGGTATTCCTGCTGGCAGATCGTCCCCAGACGCCTGCCCTTCGCCACGCCCATATTGTGATAGGGCATCAGCTCCACGGCTTTCAGATTTTTCAATTCCAGACTGAGCCGGGCGATTCCCCGCAGATGCTCCTCCGTATCGTTGAGGCCCGGTACAATGGGGCAGCGCAGCGTAACTGTCGCTCCCTGCGCGCAGATAAAACGCAGATTTTCCAGAATCTTTTCGTTGCCCACACCCGTGAATTTCCGGTGTTTTTCAGAATCCGTCTCCTTGAAATCCCACAGGAACTCATCCACCCAGGGCAGGATCTTCCTGTATTCCTCCTTCTCCGCGCAGCCGCTTGTCTCCAGCGCTGTGGAGATGCCTCTCCTTTTCGCTCCCTTAAGAAGCGCCAGGCTGAACGCGTGCTGCCGCATCGGTTCTCCACCCGTAAGCGTGAGGCCGCCTCCGCTGCTCTCAAAGAAAATCCGATCCTTCTCCACATCATCCAGGATCTGACCGACCGTCATGAACCGGCCGACCAGTTCGAGCGCGCCATAGACGCAGCCTTTCACAAAGCTTTCCTTTTTCTCCGCGGAGACACCGGCCAGCTGTTCCATATGGCGATAGACATGGCCACAGCGTCCGCAGCCGACGCAGCGCTCCGCAAAATACTGCAGCTCCGGTTCCGGAGACAGGCCTTCCGGATTGTGGCACCACAGACAGTGCAGGGGACAACCCTTCAGGAAGACATTGCTGCGTATTCCTCTCCCATCATGAATGGAGAAATGCTGGATGCCGAACACCAGGCCGCGCAGCGTCTCCATATCTGATTCGTTATGCCGCGCCATATATTGTCCTCTTGATAATCTCCTTCTGCAGCGCCCGGTCCAGATTCACAAAGTATTCGCAGTAACCGCCCACACGGACGATCAGATCCCGGTGCTTCTCCGGATGAATTTCCGCGTCTTTCAGATCCTCCACGTTCGTCGTGTAGAGCTGAATCTGCGGCCCTCCATTTGCGAAATAGGCCTGCAGCAGGCGGATCAGCGATTCCCGCCCCTTTTCTTCCCGGCAGAATTCCGGGTTGATCTTGAAATTCAGGGCGTAGCCCCCGGTCACCAGATCGTTGTTCAGATGGAGCACGGAATTCAGAAGACGCGTCGGTCCCTGCACGTCGCGGCCCTGGTTCGGCCCCATGCTGTCGCTGAAGGGCTCTCCCTTCCTCCTGCCGTCCGGCGTGGCCTGCGCGACCTCTCCATGATAAATATGGAAGAAATATCCGAACAGGGTCGAGACAAAACGGTCTCTTCCGGCGCTGCCGTTCAGCTCCATGACCGATTTTGTAAAGTGGCTGAGCACCTGGTTTCCGATGCTGTCCACCTCCTCCAGGCCATTCCCATAGGCCGGACTCTCGCGCTCCAGCATGCGCCGGATGTCCTCGTGCCCCTCAAAATTCTGTTCCAGTAATTCATTCAACTGCGCAAGCGTGAAGCGCTTTTCCTCATACACATATTTTTTTACCGCACAGAGCGAATCCGCCGCCGTGCCAATGCCGTAAGCATAGACAGACCAGTGGGTCGGGCACTCGCTGCCCTCCTGGAACATATCTCTTCCATTCTCCAGACAGCCGTCGATCAGCAGCGAGGAGTAGGGATCAAAGCAACGTTTTTTCATGCCCTCGCGCTTTCCAAGCGCCTCCTGACGATCCCGGTCGACAGCGCGGTCCATCTCCTCGAAGTAAAGCTTCATGAAATCCGCGAAGGATTCCGCCGTCGCCTGCCCGGACTTCAGGCGCCGCATCACCTGCTCGATCAGCACCGGAAATGCGATCGCGTCCGTCACGCCCCAGTTCGGCTGTTTTCCCGGAATCATAATCTCGACGCAGCCCATGTTATAGTAATCGTTGGCGTCCTCCTGCGCGTAGCCCAGGCGCATGGTGTTCGGTATCCAGACCTCGTCGTTCATCAGCATGGGCTGCCCGCAGCCTGCGGCGATCGAATCCAGCGCGGCCTCGTACAGCCATTCCGGACTTAAGGGATTCACCCGCAGGCCGACGTTCGGATAAGGCATCGCCACATCGCCCGTCACCTCCAGGCAAAGTCTCGTCAGCTCATTGCAGGCGTTCTTCCCATCGCGGGTGAGCCCGCCCAGCGTCACACTCTGCACCGTGCGCATCTTCGGCTCATTGATCTTCAACCAGACGCAGGAGAGCAGTTCCTTCACCTCTTCGTCCGAAATCCGTCCGTTTTTCCGATCCTCTGCGTAATAAGGATAAAGATACTGATCGAGACGCCCAAAGGACAGGGCGGATCCTCCCTGGATGCTGGCGACTGTATGCAGCATCCACACGAGCTGCAGCGCCTCATAAAAGCCCTCCGCTGGTTTCTCCGATATCCGCTCACAGATTCCGGCCAGACGCAGGAGCTCTGCGCTTCTCTCTTCCGATTCTCCGGAAGCTTCCTCCCGCAGGGTCTGCGCGTAACGCCGGATGAAGCGGATGACGGCTTCTATGGTAATCAGTGCGCTCTGATAGTATTCCCGTTTCTCCGGGTCGGATGTCTCTTTAAGACACTGTTCTATCTGCTCCCGCGTCCTGGCAAGTCCCTTTCCTGCCATCTTCCCATAATTCAGGCTGAGGTGGTTGCCGATGAACCAGGGCAGATCCGAGTAAGCTTTTTTTACCTCTGCCGGATAGTCGATCTTAAACGCGCGTTCCAGCTCTCTGCCGATCTCATAGGGCTCCAGATCCGCCCCGCGATAGCTTTCCTTCATCTCTTCTATGAGATCCTGGAGATCCCGATAGGGGATGCTCGCGTCGTGATGAACGCGTGACATCAGCGTCCAGCGGCTTTTTCTGCTCGCGAAATCCTCCTCGAAGCTCTTCACATGCGCCTCGGAGAACTGAATCGTCCCGTCGAACGCCGCGTCTGCTCTCTTCTTTTCAAGATACGCGTCCAGCACCGCTTTTGCCTGCGCCCGCTGTACTTCCCGGGACGGCACGTCCGGATAAAGCGGACACAGTCCCAGCATGCTCCCGGCGATCAGCTCATATGGAAATACCTTCAGCTCCACAACGTCCAGAAGATGCGCGAAGGCCTTTGCCCGGCGGATCTGCGCGGGCTCTCCCTCCGTCGTCACGAGGGAATCAAAAATATACTGATAGAGCTTCGTCTTTCTGACGCCCTCGTCATTCAGCCTCTGGATATTATCCTTCATGTTCCGGATTCTCTCGTTCATGCCTGTCCTCCTGAGCTATATCACTCCGCTGCCGCGGGATATTCGTTACACAGCAGCCGATACGGCGCCTCGTCCTCCTCGATCTCCGGGAAACGACCGACCGGGGGATTGAAACGGTTGTCCGTGTTGTCGTCATTGCACTGACTGACCTCGCCGAGCAGCACCGGCCCCGTTCCCTTTTCCACCTCAAAATCGTGGTACATTCCCTGCGTGATCCACAGACTCTCGCCCGGCGTGAGGCGGACCTGCGTGCCCGCAGGCACGCACATCGTAAGGCCGTCTTTATGTACAATCACATCAGACTCATAGTCAATGGATTCATCTTCATGAGAATTGTAAACGCGAATCAGGCAGTTTCCGCCGCCGCGATTGATGATATCCTCGGTCTTGTACCAGTGGAAGTGGTTCGCCGCGGCCTGCCCTTCTTTCAGATAGAGCAGCTTCTCCGCATATACCTTCGGATATTTCTCCGGCTGTGTCCGACAGCCGTTCCGGATCGTGATGAGAGAAAAGCCGAAGCTGTCGAACCTCCCCAGGCCAAAATCCGTGATATCCCAGCCGAGCATGCAGTCGCGCACCTCGTCCCACTCATGTCCCGCGCGCTTCCACTCCTCCGGCGTCATATGGCAGAATGGCGGCAGGTAGCAGCAATACTTTTCACACATTGCCTCCAGCTCCTTCAGAGCCGCGTTGATCTCACTGCGTTTCATAATATTCTGTCCTTTCCTCTCTGTGATCAGGCCTTTGCCTTCGCCTGGAAGGTCGCCATCAGAACCGCGAAGCACATAATCAGGCCGCGTACAACATACTGCGCGTAAACGCCGACATTCAGCAGGGTCATCGAGTTGACCACAACACCCATAAACAGAATGCCCATCAGAGTTCCCCACGGCTTACCAATTCCTCCTGCCATGGACGTGCCGCCGATCACAACTGCCGAGACGACATCGACCTCCCAGCCTCTCCCGAAGCTGTAGGAGCCGGAAGCTACCTGCGCCGAGTGCATGAACGCTGCCAACACGCACATCACCTGTACGGACGCGAACGCAATGATCTTCGTCTTAAAGACGTTAATGCCGGAAAGACGGGCGGATTCCGGGTTTCCACCGACCGCATAGACCGCGCGCCCCGTCGTCGTGTAGGTCATAACAAAGTGGGTGACGAGGAAGACAAGGATCAGGATAATCGCCGGAATCGGTACGATACCGATCTTCCCCGTTCCGATCCAGAGAAACCAGTCTGGAAATGCGTTGGCAATCGGGAAGCCTTCACAGATCATTCCGGCCAGTCCATAAAGCAGGTTCAGAGAAGCGAGCGTGACAATAAAGGCCGGCATGTTAAATTTGTGCTGCGCGAATGCGTACAGATATCCCATGATGATCGCTACAATCACCGACACAATGATGCCGAGTACACAGGCCATCGTCACACTCATCCCTGTCGCGCCCGGCAGATCGCGGCAAAAACGCGCCACAATGACACCGGCAAGCGCCACCGTTGAGCCGACAGACAGGTCAATCTGACCCGAAATGATGACCAGCGTCATACCGAAGGCAATGACACCCTTCAACGCCTGGTTGCGGAAAATGTTCAGGATGTTGTTCACCGTCAGGAAATTATCACTGACGATCGACATGATAACTACAAGCGCGATCAGCAGAATTTCAATAATGTGATCCAATACAAAATTTTTGACCTGATTTTTATTCATTGTTTACCGGCCCTCCCATACACACGGAATATAATTGATTGATGTTGATTTCCTCAGGATAAACTTCACCGATGATCCTGCCGCTGTACATGATCAGGATCCGGTTGCACACCTCCAGCAGCTCCTCCAGTTCCGAGGAAACGAAAATAGTAGAAACACCCTGCCGCGACTGCTCCCACATGATCTCAAAGATCTGCTGTTTCGCGTTCACGTCGATGCCGCGGGATGGCTCGTCATACATCATGATAGACGGCTTTGTGTTCAGCCAGTTCCCGACGACCACCTTCTGCTGGTTGCCACCTGACAGAGAGCTCACTGCCGCATTGATATCCGGTATCTTGATCGCCAGATCCTCCACCTGCTTATTCGCCGCCTCGTCTCTCAGTTTTTTATCCTCCAGCCAGCCATGGGACGTTTTGTCCATGCTCGCATAGCACAGATTGTCCTTGATCGAATGAATCAGGATCAGACCTTCCTGCTTGCGATCTTCCGGTGTCAGGCCAAGGCCCATCTTCTTCATGGATGCCGGCGTGGCTTTTTTTCCCGCCGCTATTCCGTTGACTTTAATCGTGCCGCTGTCGTAGGGATCCGCTCCGAAAATGGATTTCAAAAGCTCTGTTCTGCCCGCGCCGAGCATGCCGGCGATGCCGAGGACTTCGCCTTTTTTAAGCTGAAAACTCACATCCTCAAACTTATTCTTCCTCGTCAGGTGCTCTACCTCCATGATCACCTCGTCCCCGGCGACGACATCCGCAGGCCGTGTCCGGATCTGCGTCTCGCCGAACATCATGGAAATGATATCATCATTCGAAAGCTCCGCCGTATCAGCTTTTCCGATATATAACCCATCACGCAGAACCGTGACCGTATCGGAGATCTGTGGAATTTCATGCAGCTTGTGTGAGATGTAGATGATAATGATATCCTGCTTTTTCAGCTCCCGGACAACATTGAACAGGCATTCTACCTCGTTTGTGGCAAGCGAGGATGTCGGCTCGTCCAGCATCAGGACCTTCGGGTTGTAGCTCATCGCCTTCGTGATCTCCACCACCTGGCACTGCCACATGGAAAGACGGGACACAATCTGTTTCGGATCAATATCCACACCCATTTTTTCCAGGAGCTCCGCCGCCATCTCGTCGGCCTTCTTCCAGTCGATCAGCTTTCCCTTTTTGGGCATACGCCCCAGGAAAATATTTTCCGCGACGGTCAGACTCGGGACCAGCGACATCTCCTGATAGACGGTCGCGAATCCCATCCGGTTGGCCTCGCTCGTGGATGAAAAATGTAATTCCTGATCATCCAGATAAAAAGAGCCGGAAGTCGGCTCAATCGCTCCCGAGAAACACTTGACCAGCGTCGATTTCCCGGAACCGTTTTTCCCCAGCAGGGCGTTCACCTTTCCGCTCTCAAAGCTGACCGTCACCTTGTCGAGCGCCAGACACCCCGGGTACTGCTTTGATATCTGTTCAGTACGCAAAACACTCATGATTTTACCCTTTTCCCCATTTCTTCTATATGGACAGCTCTTCCTTATGAGGCGGATGACGGACGGTCTGCCGCCCGCCATCCGGTCTGCTCATTCTGGACAGCTGTCAGTCAAGCGCCTCAAAACCATTCTCAACGCGCCATGTGTTCACTCCATCCAGATCACGGCTGGTCAGGACAATACCGTCAACGTACTGGCACACGCCCGCCGTATCGGAGTAGTCTCCGCCCTGCACGGCATTCACCAGCGCCGTCACTGCCAGATAGCCCATCGTATACGGATCCTGCGCGACAACCGCCATCAGCGGGCAGCTCTCATCGTAAATCATGCTGGAAATCTGATCGGAACCGTCGTGTCCAAATACCATGATATCATCGGAAAGACCCGCGTTCTGAACAGCCATCACGGAACCGATCGTGCCGCCGTCATTGACCGTGATGATCACATCCGTCTCCGGGTGCGCCGTCAGAATGGAGGAAGCGGTCTCCAGCGCAGTATCCTGCATCCATGCGTCCTGATCCGCGACGATCTCATAGCTGACTCCCGCATCGTCCAGCGCGGCGAGATATCCGCCTGAGCGGTTCGCGCTCTGATCCGGCAGCAGCGACTTGTACTCCACGATCGCGATATTGACCGTCTCGTCCCCATGCTTCTCCTTGATGATTTCAGCGGCCTCCTGTCCGGCCAGATAGCAGTTCGTGTAATCATCCGAGGTGTACCCGGCGACAATGAAATCGCCGTCGGCAATCTCAATGTTGGTCAGCGCAATCTTCATGCCGCCCTCATCCGCCGCTTTGAGAGCCGCCACAGACGCGTCGCCGTTCAGCGGGGCAATCACAAGTCCGTCCACGCCCTGCGCAAGATAGGTATTGATCAGCTCCGTTTCTTTCGCCTGGTCATTGTTCGTGTTATCCGTCATGAGCGTGACGCCCAGATCGTTCGCCGCGTCCACATAGCCCTGCGTCATCATGTTCATGAACTGGTCGTCCTGGAAGACAATACCGGCGATCGTGATATCGCTGTTGTCGGCTGTTTCCGTTCCGGACTCTTCTGCCGTCTCCTCCGCCGCGGAGCTTTCCTCCGTCGTGGTCGTTGAAGACGAACCGCAGGCTGCCAGGCTGAAGACCATGGCTCCCGTAAGTAATAATGCTGTTACCTTTTTCATCTTGTTTCTCTCCTTTTCTCTTTGGTAGTGTCAAAAGCTACCTCGTTTTTTGTTGCCTAAACCTTGATTTTCGGG
>JAJBTX010000025.1 GCA_020860645.1 Lachnospiraceae bacterium | reverse complement strand
CCTTCTTCGCATCAAGCGTCGCCATCCACGCCCCTGCAAGCAAATCTTCTATATCCGCACTGCGGCCATTCCCATTGACTGTTGTCGCGTGTTCGCCGCCGATGGAATTGCTGTATGTCAGGTCATATGCCGGGGACAGCCGCCATTTACCATCCTCATACAAAAAGGAAAAGTTCTTGGAGTGATCGTCCCTGTTATGCGCAAAGACATTAAAACACATCTGCCGATACAGCTTTTCAATTTCCTCATAGCTTTGTGTCAGCTTCATGGTAAGCTGCATCAGAATGTGATAATCCAAATTAGTAATACGGTGCGACGTTTCTAACAAACCGCTCACCGAAACCATGTGAATCCTTGCATTCCGCTCTCTGTCAAAACGCCTGACCGCAAAATAACCCGTATTCCTCTTAGAAGGAAGAAGTCTCGTTTCCGGCATTTCAATTCCACATTTTTTCGCACATACAGAATAGTCGTATTCCTGTTCTCCAATATTCTTCCGGTCTGCTGAAGAAGGAAATTTTACAATCCATTTCTCGCCATCTATCCTGTAAAAAATTTTAGGTCTTGCACCGCCGGACGAACCGCCCATCTGAAACAGGACATCCAGATTATCAGACTCCTCCGTTGCAAACATTTTTTCACATTCCAAAGCGATCTCATCCAGAGACATATCCGACCATACCGTATCAATGCGTCTTTCCGGCTGATAGGTGAGAGCTCCCATTCCCGTAGTTCCGACAATTGCCAGTCGGCTGATACTGTCTGCCTCTGCGGGATTTATTTTTGCCTTTGCCAATAACCTGTCTACCAGCAGCCTTCCCCATCCGTCCGGCAGACTGTCCGAGAAAACGCCAAATAAGCCTTCAAACGGATCATAGTTTTTGGGTATAAAAACGCCTTTTTGCAATGGTAAAGAAAGGGGACTGATGGAAAATCCGTCCGAAAGCCACTCTGCGTCATATTCAAATGCAGCCAGATGATTTGCCGTCAAAGCCAGCATTCCGACCTTGCGATTTTCCATCCACACATTTAATACCTTATCGTTGTTCATCAATGACCTCCTGAATTGACGCATAGCCCTTCTTTGAAAATAATTCGTCAAAGTCGCCCTCGCACCCTAATGCGAAGGCTATCTTGATGAGGGACGACAGTGAAATTTCTCCGCTTCGCTCAAAGCGTTTCAGCGTGCCAAGACTTACGTCCGAACGCTCGCTCAGCTGCACCTGTGTTATTTTCTTATCCTTCCTCCGCTGACGCATACTCATCGCAATTTCCATATTAACATCGCCTGGAGATTTTAAGAAATCGAAGTTATTCATAGATAATATTTTAACCCAAAATCGCGGTTTTAGCAAGTTTAGGTTAATATTTTATTCGTTTTTCGCCTGCTCTTTAATGCGTGAATCACCACAGCCAGCAATAAGCCAAGGCTGATCCACTGACTGGTCGAGAGGCCGAACCAGATGCCGCGGGCCGCGTCTCCGCGGAAAAATTCGAGGATAAAACGCAGGGCCGCGTAAGCGCCCATATAGAGAAACAGTAAATCAGATTTCTTTTTCAGCCTGTCTTTGACGGCCAGCAACAGGAGAAACAGCAGCAGATGCCCGGCGGCCTCCACCAGCTGGCTCGGGAAGAGCGGGACGCCCGCCGGAGCCAGGGAACCTTCCGGGAACACGACGCCCCAGGAGACCTCGATACCGTAACAGCAGCCGCCCAGGAAACAGCCGATGCGCGCAATGGACATGAAGAGCGGCGTCGCGGGAACGAAGAGTTCGATGACGGTCTGCCCGTCCAGCTCATAGTGCCTGGTGTACAGCCACTGCAGGAGAATCAGCATGAGCGCGCCGCCATAAAACACCAGGCTGGTAAACGCCACTTCCAGAATCATGCCGGGATTTGCGCTGTAATAGGCCCAGTTCTCAATGATTCCGGGAAGGTTGACGAGGAACCCCATCAGTGTCCCGCCCGCAAGAATGCTGATGATACAGTTGGCAAAGAGACTGACGATATGATAAAATGGCAGCCTGCGCTCCTGCTCCAGCCGCGAGTTGGCGAAATTCAGATAGATAAAAACCGCCAGAAGCCCCAGCACTGTCATGAACCAGTATCCGCTGATCTGAAAGTCACCGTATGAAAAGATAATCGGACACATCCTGCCATCCTCCCCTTTTTATTTCAAGAAAAATGTCTTCAATAAGAATCATCGTGAACGACAAAGGGTCCTGCCGTTCACGATAACTTTTACCTTATCTCTATGGATAACGATCATATGGAAGTTTACACGTTTCCATCAGCCTCGTCGGGCGCTCCTTTGGCCGGATTCGCAGCTGTCTACTCAGCCGGGTCTCCATTCGACTCGCCTGCCGGTTCATCCGCTGAATCCTCAGCCGGGTCTTCTGCCGGATCCTCGTCCGGCTCCCCGGACGGGTCTTTCTCCGGCTCGACAATGGCTTCGACCGGTGCGACAGCCTGCAGAGTTTCCTCTTCGGAGGCCGCGGCCTGAGCTTCCGCTGTCCCGGCAGTGGATATCTCCTCCTCTGCCGGCTCCTTGTCCGCTTCCTGCTTTTCGCCCTCAGATTCTGCCTGCTCTGCGGGAAGGGTATACTCCGCTTCCGCAGCAGATGCATTGGCCTGTACACCAACTGCAGCTGCCGCTACCGATTGGAGAGAAGGACAATAAATATTAACTAGTTCTCCGTTTATTTCTTCCCATCCATGAGTATCCTCATCATAAATTTTACAGATCCATTCATCGCACCCAGGGCATCGCACATGATAATTTACATACTCATAATAATCTTCCTTATCTTCATCACAGAATGCTTTCCATTCCGCATCACACTTCCCACAACACTCGCACTCCATTACAGCACAGGCATAATGCCCAACTCCACACACCTCTATTGACAACACCCAACTATGCTCTTCCAGTTCTTCTTCACTCACCTGACACGCATAATGATCTCCGCAGTCCAACAGACTATGATCCCCCGCCGTGCCTGAGAGATGCCCGCAGGCCATGAGACTGACGCTCGTGCTGCTGCTGTTGCTCGTTTTGCTTTCACTACAGCTGCAGTTTTCACAGGCGTAATGTGCTCACTCTTACAGTTCTTCGTCGTCGTTTGCGCCGATGTAATGTCGGCCTGCATGCGGGCTGAGAACCACGCCTTCGGACGAGTTATGTCCGCAGACCAGCAGCGTATGATCGCTGCCATCGCACGCATAATGCCCGCAGGCCAACAGCGTGTGGTCGCCGTCCGCACAGGAGTAATGTCCGCAGGCAAGCCTTTTCAGATGAGACCCTTCTTCACACCCGTAGTGCCCGCATTTCAGTTTCGCATGCAATCCCGACTCGCAGGCATAATGCCCGCAGCCCATCTTCGTATGTGTCCCACCCTCGCACGCATAGTGTCCGCAGGCGAGCTGGCTGTGGTTTCCCGTAGCCGTGCATGCGTAATGCCCGCAGGCAAGCTGCTCATCATGATCTCCGTCCTCGCACGCGTAATGTCCGCAGGCGAGCTCATCATGGTCTCCGTCGTCGCACACGTAATGTCCACAGGCCAGATGGTTGTGACTGCCCGTGCATATGCAATGCTGCTCACATTCGGCATAACCGTGCCCGTTTATACCGCTCATGCTTGCGCAGGCGTAATATCCGCAATTAAGCTGCTCATGCCTGCCGCCCATGCAGATACAGTGCTGCCCGCAGGCGGCATAACCGTGTCCGCCAAAACACGCATAATTCCCACAGTTCAACATGACATGATTACTGGCATCGGAGTCATCCTCCGTTGAGTGTATTCCACAATCATAATAGGTAGTCGTGCTGTACGTGCACCCCAGAAGCGGCGTCGTACAGGCCAGGCACACAAACGCCATGATCGAAAGTATGATCGCGCTGCGGCGGGGGTTTCTCTGCTTCTCCTTCTTTCTCATCCTTCTCCTGCAAAAAATTTACGAAAACGATCCCTGCTGTTTCGAGCTTTCCTCCAGATAACGAAAGATTCCGGAAAGGGTCTCCTTCGCGACTGCCTGAAAATCAAACTGCTTTACAAAATCGACGGCCTCCTGTATCTTCTCCGGCGGAATATCATACAGTCGAAAAGCATTTTTCAGAAAGGCCTCAACCTTCTGATCCATCGTGAACCACATATTGCAGGGTACCGTCATGAAGCCCCGCATGATGCCGCCCGTCGCGATTTCCAGGATATAGAAATCCTTCGTCTGAAGCTCCGGCAGATATTCCCTGAATATACGCTCTAACTTGCCGGTGACCGTCTGCTGGATCAGCGCGGAGGTCTTCGGCAGGGAATAGGCGGAGCTGTATACATCCCGCAGATTTTCATTCAGTTCCACGATATGCAGCTGCAGCGCCGTCTCGGCCGCGTACAGAAGGAGCTTATCCTCCGTCTTCCCCGCGAGCAGCTTCTCGGAAGTCGAAAACTGGCTCTCCAGGACAAAACCGATCAGTTCGCAGAGCACATCCTCCTTGGTGCGAAAGTGGCTGTTGAACGCGCCGATGCTGATCCCAAGCTTTGTCGTGATACTCCGGACCGTGGTATCGGTAAAGCCATTTTCCAGAAAGCTCTCCGCCGCGGCGTTCAGAATTCTGCGCCTCATCGCATCGCTTTGCTCTTTTGAAGTCTTTGCCATCTGATTTCCTCTCTGTTCTTTGACGCGTATTTATTTTTAATAAGGATACGTCTTTATACAATAAATCTAGCACACTTCCACAACGATGTCAACAAAAACGGTCTATTTTTTTACAAAAAAACATCAGCCGCTGTGACTGATGCTTTTTCAACATTCTATTCTCTATCTGCCGTACCGGATCACATGCTCACAATCCCCGCCCGGATCTTCGTCTCCAGAATCTTCTGCACGCTCCGGGCGATCCGCTCCTCCGAAATCTCGCCGGACTCTGCCGCGTCCAGGATGCCCGCGACCGCCTCCTCGAGGTTCTCCGGCATCAGGATCACGTCGACGCCCGCCTGCACCGCCATGACGGCGGCCTCCGCGGAGGACCAGCGGTCGGTGATGGCCTCCATCCGCATGGAATCCGTGATCACAAGACCCTCGAAGCCCAGGTCATTTTTCAGGATATCGATCATCGTCCCGGAGAGCGAGGCCGGCACGTCGTCGCCCGTCACCTGCGGGACGGAGATATGGCCGACCATCACAAAGTCTGCCCCCGCGGCGATGCCGCTCTGAAACGGGACAAATTCCAGCTCCCATAATTCCTCCAGCGTCTTATTCAACTCCGTATAGCCCTCATGGCTGTCGGTCGCGGTGTCCCCATGCCCCGGAAAATGCTTCAGTGTGCTAAGAACGCCGCTCTCCTGAAAACCCTGCACCGCTGCCGAGACCATCTCCGAGACGGTGGCGGCGTCCGTGCCAAAGGAACGGTCGCCGATCACCGGATTGTCGGGATTGGAATCGATGTCCGCGACGGGCGCAAAGTCGAGATTGAAACCCAGCTCCCGGATCTCGGTCCCGATAGTATAGCCGACGTTCCGGGCTTCCTCCGCGTCGCCGCTGTCGCCGATCGTCTTCATACTGGGAAAGGAGGTCGTGCCCATCGCGCTGTTACTTCCGATGCGCGCCACGGTTCCGCCCTCCTCGTCCACCGCGATGAAGAGGCCGACCTTCGAATAGGACTGGCTGTTCGCGATCATCTCGCTGCACTGCTCCCTCGTCACGAGATTGTCGGCGAAATAGACGAGGCCGCCCACCGGATATGCCTGCAGCGCCTCCTCGGTCGCGCTCCCGGCCCGCGTCGCGACGGACACGCCCGTGATCTGCTCCGGCGTAACGATGAACATCTGATAAATCTGCTCCTCCAGGGTCATCGCTGCGAGCAGCTCCGCCGCCTGCGCGGACACCTCATCGCCCGCCGCGCTTTCCTCCGCCGCATCGCCCCCGGTGTCCTCCGTGTCAGATTCCTCCTCATAATATCGGGGGATTTCGGCCTCCGCACTCTCGCCCTCCACCGTGATCTCCTCCGCAGCCCCTGCCTGTACGATCTCATAGCTGACTGCGTTCACCTGCGCGGGATAACTCTCCATAATATCCCCGTCATACCATACCTGCACCTCATCGCCCACCGCAGCATCGATCCCGATCGCCTCCGGAAATGTTGCTATCACGCAATCGGATGACGCAAGAATGTCGCCCTCCGTCACGTCGATCATCAGGGAGTGTTCCCAGACCTCGCTCACCGTTCCGGTAAACGCAGAATAATCTGCCTCGCTCACGCTTTCGCTGCGGGCGCAGCCGAAGAACGCCAGGGCAAGCAGGCTCACTATAACCAGAAAGGAAACTTTTTTCACAAGAATTCCTCCTAAATCCAGTTTTCTTCGATTTCATCTTTCAATGCACAGAACATACGATAATAGGTAGTTTTTGTCTCTTTTACGATATCAAGTGCAATTGCCTGGTTGTACGCGTGAGCGACATTGTTTCGGGCTGTCAGAGCCTGCAGCCAGAGCTCCTCGTCCGATATCAGATTCATCTGATACGCCGTTTTCAGTATTAATTTCGGTGAGCCTGTTTTCCCCTCCGGCGCCCCGCTTTTTTCCAGCAATTCTTTCATGGCCTTCCACGCCTGCTCAAAGCAGAGCTTGTAAAGCGCAACCATCCCTGTAAGCACGACATTATCGTAGGGCTCCTCATATTGGTAGATGTCCTGCAGGTTACGAAATGCCTGGCAAAACTTTTCATACTTGCTCATAGAGCACTCTCCCGTCTTTTTCTATCGAGGCCAGCAGCTCTGGCTGCACCGCTGCATCCAGATTTACCACATCAAATTTCAGCAGGGTGCTGGTCTCTTCCTCGACATCGAGTGAGAATCGCGCGATATCGCCTCCGCACGCCGCCAGGTCAATATCGCTGACACGGCGATAATCTCCCCGCGCCCTCGAACCGAATAAAATCACCTTCTTGATATGATGTTGCCGGGCCAGTTCCTGTATTTCTTCTATTACATTCTCTCTGATTCCGGTGTCAGGTTTAAACATCACAAACTCCCCGCCTTCCGTTTCCATGTCGTCAGTATAACATGAAAATCCGCTTTCGGCTACCTTCGTCCTTTTACTATTGCTCCACCGTCTGCCGAACACCGGTAAAGGTCCATGTCCACCCCTGATCCGCCGACTCAAAGAGAACTCCCTCGCTCTCAATCTGGTCCGTCGTGACCAGCACCGTCAGCACATCATCTTCCTCCTCCGGCATACAGAGATAGTCATAATCCTGCGCCGCAAGGCCATACTCGGCGGCAGTGTCCGGAAGCTCATCCGCCGTGTCCATGTCAAACTCTATCTGCGTAAAGCTCTCGCCGCCGTCCCAGGTGACATAGAGCCGCGAGTAAGAGCCCGACGCGCTGCCAAGCCCCGCAATACCCCAGTTCTCATCATAGAAGATCAGCCCTTCCGCCACTCCGGCCGCTTCCAGGAAGGGATCGCCGTTCACCTCCGTCCAACTTGCGCCGCCATCGTCCGTTCCCTGCAGCGCGTAGGCTCTGCTGCCCGCCGCCGCGTCCACGACGACCAGCCGCCATCCCCTGCTCTCATTCAGAAAACAGTACATCGTGCCGTCCGCGGAATCCACGTACCAGCTCTCCGCATCGATCGCCTCCGCTGTCTGCTCTTCCTCCCGTTCGGCGTTCAGCTCACTCTGGCTCACATACTCCGGTTCCAGAATAAAGTGCAGGGACGGAATGTCCTCCGAAATGTCCAGAGTGACCGCATAGCCGCAGATCTCGCCGCCCGCATCCAGCAGACTGATCGCGTCGCTTTCCAGATTGATTCCATTTTCAGAGACCTCATAGAGCCCCTCTTTTGATACAAAGCTTTGACAGCCGCTGTAAGAAACCTCACAGACCTCCTCGCTGATCAGCGCACTCCACTGATCCAGCTGCCGCTCCCAGTCGACCAGACCTAAAATCGTGAGCATGGGCTCCAGCAGGTTTTCCTCCTCGTATTCGGCGCTGACATTTCCGTCCAGCCAGACCGTCATTTTACTGCTTTTCTCCGCGTCATAACTGATAAGGTATGTTTTCTTTTCTCCCTCATCGTTCTCCCCATACAGAAAGGCTTCGATAGTCTGAATCATGCCCTCCGCATCGTAAGCAATCTCAAAGGTGTTTGTCACATACAGGGTCTCCGGCAAATCAAAGGAAGCGTCCAGATCTTCCAGGATGCCCTCCGCGCCGCTCTCATAGAAATTGTCATGCGTAAGCGTGACCTCGCGCTTCCTGCGCCACTCGTCCAATTTCCAGGACAGCGCCCCGTTGTACGGCGTCGCCGCGTAGACGATTTTCGCGCCGAAAAAGAGCGTCGCGCCCGCGAAAATCAACAGTTCCAGAAGGAGAACGATACGCTTTCCCAGCCCGGCTTCCCGCTCCGGCCTGCCGCGCCGGGAAACCAGCCACAGAATCAGGCACAGCAAAAAAGCGGCGGCGCTCACGGCCAGTCCTGGAAGACGCCTCCGCACGCCGCCATACTGACACAGCTGCCAGAGCTGATAAAGTCCGCTCATATAAAAAATCAGCATGCATTTCCCGCTGAAACGGTAGATTGTCTTCATCTTATCACCTTTCGGAATCCTATTTTCTCTTCAGCAGCAGGAAAACACCGACCGCCAGCACAATCACGCCAGCCACCGCCGCCGGGAGCATCCACCCCGGCGACACTCTGCCAGCAATGTAAATGGAAGTCGGTCCGTCCGGACCGCCAATTATGGAGATTGATTTTCTCCCCATAAGCTTTGCGACCGCTGCCACGATGAGAAGCACGGCGCCCACTGCAACCATAATTTTCGAAACTGTATTTTTCATCTACGAATCATCCTCCCCGGAATCCCTGCGCTCAAAGGATACGCTGTCAATCTGCAACTGCGTTCCCTTCTGTCGGGAAATGTCAAGCGTCAGCTCATAAGTCCCTGCGACCTCTCCGCCCTCCCAGTTCCGCCGGTACTGAAATACCATGGTTCCGCTGCCTTCGTCCAGCGCGATCATATGAAACTACGTCGTCCCGCCGCTGCCGAGCTGCTCCACACAGTCCAAATCGGTGTAACAGTAATAATAGCAAGCGAATATGTCAGGTTCAT
>JAJBTX010000122.1 GCA_020860645.1 Lachnospiraceae bacterium | reverse complement strand
ATTTTATGGTTTTCATTATTGTCAGATAATTTACTATAAAAGTCCCGGACGGCGGCTATGTGGACTGCATGCTTGCGACGCGAAGCTAGTACTCTAAAGAGCATAAATCCTTTAGGGCATGCAAGGACACATAGACATCGGCCGGACTGGCGCCCGGTATTACGCGTAGCTGTGGATGCCCGGAATCAGCGTATTGACCCCAATATAAGTGAAGATCACGCAGATGAAGCCAACCGCCGCGAAGATCGCCGCGCTCTTTCCCTTCCAGCCCTTCGATATCCGCAGGTGCAGGTAGATCGCGTAAATAATCCAGGTGATGAGCGACCAGGTCTCCTTCGGATCCCAGGACCAGTAGCTGCCCCAGGCGCGCTCCGCCCAGATCGCGCCGGAGATGATCACGAAGGTCAGGAACAGAAAGCCGAGCGACACTGCGCGGTAGCTGATCAGATCCAGCTTCTCCTTCTGCGGAATATGCGTCTCCCAGAAGCTGTTATTTTTCAGCTTCTCTCTGATCAGGAACATCAGCGACACCGCGAAGGAGACGCCGAAAGCTCCATAGGAAATGATCGCGGAGGAGACATGGATCGCGAGCCAGTTGCTGCGCAGCGCCGGCATCAGTTCCTTCACCTCGCGGCTCTGCATCGCGGCGTAGCCGATGATCAGAAAGATGACCGGCGTCACAAAAGCTCCCAGCGCACGAAACTTATATTTCCAGAGGAAAATCAGATAACACAGGCAGATTCCCCAGGCAAAGCTGGTCGCAAACTCATACTGGTTCGTGAGCGGCAGCCGCCCCGCGCCGAGTCCGCGCGTCACCAGTGCGATCGTGTGCAGAACGAAAGCCACAACCATCAGCTTATCGGCAATCTTTCCCGGCTTCTCATTTTTCAGGGCGAAAAACAGGAAATACAGGACCATCGCAGCCAGGTAGACGACCATGGTAACCGTAAATACGATATTCTCCAGATTCAGAAACTGTTCAGATGTCATTCTTTTCCTCCAATTCTTCTGCGGTTTCCGCACTGCTGCGGATTCTCTCCCGAAACTCTTCGCCGCCCTTTACGCTGCGTCCGCTTACGCTCCAGCTGCCATCCCCGTTGTCCAGCGCCCAGAGTTCCTCCGTGCGCAGGTAGAAGGCCAGAATCAGAGCCAGCGCAACGAGCAGCGCGCCGATCGCCGTGAGCCAGGCGAAGGAGTCGCGCTTGATCTGCAGCAGCGTATACTGCTGCGGGTCGGTAAAGACAATCGTGTACTCGTCCAGCGTGATCACCTCATCGCCGGTCAGCACATTCATGCCGATCACCTCGTTGTGATAATAAAGCTGGTAGAGATAGGCCGGATTATTCAGGCGTGAGCTCGCGGTCCCGGGCGAACCGTCCACATCCTCCACATAGTCCGGGTAAAACGCGGAAAACATCACCGCGACGCTGCCGATATCCTCGATCAGTGTATATTCCCCGGCGCAGAGCAGATCTTCCTGAATCAGTTCCTCATCCTTCCAGATCTGCACCGTCGCCGCCCAGCCGGTAGAATTCTGATAAAAACGCATGCCGAACAGCGACAGCGGAGCGTTGACGCTCGTCTGACCGCCACCGCTCTCACCGGTCTCCGTGTCGGTCACGGTGATCGTCGCGGTGTACTGCTCCACGGTATCGTCCTCCCGCAGCTCCACGACGAAGTCATCGATCGTCACCTCATAGTCCGTTCCCTCGACCGCCTTCGTTTCCCCCGGCACGCCATAGACCGTATACTCCTCCTCGGTCATCTGCCCCAGGCCGAAGCCGAGGATGACAATCAACATCCCGAGGTGGCAGAGCCACGCGCCCCAGATTCCGACGCGGTTCCGCACGCTGTAGCGGAATGTGCGGCCTTCCTCCGTCTGCACTGCCTGCACGCGGCGAAAACCATTCTTCTGAAATACAACTTCCGGGTCACGCGTCTGCGTCAGGCTCTCTCCATTCCACGAAGCAAGCACGTGCTCCGGCGTGAAGCCGCCCTGAAACCGGCGAAGCAGCGCCGGAAAGCGGAGCACATTGCAGCCCAGCAGGTTCGCGCAGAGAATCAGCACCAGCGCGACGAACCAGACGCTGTGAAACACATCGTCAAGTCCGAACAGCAGGATCGCGCCCGCGAGCTGCTGAGAATAGCTCTGTGTGTAATATGACATCACATAGCCCTGCGGTATCACACTGCCGGCCACACAGGCCAACACGATCAGAAACAGCAGGATCAGAGCAAAGCGCATCGAGAAGATAAAATTTCGCAGCTTTTTCATCATGTCCTTTCCAGCTACTCGCACAAAAGGCTGCCGCTTACTGGCGACAGCCTTTTGCAGAACGTCTATGTTTTCTTATTTGAACTTTTCCATTGCCTCGTCGATCAGCTCCTCCGAGGTATCCAGACACCGGTTCGCCAGCGTGGAGTTGTGTGCACCCTCGCTGTTCTCCACATAGTCGAAGTCAAAATACCACTGCGCACTGCGGTAGAGCGAGCGAATCTCATCCAGCTCATCCTCCGTGTACTCGCCGGAGGCAACCGCGTCCGCCAGCGTGTCCTTCAGAGTCGAGAGCTTCTCACCGACCTCCGTCTCACGCGCGGTCACCGCCTCCTGGATCGTCGTAACCTTCTCGACCATGTCCGTGTCACCGTGGCAGGCCGCACAGGTTTCCAGGATGGTCTCGCTCTCCAACGGGCTCACCCAGCTGTGACTCGTATAGCTGCTGCCGTCATCCGCCGTCGCCTGCTCCATATGGCAATCCGCACAGGTCAGCAGATTGCTGTGCATGCTGCCCTCTCCGAGGAAGGTCTCCATCTCCGGATGCTGTGCCTTCAGCATGCCTGTACCGGTGCTCTCCTGCGTCCAGTCAGAGAAACCGATCTCATCGTAGTAAGCGAGAATCGCCTCCGGATCCATCGCCTCGATGCTGTCGTAGGCAATGG
Source organism: Lachnospiraceae bacterium (assembly GCA_020860645.1). Classification (GTDB taxonomy): domain Bacteria; phylum Bacillota; class Clostridia; order Lachnospirales; family Lachnospiraceae; genus Hominiventricola. Next base: position 40,723 of record JAJBTX010000122.1, on the reverse strand, counting down.
ACGTCGCCTTCGTCTCGCTGTCGAAGTAGTACTCGATATGACACTGCCCGCAGACAAGAACCTCCGAAGCGATCGTGTCCATATTGTCGCCAAGCGTATTGATAATATAGTCGTGCGTGACGGTCAGCGTCGACACATCGTTCTCGTGGCAGGTGTAGCAGCCCACGCTCTCGTTCATCTGCGCGTAGGTCTCCTCGAAATCATAGGAGTAGGCCTCCACGCCCATATCGTTCACGAGCTTCGTGTAGTCCGCCGTCTTGCAGGTCAGACAGTTCGCCAGCGAATGCGGCCGCTCAGTAGCTGCAACATCTTCAAGCGTATAGCTGTGGCTGCGCGCGCTGTTATAATCCACCGCAAAACCATAGCCCTCGTAAATATTCGTCAGATACGGAGACTCCTCCAGGTAGTCGACCGTATAGCTGTTGCTCTCGTTCGCCTTATACGACGCGACCTGGTTCGGATAGACCGACTCCCACTCGTCCGCGGTGATGACGCCGTTCTCATTCGCCGGAACCGGGATCTCGACCGCCGCCGTCGTTTCCCCGTCGGCGCCGCTGTATGTGATCTCCGTTGTGATCAGCGCGCCGCAGATGGCTACTGACAGAACCGCTGCAATGATTACTCTGTACTGTGTTTTCATTTGCATTCCCTCTTCACACATCAGATTTCATATATAGAAAAATTGTATCACAGATCGCTGCCGGGGTCAAATAGATTTAATCCTGATCCTGCTCATGTTTCGGATTTTTCGGGAACCAGCCCTTGCGCACGCGTTCTTTCTGCTGGTGCAGCTCCACGATGCTCCAAAGGCAGGAAAAACCGACGACGCCGACGACCGCCGAGGCGATTATCTGTTCCATCTGCGTCGAGATCCCGAGACAGACCAGCCCCGCCGCGAGAAAAACCGGCCATATCTTACAGGTAAAATGGTACTCCGCCCAGATGACAATCGGGTGAAAGATGCCGATCGACAAAAACGAGACTGCTCCAAGCAGGATCCCCTCTATATGCATATCCGCTCCCTCTCTGTTCTTCTTCAGTATCTATAACAGGCGCGTTCGCCCACAAATACCCACTGTCCCGCACCACCGGGCGCCGGTTCACGCCGCCTCACAGGATGGGGAAGTGCCTGCACAATCTTCATTCCTTCTCCTGCCGCCGCAGAATATCAAACTGTGCCGGCGGCGTATCAAGCTTTACGAGCAGTTTCTGCTTCGCGTGCGGCGCGCTCTCCATCTGAGCGCCTGCTTCATCCCGGATGCTCAGAACCCTTGCCTCCACGTTTCTCCCGTCCGGCTTCATGATCTCGATCTTCTCGCCGACTGTGAACTTATTCCTCTGTTCGAGGCGAAAACAGCCGTCCGCCTCCGTCTCGCCCACCAGGCCGAGATAGCTGTACTCCTTATGGTAAGTACTGCTCTCATAATCCTGCGCGTTCCGATCTGCTTTCCCATAGAAAAAACCGGTCGTAAACTCCCGGTGCGTGCAGCTTCCGATCTCCCTGCGATACCAGGGCAGATTTTTCTGATAAAGCTCCGTATCTTTCCTCAGATCATCGAGCGCCCGCCGGTAGGCGCGTCCGACAGACGCCACATAGAGTGCCGACTTCATCCGCCCCTCCACCTTCAGGCTGTCCACACCCGCCGCGATGAGATCCGGCAGATGTTCCACCATGCACAGATCCTTCGAACTGAACAGGAAGGTGCCGCGCTCATTTTCGTAGAGCGGCATGTACTCGCCCGGCCTAGTCTCCTCCATCACCGCGTAGCTCCAGCGGCAGGGATGCGCGCAGGAACCGCGGTTCGCGTCCCGCCCCGCCAGGTAATTGCTTAAGAGACAGCGGCCCGAGTAGGAGACGCACATCGCGCCGTGCACAAAGGTCTCGATCTCGAGGTCTTCCGGAATGTGCTCACGGATTTCCCGGATCTCCATCAGAGAAAGCTCGCGTCCGGTCACGACGCGCGAAGCTCCGAGCTGATGCCAGAAGCGAAAAGCCTTATAGTTCAGATTGTTTGCCTGGGTAGAAATATGAACCGGAATCTCCGGGCAGTTCTCGCGCGCGGTCAGGAAAAGCCCCGGATCTGAGATGATCAGCGCGTCCGGGCGGATATTTTTAAGCTCCTTAAAATACTGCTCCGCCCCGCGAAGGTCCTCGTCATGCGCCAGAACATTGGCCGTCACATAGACTTTTACGCCATGCTCATGCGCAAAACAGACGCCTTCCGCCATCTCATCCATGGTAAAATTCTTTGCCTTCGCGCGCAGGCCGTAAGCCTCGCCGCCGATATAGACAGCGTCCGCGCCGAAGGCCACGGCGGTCTTCAGCACCTCAGGGCTGCCGGCCGGCAGCAGGAGTTCCGGACTCTTACTCATCATCCGAGTCCTCGCTCTCCTCCTCGCCGGCCATTTCCGCCATCATCTCGCTCGGCGTCATAGACGTATTCAGAATATAACTTCCGGGCTGCAGTTCGCCGTCATACTGGAAGGCCTTAAGCTGCATGCGAAAGATCCTGGCACTCTCGACCAGGCCTTTGTTCTCCAGCACTTCCGCGATATCGCTGTCTGTCATGCTGCTGTTGATCGTCACACTGATGTCGCGCCCCGGCTCCTCCTCCATCGCGGCATCCGAAACCACGCGATAAGTAAACGTGTAGGCGTACTCTCCCACCCGGATGACGGCCGCAATGACAAAGAGCAGCAGCGCGATCCGAAACAGGGTCAGCGACACCGCAAGCGCCATGCTCGATTGTTTTTTCTTTTGCTTCGACATGCTATCGTCCTTATACTTCCATGATGATCGGAAGGATCATCGGATTTCTCTTCGTCGTCTTTCTGATATAGTCGCCCAGCGCGTCCTTCATGATATTCTTCATCTTGCCCCAGTCTGTAATGTGACGGTCCAGGCAACGCTCCACCGCCTCATAGACGACGGCGCGCGCATGCTCCATCAGATCCTCCGACTCCCGCACATAGACAAAGCCGCGGGAGACGATGTCCGGCCCGGACAGCAGCGTATTGCCCGCGCGGTCCAGCGTCATTACAATAATGATAATCCCGTCCTCGGCCAGATGCTGGCGGTCATGCAGCACGATCGTGCCGACATCGCCCACGCCGAGCCCATCCACAAAAACCGCGCCCGTGTGAACCTTGTCCACGACCTTCGCCGACTCCGCGTCCATCTCAATCACGTCGCCGGACTTGAGCACGAAAATATTCTCCTTCGGGATACCGAGCTGTGCGGCGATCGCCGCTTGCGCCTTCAGATGACGGTATTCCCCGTGTACCGGAATCGCGTATTTCGGATGCACGAGCGAGTAGATCAGCTTGATCTCCTCCTGACAGGCGTGGCCGGACACATGCGCGTCCTGGAAAATGACGTTCGCCCCCTTCGCGGAGAGTTCGTTGATCACCTTCGACACCGCCTTCTCATTGCCCGGGATCGGATTGGAGCTGAAGATTACCGTATCGCCCGGCATGATATGCACCTTGCGGTGAATATTCTGCGCCATACGTGACAGCGCCGCCATGGATTCGCCCTGGCTGCCGGTTGTGATCAGCACCGTCGACTCCGGCGGATAATCGTTCAGCCGTTCAATATCAATCAGTGTATTCTCTGGCATATGAATGTAGCCGAGTTCCGTCGCCGTCGAGATGACATTCACCATACTGCGCCCCTCGATCACGACTTTTTTATTATACTTGCAGGCAGAATTGACGATCTGCTGTACACGGTCCACATTGGAGGCGAAGGTCGCCACGATGATCCGGGAATTGCAGTGCTCCGCGAAGAGCGCATCCATCGTGTGCCCCACCGTCTTCTCTGACATCGTGATACCCGGGCGTTCCGCATTCGTGCTGTCGCAGAGCAGCGCCAGCACACCCTTCCTGCCGATCTCCGCAAAGCGCTGCAGATCAATGCTGTCGCCGTACACCGGCGTATAATCGACCTTGAAATCACCGGTATGCACAACAATACCGGCCGGGGAATAGATCGCGAGGGCGGACGCGTCCGCGATGCTGTGGTTCGTCTTGATGAACTCCACACGAAACTTACCCAGGTTGATGGACTGACCGTGCTGCACGACTTTCCGCCGCGTCGTGGCGAGCATCCCATGCTCTTCGAGCTTTCCTTCGATCAGAGCGATCGTCAGCCGTGTCGCGTAAACCGGAACATTGATTTCCTTTAAAATATAGGGCAGCGCACCGATATGATCCTCATGCCCGTGCGTGATGACAAAGCCCTTCACCTTGTCGATGTTCTGTTTCAGGTAGCTGACGTCCGGGATCACCAGATCAATGCCCAGCATATCATCCTCCGGGAATGCCAGACCGCAGTCCACCACAACAATACTGTCCTCGAATTCGAAGGCAGTTATATTCATTCCAATCTGCTCAAGTCCGCCGAGCGGAATCATGCGCAGTTTCGAGTTATTCAGATTTTTCAAACAATAACCTCCTGTTTTCTTTTTTCCCTACTTCTGAATCTCCACGTCGTCCAGAAGCTGCTCAAAAACGGCCAGCACACCGTTTAATTCTCTTTCGTCCTCCACAATCTCGTAGATGCTCTCCTGCTCCTGCTCGGGCGCAACATCCTTCAGGATCAGGCACTCCCCGTCCTCATCCTCCGAATCCGCCGCCAGCAGATAATTGACGCCGGCAATACGGGTCTGCTCCACGACATAGAGCTCCATCGCATCCCCGTCTTTTCCCAGAAATGTCAGTTTTTCCATTCTTTTCCCCTGTTTGCGTCCAGATAGCCCTGCAGAATGAATACGGCCGCGATCTGATCCACATACGCTTTTCTGTGCTCCCGGCGCACGCCGCTCTCCATAAGCGAGCGCTCCGCCGCCACTGTCGTCAGGCGTTCGTCCCACATCACAACAGGCAGACCTGTCCGCCTGTTCAGCATTTCTGCAAATTCCTGCGATTTCTCAGCTCTGTCCCCTATGGTATTATTCATATTTTTGGGGAAACCCACCACGATTCTCTCCACCTGGTATTCCCCGCACAGCGACTCAATCCGCGCCAGCGTCCGACGAAGCTTATCTTCCCTGGGCCTCTCGATCGTCTCAAGCGGCTGGGCAGTCAGAAGAAGCGCATCGCTCAGGGCGACTCCCACGGTTTTGGAGCCGTAATCCAGACCCATGATCCTCATTTTTTATCCGGAGCCTTCATCGTCTGCTCTACATACGCCCGCAGCAGCTCTTCGACGAGCTCATCCCGTTCCACTTTCATAATCAGGCTCCGGGCTCCCTTATGGCTGGTGATGTAGGTCGGGTCGCCGGACATAATATAGCCCACGATCTGATTCACCGGATCATAGCCTTTCTCGGTCATGGCCTGATAAACCAGCTGCAGGACTTCGCCGACCTTGATCTCCTGGTCGGATTGGATTTTGAAATACTGTGTGTTCTCCAGTTTTTTCATCATTACACGCCCTCAACTGTAGTCTTCTATTAGTTTACTATAATCCGCCCTCAAATTCAACGACTTTTTTCCGACACGCTTCGAGTGAGACGCGAATGACGCCCGGCAGGATAGGGTTCCTCTAGAATCGCGGCCTGAGCTGCGTCGGTATTCCCGCTCGAACTCGCTCTCGCTCAGCGTGAGACGCAACGGTACTAAGCTCACCCTTCGCCCTCCGGGCTCGCGTTCGCTAAGTGCCGGCGTCTCCCGATGGTTCGAGCCGGGGATACTGCCTCCGCTCAGACCATGCTACGAATTGGTGGACCCATCCTGCCGGGCTCCGTTATGGACGAAGAGCAAAGCATAAATTCTTCAGGGCGCGGGCTCATCAAGTGTCAGCGTATCTGCTTTAACAGCATAGCTGGTAATCAGGCACATACCAGAAAACGCAGATATCATAAACATACGAAAAGTAAAAAAGTGATGAACATAGGAATGATTGCTTACAACCAGGCACCACAAAACCGGCAGAAGACAAACAGCCAGATACAGCGTCCACTTCATATCATGCAGCCTTTCTTTTGGATCATGTCTGAAAAAATGAACGCCCGCAATTAAAAAGTAAACAGCAGTAACTACAGACATCGGATTTTTATAATTATACGCCTGGCGTCTGAGCGTACCGAGAAACGTGAAAGAAACTCCACCATCATCATGTGTTGACATACGATTCAGAACCTGCTCGACTGCATCCATAATAATATTTGTGTTTCCCAGAAGGGTCCCCAATATCCATTTTCCTGCCCACATTCCTATATATCCGAATCCCCATGCCGTCAATATATATACCAGAGTTTTCGCAGTGTCCTTCACAGATTTTTTCGACATGCAAAGATAGAATGTCGCGGGTATTCCAAAGGTCAGCAGCGGAGCTGTTAAAAAATCCATATAGCTCGTCACGCAGCCTGTAAGCACAAAGAAAATGACCAGCCTGTCAATCGATTTATCCAGATAGTCCTTTGCGAGAATAAGCACAATAGACGCAATCGTGTAAATATAATAAACTGACGAATATTGCAGCGATTTGGAAATGGCAAACGGGTCTATCAGGAAAAGCGAAATGATATAGGGAATACTGTATATACCCAGTTTTTTCCGGCACATGACCGCAATCAATACGGTTGCCATGGCAAAAACAAAGAAAAAATTAAGCATCCTGATCTGATCATATGTAATAAAGTACAACAGCGGTTTGAGAACTACAAGATATCCATGCCAATATCTGGCATAAGAAACTGCGGTACCCCCTTTTCCATCAGCATAATGAGCTACAAGCGTTCCGACTGAGCTTTCTCCTTCGACCGTTAACCGATTGACTTCTATTGCCCTTTCAAGAACACTGCTGTCATCGGAATAGGCCGCATTAAGCAGCATTATGGCATCCGTAATATTGTCAAGAAGGCTGCGCCTGACAACGTACAGTTCCGGGTAAGGTCCCTCCTCTGCAAAGGTTGCCGCAGATGCGGCGACATTTTTCTCAATTCTATCCGTGGGTATGGAAAACGTCGTGAGTAAAAGAACCCCCCCCAACAAGGCGCAGACACAAACAGTTCCCACTGATTTAAAGAACAGCTTCACGTAGTGCTTCATACAACTTTCCTTTCTCACCTAATCAGGCATCAGCATTGTATCATTGTCTACAAACCAGTGCAATATCTGATTAACGCCTCCCGCATCCGCGGGGACGGCGACTTTCACGTACTCGCGGGTGTAGCCGACGAGATATGGTGCACCGTCGATCGTGCAGGCCTCCTCGAGAAGCACCTCCACCTCGGTTCCGATCAGCCGCTCGCGATAGGCGCGGCTGTTCTCCTGCGAAAGGGCCAGGAGAATGTCGCTGCGCTGCGCCTTCACGGACGCGGGAATCTGGTCGGGCATGCGGTCGGCGCGTGTCCCTTTTCGGCGTGAGTAGGGGAAGACATGCGTCTCGTAAAAACAGATTTCTTTCAGGAAGGCGAGCGTTTCGGCAAATTCTTCGTCCGTCTCGCCGGGGAAGCCGACGATCACATCGCTCGTCAGCGCCGGATCAGAGAAATAGCGGCGCAGACGCGCGCAGCACTGCCGGAACTGTTCTGTATCATACTTGCGGTTCATGCGACGCAGCGTCGCGTCGCAGCCGCTCTGCAGCGACAGGTGAAAGTGCGGGCAGAGCTTCTCCTGCGCAGCCAGCGCGCGGACAAAATCCTCCGTCATGATGCGCGGCTCCAGCGAACCGAGACGGATACGACGGATACCGTCGATTTCATTCAACGCCTCAATTACCGTCAGCAGGCTCTCCCCATCCAGGTCGACGCCATAGGAATCGAGATGGATACCGGTCAGAACCAGCTCCTGACAGCCTCCTTCCGCCAGCCGCCGGACTTCCGCCAGGATATCCGGCAGGCGGCGGCTACGCATGCGTCCCCGCGTGTAGGGGATGATGCAATAGCTGCAGAACTGGTCGCAGCCGTCCTGTATTTTTACAAAGGCCCTCGTATGCTCTCCTGTTCCGCTGATAGCGAGCTCTTCATAATTGTGTTCGCGGCTGAGGTCGCGAACCGTCCCCGCAGAATGTTCCTTCTCCCAGGCCTCCAGAAGCTCCGGCAGGCGGCTCTTCTCATTGTTACTGATCAGGATGTCGACCGCCGCGTCTTCGAGAAGCTTTTCGCCCGCGGACTGTACGTAGCAGCCCACCGCCACGATGACAGCCTCCGGATTGCGCCGCTTTGCGCGGTGCAGCATCTGCCTCGATTTTTTATCCGCGATATTCGTCACACTGCAGGTATTGACCACATAGACATCCGCACGCTCCTCAAAGGGCACGATCGCATAGCCATGCGCTGTCAGCAGCTCCTGCATGGCCTCCATCTCATAGGCGTTTACCTTGCAGCCCAGATTGTGAAAGGCGGCTGTTTTCATACTCCCTCCGGTTTTTCGTTCTCTCGTTATAATTCACAGCCACTGCCGCGTCAGCTCCACATTTCCGGACGGCTGTGAATCGTAACATTTGTTACGCACATTTTCATTGACTTTCAGGCAGTGAATAGATATTATATAACTGATCAGGGCCTGTTGCTCTGAGCAAAGCAAACACAACCACCCGAAGGAGGACATGCAATGAAAACGGTACATATTTCTTTAAATTCGATTGATAAAGTAAAGGCGTTCGTAAACGAGATCACAAAGTTTGACAATGATTTCGATCTGGTGTCCGGGCGCTATGTGATCGACGCAAAATCCATTATGGGCATCTTCAGCCTGGATCTTTCAAAGCCGATCGAGCTGAATATTCACTCCGAGAGCAACGCGGACGAGATTCTCGCCGTACTCGCTCCCTACATCGTGGACTAAAGCACCTGCAGTTCCCGGGCTGTCGTACTGTGTACGGCAGCCCTTTCTTACTCTACCACACGGTGATCACTTCATCCTCCGCGAGCGCCCGCTCGACCATCTCATCGATTTTCTCCGACAGCTTCTTCTCCGAGCGGCGGATGACCTCCACCCGCGGCTTCGTCACCGGATGCTTCGCCACGAAGGTCGTACAGCAGTCCTCATAGGGAAGAATGGATATCTCATAGGTGTCGAGCTTTTTCGCCACCTGGACGATGTCCTCCTTGTCAAAGGCGATCAGCGGACGGTACACCGGCAGCGTGCAGACATCGTTCGTGCACTGAAGGCTCTGCATCGTCTGGCTTGCGACCTGTCCGATGCTCTCGCCGGTGATGAGGCCCAGGCAGCCGTTCGCAAGCGCCAGCCGCTCCGCAATCCGCATCATATAGCGGCGCATGATAATCGTCAGCTCATCGTGCGGACACTGATCATAGATATACATCTGGATTTCCGTAAAATTGATGACATGAAGCCGGATCTGTCCGGTGTATACGGCAATCTTCCTTGCAAGGTCCACGACCTTCTGCTTCGCGCGTTCGCTCGTATAGGGCGGCGCGTGGAAATAGACCGCGTCGATGCCGACGCCGCGCCTGGAAACCATGTAACCGGCCACCGGGCTGTCGATGCCGCCGGACAGAAGCAGCATGCCCTGTCCGTTGGTGCCGAGGGGCATACCGCCCGGTCCAGGAATGATCTCCGAGTAGAGATAAATCTTCCCGCGTATTTCAATGTGCAGCACGACCTCCGGATGATGAATGTCCACCCTCATCGCCGGAAAGGCGTCAAGGATCCTGCCGCCGAGCTCGGCGCTCAGCTCCATCGACTCCATCGGGAAGCCCTTATTGGCACGACGCGTATGCACCTTGAAGCTCATGCTCCTGTCCCCGTAGAGCTCACGCATAAAAGCGAGCACGTCCCCGCAGAGCGGCTCGACTCCCCGATTCGGCACAATCACCACCGGACAGATCGCCACGATGCCGAAGACCTTCTGAAGCGCCTCTACCGCCTCGTCGAAGTCAAAGTCGCCTGCGGCCTCCACATAGATACGCCCCTGCTCCTTCGTCACCTGAAAACTGCCCTCCGCTCTTTTCAGAGCGGAGCGAATCCGGCTCACAAGCGCGTCCTCAAACACATGGCGGTTCTTTCCCTTGAGCCCAATCTCTCCGTATTTTATCAGAAATGCCTGATACATCACACTTTTCCTCCCTATCTGCGCACGTAGCGCCGCAGCTGTCCCATAAGCTCCGCAAGCGCCTGAAGGCAGTAATCAATCTCCTCCTGCGTCGTTTCAAAGCAGAAACTGAAGCGCAGCGTGCTGCCCGCGCGTTCCTTGTCAAGACCCATGGCGCCAAGCGTCGGACTGACAGCCTGTTTGTGTGAAGAGCAGGCGGAGCCCGCGGAGGCATAGATACCCCGTTCCTCGAGCGCGTGCAGCATCACCTCGCTGCGCACGCCATCAAAGCTGACGCTCACGATCTGCGGCGCGCTGTCGCGGCCCGTCCGCCCATTGACGGATGCTCCGTCAATCCTGTCAATGCCATTCACAAAGCGCTCTTTCAGCGCGTAGAGGCGTTCAACCTTCTCATCCAGATTCTCATAGCACTCGCGGGCGGCCTCTGCCATCCCGGCGATGCCCGGCACATTCTCCGTGCCGGAGCGCAGCCCCTTCTGCTGGCCGCCGCCATAGAGAATAGAATGAATCTTCACCCGGCTGTCCACATAGAGCAGGCCGACACCCTTCGGTCCGTGCAGCTTGTGGCCGCTGACCGAAAGGAGGTCGATGCCCTCCTTCTTCGGATAAATATGATATTTCCCATAGGCCTGAATCGCGTCCACATGGAACAGCGGCTTCTTCGCACACCCTTTCAGGATCTTCGCGATCTCATCAACCGGCTGCACCGCCCCGACTTCATTGTTCACATACATGACCGAAACAAGAATCGTCTCATCATCCAGAGCTTCTCTCAGCGCGTCGAGAGAGACAATGCCGTCCCCGTCCACCGGCAGATACGTGACGCGAAAGCCTTCTTTCTCCAGATACTTCATCGTGTTCGCGACAGACGGATGCTCCACCGCCGTGGTGATCAGATGGTTTCCGGCGCGGCGGTTCGCCTGCGCCGTCCCTATAATCGCCAGATTGTTTGACTCTGTCCCACCGGACGTAAAATAAATCTCCTTCTCATCTACCTTCAGATTTTTCGCGAAAAACTGCTTCGCCTCCAGCACATAATGTTCCGCCTCCACACCCCTCTGGTGAAGCGCGGAAGGATTGCCGTAATCCTCCAGCATGACCTTTTGAACCGTCTGGGCCACACGTCCGGAGCAGCGCGTTGTCGCGGAATTGTCCAGATATGCCTGCATCATTTTCTTTTATACCTCCAGCTGAAACATCAGAATTGACAGAATACTGATCGCCGCCGTCTCCGTGCGCAGAATCCGCCTGCCAAGCGTAATCGGAATTACACCCGCCTCTGCCGCGGCTTCGGCTTCTGCGCTCTCAAAACCGCCCTCCGGGCCGACAAAAACGCCGACCGACTGCCCCTTTCCAATACCGGAAAGTATCCCGCGTGTGCGTTCTATCGATGAAGACTCTTTCTCATAGGGAATCAGCCGCACATCGAGCTCTGCCGCGCTTTGCAGCGCTTCCGGAAAACTCTGCACCGGCTCCACCGTGGGAATCTGCGAGCGGCCCGACTGTTTGGCGGCGCTCCTGGCGATCTCCTGCCAGCGCTGCTGCTTTTTCCGGGCTTTCATCTCATCCAGCTTCACAACGCAGCGCGCCGAGGAGACCGGTACGATCGCCGCGGCTCCAAGCTCCACCGCCTTCTGGATGATGAGCTCCATCTTGTCGCCCTTCGGCAGGCACTGATAGAGCACCAGCCTCGACGGCAGCTCCGTATTCGACATCAGGCGCTCTATAATCGTCGCCCGCGCCGTTCCTTTCGTGTACGACTCCACCCGGCAGCGATATTCCCGTCCGGAGCCGTCGTTTACAGATATCTCCTCCCCCGCCCGCATGCGGAGGACATTTTTCATATGATTTACATCATCGCCCAGAAGCTCTACATAGTCCTCATGCACCTGGTCCGGCTCCACAAAGAAATGGTACATGCTATTCCTTCCGCGCCGTCACCGACACCCACTCGCCCTGTCTGGTCACTTCCAGCACGGTAAGATGCGCATCCCGGACTGCCTGCACAACCAGATCCTCCTTTTCGGCGAGGATACCGGAAGTAATATAGACCGCGCCCGGCTTCATCTGCCGCACGACGACCGGCGTCAGCGGAAGCAGCACCTCCGCGAGAATATTCGCCGCCACGATGTCATATTTCTCATAACCGGCCGCATCCTGCACGGCGCTGTCGTCAATCAGGTTTCCGAGCCGCATCTCATAGTCCGCCTCAGAAATCCCGTTGACCTCCATGTTTTCCTTCACTGCGCTGAGCGCGCAGGGGTCGAGATCCGTCAGAAAGGCATGCCCCGCTCCGAGCTTCAGCGCCGCGATCGAGAGAATGCCGCTGCCGGTGCCAACATCCAGGAATTCCGCACCCGCCGTCATATATTTCCGGATCTGGCGGATACAGAGCTGCGTCGTCTCATGCAGGCCTGTCCCGAAAGCAGTCCCCGGATCAATCTCGATCAGCAGCTTCCCCTGATCCTCCGGCTTCAGAGTCTCCCAGGAGGGCTTGATCAGAATATCATCCACGTAGAACTGATGAAAATATTCCTTCCAGTTATTGACCCAGTCCTTGTCCTCGGTCTGGGACGCCTCGATCGAGGCGCTGCCCACATTGACGCCCCAGCCGCGCAGCTCGTCGAGCCCGGCCATCACCGCAGAGAGAATCGCCGCGTTGTCCTGCTCCGGCTCCAGATAGAAGCTGATCCGCGCCGTCCCGTCGTCCTCTCCCGCATCCGGCAGGATGTCCACAAACATCTGCGCCTTCTCGCTCTCGGAGAGGGGTACGCGATCCTCGATCTCAATTCCCTCGATCCCGGCCTCCATCATCATGCTGCTGACCAGATCCTCCGCTTCCACCGTCGTGCTCAGCGTGTATTTATTCCATTTCACAGCCGCCGCTCCCTCCTGTTCTACAGATTTAAAGCACTTCTGCCCTCACTCATAATCCATTCATACGCGCCGTCCAGCCCTTCCTCCGAGAAGGCGAAATCCTTCGAAACCTTCTGTTCGTCCGGCGTATGCTTCAGCGCGAAGGGCTCCGGCCAGACAATGGCCCGCAGGACGGTCTCCTCATTGCCCTCCGTCTTCCCGATCCAGAAACGCAGGCCCCGGTCGGAGCCGGTGAAAGCCTCTTTCTTATAAAACGGCAGATGGAAAAGATCCGCGCGCTCCACCATGGGAATTCCCTCCTATAAGGTCTTGTCCTTCAATGTCACCGTAACCCAGCCGGAGTCATAATTAAAGCCGAGCTCCACGCCTACCGGCGTGTAGAAAACCACGCGCGTCGTGTCGTCCGTCAGGTATGCCAGCAGCTCCTCATCGGACATCGCGCTGAGATCGCTGATCGAGCCGTTCTGCGTCTCGCTCTGCGAGCGAAAGCGCTGTGCCAGCGTCCCGTCATCTTCCTCTTCCAGAATCTCACTGTAGGGGATCGTCCTGCCCGTGCTCATGTCATAGTTCACAGCGGAAAGCCAGTACAGGGATGAGCTCGAACCATAGACCTCATAATTAAACAGAACACTCAGAAGCTCCTCATCCATATAGGTCACATAAGCCGTGACATACACGTAAGCGTCCTCATCCGTGTAGTAATCCTCATAGAAAAAGGCAAGCTCACGGAGCTCATCGTTGATTTTTTCCAGCAGCTCCCCATCGTCTCCCGTCAACGTCGGATACTCCACGCTGAAATAGCCGTCGGAGAGCTCATCGTCCGGATAGATCGTCTCATAATGCCAGTCCACCGAATAGCTCAGGCCCTGCGTTGTGGAGCTCACAAACTCTTCATAATAATCGTCGTCCGCACTCGGCACATATTCCTCATAATCGTAGTCGTAATCATAGTCATAAAGGTAATCGTCGTCGCTGTCCCCGCCATAGAAATCGAAGAAGCCCTCTGTCAGGTCCTCCGTCCCATTGCTGCTGCCCGAAAACGAACGATAGCCGACAACCACGCCAAGTACCACAAAGACAATCAGAAGAATAAGCAGGATCACGCAGACCACCAGAACGATCTTCACCCCGGTGGACATGCCTTTTCTGCGCGGCTCGCTCTCTCTCCAGTCCGCCTCAGACGAACCTTCCTGGCTCATCCGCTTCGCATAACCGCAGCTCGGACACTTTCCATTCTGCATCAGGGCTCCGCACTTCGGGCAGAAGCCATAGTCATACCGCTGTTCATCCATCGTCCTTCCCTCCTATTCCTTATCATCCTCCCAGACATAAGGCGTGATCTGATAGACATAGTAATTGAGCCAGTTTGTGTACAGCGCGTTCGCGTGTGCCCGCCACTGCAGGTTCGGGCGGTTCCGGTCGTCATTATCCGGGAAATAATCCCGTGGCAGCTGGATATCCAGACCCTTATCCTTATCGCGCCGATACTCCTTTGCCAGCGTCACACGGTCGTACTCCGGATGACCCATGACGAAAATCTTTCTTCCGTCCTCCGCCATGCAGAGGAAAACGCCCGCCTCCTCCGACTCCGCCATAATCTTCAGCTCCGGCGTCGCGGCAATCGCGTCCCGCGAGACCGTCGTATGCCGGGAATGCGGCGCAAGAAAATAATCGTCGAAGCCGCGTACAAGCGGTTCCTTCCGGTTCATAACCTTATGCCAGTAAAGTCCGAACAGCTTCTGCGGCAGCAGCACCTTCTCAAGCCCATAATAATAGTAGAGCGCGGCCTGCGCGCCCCAGCAGATGTAAAGCGTAGACGTCACATGGGACTCGCACCAGGCGAAGATCTCGCGCAGCTCTGTCCAGTAGTCCACCTCCTCAAACTCCATCTGCTCCACCGGCGCGCCGGTGATGATCAGCCCGTCGAAGCGCTTCTTGCGCACCTCCTCGAAGGTCTGATAGAATTTATTCAGGTGGCTCATGTCCGTATGTTTTGACTGATGATTGGAAACCGTGATAAAGGTAATATTCACCTGCAGCGGTGTATTGGAAAAGCTCCGCAGCAGCTGGAGCTCCGTCTCCTCCTTCAGCGGCATCAGGTTCAGAATACCGACCTTCAGCGGCCGGACTCTCTGACTCAGCGCGCGGGTGTCGTCCATGACAAAGATGTTCTCTTTTTCAAGTATCTCTTTGGCAGGCAGATCATTCTGAATTCTGATTGGCATCTCTTATCCCTCATTCTCTCGTTAAAAAATTTACTGCATTCCCTATCATGCCATAAAAAATTCGTTTAGGCAAGTACGTTTTAACACCAGATCATGCCGCCCCGTCCGCCCAGGCAGCAAAGATTGCAGATCATGTTCGCGATACAGATCCTGCAGCAGATATCGTTCCCCATCGCGCTCGCGCCGCCGTAGGGCCTGCTCATCTCGTCATACCAGCTGCCGCCGCCCTGCAGCTGCTGCAGCAGGCTCTGATATTCCATGCGGTTCGGCTCCATCTCGACCGCCTTCTTCGCGTGCTCCAGCGCCACCACGTTATTGCCGAGGCGGTTGTTAGCGACCGCGCTTAAGTAATACCACTGCGCGTTCCGCTCCTTCATGCCCGCCAGCACGTTCAGCGCCTCGTTGTAGCGCCCACCGCGGATGTAATTCGCCGCAGCGTTCAGATAACCGTCGTCGCCGCTCTGACCCGCGCGGCTTCTCTGGCCCTGGCCGTAACCGCCATAACCCCCATAGGCTCCCCGGCTGCCGAAATCTCCATAGCCGCCGTAGCTGTTCGTGCTGCCGTAGCCGCTGTAGCCCTGCTCCTTCTCCTTCATAATCTGGTCGTAGGCGGCCTGCACTTCCTTGAATTTTTCCTCCGCCTGCGCCTTGTTCGGATTGTTGATATTCGCATCCGGATGATATTTCCGGCTTAGAGTCCGATATGCTTTTTTTACTTCCTCGTCCGACGCCCCACGCTCCAGGCCCAGCACCTTATATGGATCTGACATCATGATTCTTTCTGTGATTCCTTTCTGCTGCAGCGAATCTGTCCATATTTCGTCCAGACGCCGGCGTATAAAATATTCCGCAGGATCTCTGCGTCCTCCAGGATCGGAAGCTGCTCAAAAGCCCGGGAGGTCTCCGCCATCATCATCTTCAGGATCTCCTGCGTTTCCTCCTCAAAGCTATCCTTTCGGTACAAGTCTGCCAGAGGATTGTATCGCCCGTGTTTCAGGTCGCCCTCGATATCCTCGTAGGCGTCCATCAGGTAGATAAATTTTCCAAAATAAAAGCCCATGCGGCGGAGCGTCTGTTCCCACTCATCCTGTCGATATGCAAACAGCTCCGCCATAATTTCTCCGAAATGTCCCGCGGCCCGGTCAATGTCACAGACGCCCTCCTGCTCCACCCGGGACAGCGCGTCGAGCTCTTTCTGCACACGCAAGGCCTTTTCCGGATACAGCCTGCGGATCTTTTTCATCTTCGGCCGCAGCGCCTGCGCGAACAGCCAGCGGCTCAGCTTCCGCTCATCGTACCAGTCATCCAGGCATTTGTACCAGGTGAACATGACATTCATATCCGCTGCATAATCAAAATAAGGGTTTTCCCGATAGTGGTGCACCTGCATCGGATGCGCCAGGCAGCGCCCGCTCCCGCTGTGTGTCTGCGGTTCGTACAGGCCCGTCAGCAGGAGCGCGATGAATGTCATGTCATAGCTCAGCGTCATCTGGCCGATCCTGCCGTGTCTCTTCTTCAGACTGCGGCAGAGCCCGCAGTAGCTGGCACGGTAAGTCTCATACTCCCGGACCTTCAGCTCCGGCTGATGCACCGTGATATAACCGAACATGACTCAGCTCCTCCTCTGGAACTCGCAACGGCACTTCGGGCAGCGCACCATGACCCTGCCCTTTCCTTTCGGGATACGAATCTTCTGTCCGCATTTCGGGCACTTGTAAATACGATGATACTTGCGCTCCTCATGGAGCTTTCTGCTCTCTTCCAGGCGATGACGAATGCCCGACGTCATATCCAGAAATTTCTGGTTTTCACGGTAACGCGCCTGATAATTTCTCGAAAAAAGCCGGAACAGCGCCCAGATCAGCAGCGCGTACTCCAGAAGCGCCAGAAAATTCTTCTTCACGAACAGATTGACAACCAGCAGGATTAGTGCGGTGATCAGCTGAAAACGATAGAGTTCATCCGCCCCGTTCGCGCCGTACCTTCCCTGCATAAAACGATAAAATCTTTCTCTCATCAGGAACACCTCTTTTTATAATTTGTTATTGCACCATATTCTTTTTTACACTCATTTTATAAAGCCATTTTAAACGGGTGTTGTGAAAATTTCATGAATTCTCAAGAAATGTCCTGATTTTCTTCATTTTCTCAAGTGCGTCCCGATAACCGAGCTGATATACGCCCTGCACCTTGTCCGGCCTGCGCTCCATCCGCCCGATGCCCGGGTCACGGCTCGGGCGAACAACAAGAATCTCACCGGACACTTCCATGCGTTCGATCTCATCCATCATCTCGTTATATTTTCGGTAACGCTGCTCCATCGCGCGGACAAAAGCCGGATATTTCCGGTACAGCACACGACCAGGGCCCGCACCGGAGGGCTTCTTGCGATAACCCGCCGGTCTGGTCAGGACGACGACGCAGCGATCGTAGCCCATGCCGCGGAACGCGGCGATCGGTACGCTGTCCGTCACGCCGCCGTCAAGCAGCTTATAACCTCCCACCTCGACGATCTCGGAGACCAGCGGCATCGAGGCGGAGGCGCGCATATAGTCGATCGCGTCCTCCCTTTGATCCAGGAGGATGTATTCCGGCTCCCCGGTTTCCACATTGCTGCAGGTCACGTAAAAGTCCGTCGGGGAGTCGAGAAAAGCTTCCCAGTCAAAGACATCCAGCTTCTCCGGAATTTCGTGGTAACAAAATTCCGTCTCCACCAGATTTCCGGTCTTCAGAAGGGAGCGGATACTCATGAAACGCGGATTGCGCATGTATTTCATATAGTAACGGATACTCCTGCCGTGCTGTCCGGAGACGTAAGAGCAGCCGTGCAGCGCTCCCGCCGACACCCCGATGACGCCGTCCACAGGGATCTCCTGCTCCATCAGCGCATCCAGCACGCCCGCTGTATAAATGCCGCGCATCGCGCCGCCTTCCAGCACCAGCCCCGTCTTCATACCGTTCTCCTCCTTAAAAAAACAGGCGGGATGTCCCGCCTGTCTCTTCCAAACGAAATCACAGAATCTCTTTGATCCAGCCCTCGGGCGCCTCGATGCGTCCCATCTGGATGCCGGTCAGCGTATCGTAAAGCTTCTTCGTGATCGGCCCCATCTCCTCCATGCCACTCGGCAGGCAGATCTCCTTGTCGTGATCCACGATCTTTCCGACCGGAGAGATGACCGCCGCGGTGCCGCACAGACCACACTCCGCGAAATCCTTCAGCTCGTCAAGCCGCACCGGGCGCTGCTCGACCTCGAGCCCCAGATATTTCTCCGCCACAACCATCAGAGAGCGGCGGGTCACGCTCGGCAGGATGCTGTTTGACTGCGGCGTCACGACTTTGCCCTCCTTCGTCACAAAGAGGAAGTTCGCCCCGCCGGTCTCCTCGACATAGGTTCTCGTGCCCGGATCGAGATACATATTCTCATCGAAGCCCTTATTGTGTGCGTCCACGATATTGTGCAGGCTCATCGCGTAGTTCAGGCCGGCCTTGATGTCGCCGGTGCCATGCGGCGCCGCACGGTCAACATCGGACACACGGATCGTGATCGGCTTCGCGCCGCCCTTGAAATAGGGGCCTACCGGCGTCGTGAAGATGCGGAACTGATACTCGTTCGCCGGCTTCACGCCGATGATGGAATCATAGCCGAACATGAAGGGGCGGATGTACAGCGTCGCACCGCTGCCGTAGGGCGGCACATAGGCCGCGTTCGCCTTCACCGTCTCCACGACTGCCTCCACGAAGCGATCCTCCGGGAAGGGCGGCATCTCCAGTCTGCGCGCGGAATCCGCCATGCGCTTCGCGTTGAGATCCGGGCGGAAGGTCACGATCCTGCCGTCCTCGGTCGTGTAGGCCTTGATCCCCTCGAATACGGTCTGCGCGTACTGCAGGACGCAGGCACACTCACTCATCGTAATGTTCGGGTCATCGATGAGCGCGCCCTCATCCCAGGCGCCGTTCTTATACCAGGACACATAGCGCTTGTCCGTCTGCGTATAGGCAAAGCCCAGATTACCCCAGTCGATGTTCTTCTTTTCCATCTTTTTTTACTTCCTTTCGCTCATATGTCGATCCCCGTTTACGGGACTCATTTCCATTATGATACGCTTTTCCGATTGCGGTGTCAAGCGTCAGGAAAAATCCCGATAGCGCAGCCGCAGCAGCACATTCCGGTTCTTCCAGATCATAATCAGAAGTACCACGAGCAACAGGTAACGAACCCCGACCCAGCCGTAGATCAGCGGGAAAATGACCGCGGAGACGACGACCAGCGCGGAATTCAGGGTGATGCGGTCCTTTTTGTATATTCTCTCTCCCAGAATCTTCGGCAGAATCATATAGGTTCCGATGTACTGAATGAAATAGCTTATCAGCGTCGTATAGCCCGCCGCCAGATAACCAAAGCGCGGGATGAGCAGGAAATTGAGCACGATATTTAAAATGGACGTGAACACGCCCACATACGTGACGTACTTCTGTTTTTTATTCGCTATGATAGGCGCGGAAAAAATCGTATAGCCGGTATTAAAAAAGGTACCCGCGATAATCGCCGGAACCGCGTACACGCCCTCGCCGTAACTCGACGGAGCCAGGAAGCGGATCACCTCCGGCGCCAGCGCCATGACCGTGACGCAGATGATACCGAAAAAGGTCTGCAGCGGCATCAGGATATCCGAGAGCGTGTCCATGCGATCTTCACGGCAGCGCTGGTAAATGAGCGGCGTCATGGCCGAGATGATGGAGCTCCAGACAATCCCCACAATCGCCGCCGCGGTATACGCAATGCTGTATACGCCCGCAGCTGAATCGCTTACCATATAAGAAATCATAATACGGTCGCTGCAATTCAGAACGAATGTGGAAATCATATAGGGAAACAACGGCAGATTGAAGGTAAAGGTGTACTTCCAGTACTGAAAATTCACCTTTCTGCTGCTCCGATACCACTCCAGCGCGTAACAGCATATGCCGATCACAATCGTCACGAGCTGCGCGCCGATGATCCGCGCCTCCACCTTGCTGTCCGGAAACAGAAAAATCCCGGACAAAGCAAAGATCGGAGAGCCGATCATCACAAGAATGGCATAAATACAGGCCGCTTTATAATGGTACTTAAATCTCTGCTGCGTCTTCCAGAATTCAAATGCCGGTTCAAACAGGAAGCAGAAGAACATAAAAAAGATCAGTGTATCCGATATCTGTAAAAACCGAAAACCATAATGATTGACAAGCCACACGACCAGGAAGGTCAGACAGGTCATAAGATTGGAGAATCGCAGCATCGAAAAGGTCAGATTCTCCCGGTCATGCTCATATTCCAGGTAACCATTGTTGTAGACGCTGTCATAGACATTGAACATCGCGAACATCCCCAGGATCTCAACCCAGGAGGTGTAGACGGATACCTTTCCATAATCAGCAGTTGAAAGAACTCTCGTGTAAATCGGCGAAGTCAGAAAAGAAATCCCCTTCTGCATAAAATTGACTGCCATATAGGCAATCGAGGCCTTCAGAGTCGGGGGAGCGGTTGTGATGTATTCCTTTAATTTTCTGTAATTCGCCTTTAAAAAATTCATGTTCATTATAATAAGCTTTCAGCATTCCGGTGTCAAGAAGCTTTGCCCGGGAAAGGCAAGGGCCAACATATATTTTTTCCGGAACCGTGAATCTTCCCACACTCACACAGTCAGATTCAGTATCTGTAAATGCATCTTCTTCAGCACCCTCTTCAGATCCATCACTCCCAGAGATCTGCATGAACTCTCGACTATCTTCCATGTTTCGGAAGAAAGCGCCTGTTTTAACTGACGACCTGCTTCCGGCTTCTGCCCTGTCTTTCTATACTGCTGATATATCCGGACAGACAGATACATTCTGTCCCAGTATAAGGCATAATAAAGTTTTTGGCTCTCCTGATCCCAGCATCCCAGACCTTCCAGTACTTTTCGCAGCTCCGCAAATGTCTCCTGCTGCACCTGAAAAAGTTCCGCATGCCAGGAATGATCAAGGCTTCCCTCCCGTTCCTGATAATAATACAGAGGACATGAAATCAACTGATACATCGGTGGGGAACAAAGGAAATATTTTAAATTAAACAGCAAATCCTCACCCAGGTTTTTACCCTCGTCAAAACGT
This sequence comes from Lachnospiraceae bacterium, assembly GCA_020860645.1. GTDB lineage: Bacteria > Bacillota > Clostridia > Lachnospirales > Lachnospiraceae > Hominiventricola. The sequence goes on along the minus strand of JAJBTX010000122.1, from coordinate 19,461 downwards.
ATCCCATTTCCCACAATACGGCTTCGCAGATAGAGTTTATTCCATATTGGATTCAGATAATTCTCGCAGAAAAGCTTCATCAGATCTCTCTGTGTGTAATATTTTCTTTGCTCCTCCCATTTGCTCAGGTAAGAACAGTCCGTCTGAAATGTGTCTCCCTCATTTCCGCAAATTATAATTTCATCCTTTTCCAACGCCAACATATAAATCTCTATCAGTTCCCTGTGCAGACAGTCGTCAGAATCCGCAAAGATAATGTATTCCCCTTCGGCATGATCAATTCCCATATTGCGTGCAGAGGAAACACCGCCATTCCTTTTATGCAGCGCCTTCACACGTCCATCCATTCGGGCATAGGCATCAATGATTCCGCCACTGGCATCTGTTGATCCGTCATCGACCAGAATGATCTCGATATTCTCCCATGTCTGCGCAATCAGCGAATCTACACATCTATTTAAAAACGTCTCTGCGTTATATACAGGGACAACGATGCTGACCAGTTTTTTTTCCTTCATAGGTAATTTACCCTTTCATATGGATGCAGACTTTATACTTTAATTCCAGAGATTCTGCGGATATTTGCCCGCATCCTTCAGCGCCTGCAGCGCGGCCACGACGACCGGCTTGTCCTCCTTGTAGGTGACCCCATGCCAGCGGTCATGAGACTGCAGGACGCTCACCTCCGCCCTGCCCTCGCGGATCAGCTCGTCCACAACAAACGGAAGGAAATATTCGCATTTCAGCGGATTTTCCTTAAGTCCCTTATCCAGAAATACCGGAAAGCGTGCTTTCAGCTCACGCAGGATGCCCGGCGTGAAGCCCCACAGGTTCATCGAGACCGGCGCGTCCTCCGGCAGCGCCTGCCAGCTTATCCCCTCGTCCTCGGTATAGGCGGGGCCTTCCGGACGCTTCTCGATATGCGTCCGCTCCGTGATCGTAAGAAGCTTTCCCTCCCCGCTGGTCTCGCAGACGCCGCGCGCCACATGCCCGTGCTCAGTCAGCGTATTTTTCAGGAGGTAGCCGACCATCGCATACTGATATTTCTCCCCGTCCTCATGGCTCACAAGAAAATCATGGATAAGATGAAAGGCCTCCTGCCCGTAGTAGTCATCGGCATTGATAACCGCAAAAGGTCCGTCCACCACGTCGATGCACGAGAGCACCGCGTGTCCGGTGCCCCATGGCTTCACGCGCCCCTCCGGCACCTCGTAGCCCTCCGGCAGATTGTGAAGATCCTGGAAGACATATTCGACCGGAATCTGTCGCGCCATGCGGTCCCCGATACTCGCGCGGAAATCCGCCTCATTCTCCTTTTTAATAATAAAAACGACTTTTCCAAAGCCCGCCTGCACGGCGTCGTAGATCGAAAAATCCATAATGATATGACCCTGCGGGTCGACCGGGTCAATCTGCTTGAGTCCGCCGTAGCGGCTGCCCATCCCGGCGGCCATGATGACCAGTGTCGGTTGCTTCATACTGTATGTACCTCCTGCCGTTTCTATCAGCATACCCTTATTTTGAGGGTTTATCAAGCCATTTTTACCCTTATTCTGAGGGTTCTCTGATCCCGCAAAAAGGAGCCGGCGAAAAGCCGCCGACTCCTTCCTTTGTATTGACTGGTTTTAACCTGAATTACTCCGCCTTGTCCGCGCCGTAGAGCGTCTTCAGCTTGTTCAGGTATGCGTAACGCGCCTTCGCCTCGCTCTCGTTCTTCGCAAAGAGCTTCGCAGCGCGCTCCGGATTCGCACGCTTCAGAGCGTTGTAGCGAACCTCGCCGTCCAGGAACTCCTGATAATCTCCGGTCGGCTCCTTGGAATCCAGGGTGAATGCGTCCTTGCCCTCGGCCGCGAGCGCCGGATTGTAGCGGAAGCAGTGCCAGTATCCTGCCTCGACCGCCAGCTTCTCCTCGGTCTGCGCCTTGCTCATGCCCTTCTTGATGCCATGGTTGATGCACGGAGCGTAGGCGATGATGAGCGACGGTCCCGGATAAGCCTCGGCCTCCGCGATCGCCTTCACGCACTGGTTGTAATTCGCGCCCATGGAAATCTGAGCGACATATACATAGCCATAGCTCATCGCGATGGAAGCAAGATCCTTCTTCTTCGTCTCCTTGCCGCCCGCAGCGAACTGCGCAATCGCGCCGGTCGGGGTAGCCTTGGAGGACTGTCCGCCGGTATTGGAATACACCTCGGTATCGAAGACCATCACGTTGATATCCTTGCCGGAAGCGATCACGTGATCCACGCCGCCGAAGCCAATGTCGTAGCCCCAGCCGTCGCCGCCGAAGATCCACTGCGACTTCTTCGCAAGGAAGTCCTTATTCTTCAGGATCTCCTGACACTCGTCACAGCCGCAGGCCTCGCAGGCCGCGATAAGCTTGTCCGTAGCCGCGCCGTTCGCCACGCCGACGCTGAAGGTGTCGAGCCACTCCTGAGCAGCTGCCTTCACATCCGCGCCGCAGCAGTCACAGTCGATCGCCGCCTGGACCTTCGTCTTCAGGCCGTCGCGGATCGCGTTCTGCGCGAGCAGCATACCATAACCGAACTCTGCCGCGTCCTCAAAGAGGGAGTTGGACCACGCCGGTCCTTTGCCCGCCTGGTTCACGGTGTAAGGCGTAGACGGCGAGGAGTTGCCCCAGATCGAGGAGCAGCCGGTCGCGTTCGCAATGTACATATGATCGCCGAAGAGCTGCGTGACCAGCTTCGCGTAAGGAGTCTCGCCGCAGCCAGCACAGGCGCCCGAGAATTCGAGCAGCGGGGTCTTGAACTGCGAACCCTTGACCGTCGTCTCCTTGAATTTCGCAATGACATCTGCCTTCTCAGGCAGCTTCACCGCATAATCGAAGCCCTTCTGCAGGTCGAGATTCGCCTCGAGTCCCTCCATCGTAAGAGCCTTCGCGCCCTTCTTGCCCGGGCAGACATTCGCGCAGGAGCCGCAGCCCGTGCAGTCCAGAGCAGACATCACGATCGCGAACTTCTTGTCCGGCATGCCGGTCATCGGGAGCATCTTCATGCCCTCCGGAGCCGCTGCCGCCTCTTCCTCGGTCAGCGCCACCGGGCGGATAACCGCATGCGGGCAGACAAAGGCGCACTGTGCACACTGGATGCAGTTGTCCGGATTCCACACCGGAACGTTGACCGCGATACCGCGCTTCTCATAAGCGGAAGCGCCGGATGGAGTCGTGCCGTCCACATAAGCCTTGAACGCAGACACCGGAAGGGTATTGCCCTCCTGGGCGTTGACCTTCGCCTGGATCGTGTTGACGAACTCGACGACATCCTCTCTGCCCTCAGTGGCGACGGTGACATTGAGTCCCTCGTCAGCCGCGCTCTTCCAGCTCTCCGGAACCTTGATCTCGACAACCTGCTGTGCGCCGGCGTCGATCGCGGCCCAGTTCTTCTGCACGACATCGTTGCCCTTGCGGCCGTATGTAGCCTTCGCGGCATCCTTCATCAGCTTGATCGCCTGATCCTCCGGGATGATGCCGGTCAGCTTGAAGAAGGCGGACTGAAGGATCGTGTTGATCCTCGTCGGTCCCATGCCGGTCTCGATACCGATCTTCACACCGTCGATCGTGTAGAACTTGATATTATGATTTGCAATAAAGGCCTTCACCTGTCCCGGAAGATGGGTCTCCAGGCCTTCCATATCCCATGGGCAGTTCAGAAGGAAGGTGCCGCCGTCGACCAGCTCCTGCACCATGTTGTACTTGCGCACATAGGACGGATTGTGGCAGGCCACGAAATCAGCCTTGTGAATCAGGTAGGTGGACTTGATCGGCTTCTTGCCGAAGCGCAGATGGGACATCGTCACACCGCCGGATTTCTTGGAATCATAGTCAAAATACGCCTGCGCGTACATATCGGTATTGTCGCCGATGATCTTGATGGAGTTCTTGTTCGCACCGACCGTGCCGTCCGCGCCAAGGCCCCAGAACTTGCAGTTCGTCGTGCCCTCGGGCGTCGTCACCAGCGGAGCGCCGGTCTCGAGCGAGAGGTTCGTCACATCGTCCACGATGCCGATCGTGAATCTCTTCTTCTCGGTATTATGATAAACAGCCACGATCTGCGCCGGGGTCGTATCCTTGGAACCAAGGCCATAGCGTCCGGTATAAATCGGGGTGTCGTTGAACTTCGTTCCCTTGAGGGCAGCCACAACGTCAAGGTACAGCGGCTCGCCAAGGGAGCCCGGCTCCTTCGTCCTGTCGAGAACACTGATCTGCTTGACCGTCTCCGGGATCGCGTCCACGAGAGCCTTCGCGCAGAACGGTCTGTAGAGACGTACCTTCACAACGCCGACCTTCTCGCCGGAAGCCATCAGGTAGTCGATCGTCTCTTCAATCGTATCACAGACGGAACCCATCGCGATGATAATCTTTTCCGCATCCGGAGCTCCATAGTAGTTGAACAGCTTGTAATCGGTGCCGATCTTCGCATTAACCTTGTCCATGTACTCCTGCACGATCGCGGGCATCGCGTCGTAGTAGGGGTTGCAGGCCTCGCGCGCCTGGAAGAAGATATCCGGATTCTGCGCGGAACCTCTCTGGCAGGGATGATTCGGATTCAGGGCGTTTTTGCGGAACGCGTCGATGGCGTCCATGTCCACCATATCCTTCAGATCCTCATAATCCCAGGTCTCGATCTTCTGGATCTCATGGGAGGTGCGGAATCCGTCGAAGAAGTTGATGAACGGAATCTTGCCCTTGATCGCAGAGCAGTGTGCCACAGGCGTCAGGTCCATGACCTCCTGCACGCTGGACTCACAGAGCATCGCAGCTCCGGTCTGACGACATGCGTAAACGTCGGAATGCTCTACGAAGATCGAAAGCGCATGGCTGGCAAGTGAACTGGAGGATACGTTGAAGACACCCGGGAGTCCCTCACCGGCTACCTTGTACAGGTTCGGGATCATCAGCAGCAGACCCTGGGAAGCAGTGAAAGTCGTCGTCAGAGCGCCCGCCGCAAGAGAGCCGTGCACAGCACCTGCCGCGCCGGCCTCAGACTGCATCTCTGTGATCTGTACAGTCTGCCCGAAGATGTTCTTCCGCCCCTGAGTTGCCCACTCGTCGGCAGCCTCCGCCATCACAGACGACGGGGTGATCGGATAGATCGCAGCTACGTCCGAGTACGCGTAAGACACGTGCGCGGCTGCATGGTTTCCATCCATGGTTTTCATTTTTCTGGCCATTTTCTTGTTCCTCCTTGTTTGAATCAATAAGACCCTATATTATTACAAAAACAGCTCTTATCATACAGAGACATTCTACCACAATAAAAAACGCTTGTCTATTTAAAATCATAAAAGTCCCGGACGGCGGCTGTGTGGACTGCATGCTTGCATGCAAGGACACACAGACATCGGACGGGCTAGCCTGTATGAGCAAGTAGCGCGATAGCGCGGATTGCGAATGCGGGCGGCGATTGCGGGAGCTCGAAGAGCGTAGCAATCGACTTTTATGGTCCCTAGCCCAAAATCGCCTTGTCGTTCGCGAATTCTTTTCCGCTGACCTGCTCGAAGCGGCTCAGCAGATCCTGGACGCTCAGGCCCATCTTCTCCTCGCCGCGGATATCCAGGATAATCTCGCCCTCCATCATCATGATCAGACGATTCCCGTGAGCAATCGCGTCGCGCATATTGTGCGTGATCATCAGCGTCGTCAGGTGGTCACGGTTCACGATCGTCTCCGTCGTCTCGAGTACCTTGGCCGCGGTCTTCGGATCGAGCGCCGCCGTGTGCTCGTCGAGCAGCAGAAGCTTCGGCTTGCGCAGCGTCGCCATCAGGAGCGTCAGCGCCTGTCGCTGTCCGCCGGAGAGCAGTCCGACCTTCGAGGTCATCCGGTCCTCAAGTCCGAGTCCCAGACCGGAGAGCAGCTCGCGATAGGCCTCGCGCTCGCTCGCCTTGATGCCCTGCCGCAGCGTGCGCTTCTGTCCGCGCCGCAGCGCCAGCGCCAGATTTTCCTCGATATTCATTGCCGCGGCCGTGCCGTTCATCGGGTCCTGGAACACACGTCCCAGATAGGAGGCCCGCTTGTACTCCGGCAGCTTCGTCACATCCTGCCCGTCGATCAGGATCTGCCCCTCGTCGACCGGCCACACGCCCGCGATCGCGTTCAGCATCGTGGACTTGCCGGCGCCGTTTCCGCCGATCACGGTCACGAAGTCGCCGTCCTCGATCGTCAGGCTCACGTTATTCAGAGCCAGTTTTTCATTGACAGTCCCCGGATTAAAGGTCTTTGAAATATTTTTAAGCTCCAGCATCAGTGGCTCCCTCCCTTCTTAACCGGTTTTGAAAAATATTTTCCCTGCCAGTACGGGATCGCCAGGAACACAGCCACGACGAGCGCCGACAAAAGCTTCAGAAGGTCAGTGTCGATGCCGAGCCAGATCACGACCTGCAGCACCAGATAGTAGATGATCGAGCCGAAGGCCACCGACAGCAGCGTCAGCGCGAAGTTGTGGAAAATCTTTCCGAAGATCGCCTCTCCGATGATCACGGCCGCCAGACCGATCACGATCGCGCCGCGCCCCATATTGATATCGGCAAAGCCCGGATCCTGTCCGCGCAGCGCGCCGGAGAGGGCCACGAGGCCATTCGAGATCATGAGGCCAAGCACGCGGTTGAAGCTCGTGTTGATGCCCTGCGCCCGTGCCATATGACCGTTGCAGCCGGTCGCGCGCAGCGAGCAGCCAAGCTCCGTTCCGAAGAACCAGTATAAAATCGCGATCAGAATCACGATGATCACTGCCACGATCAGAATTGTATTTTTATAGAAAGCCACGCCCTTGATATAGCGGAGCGATACCAGCAGATCGTACTTGTCCACATTGATCGCCTGGTTGGACTTTCCCATAATTTTCAGATTGATAGAATATAACCCGAGCTGGGTCAGAATGCCGGACAGAATCGCCGGAATTCCCATAAATGTGTGAAACAGCCCCGTCGCCAGACCGGTCAGCATCCCGGCCAGCGTGGCCACCAGCATTGCGATCCAGACATTGTATCCCGCCTGCATCATCATAATACAGACAGCGCCGCCCGTGCAGAGTGAGCCGTCCACGGTCAGATCCGCAATATCCAGGACACGGAAGGTGATATAGACGCCGATGGCCATGATCCCCCAAATCAGTCCCTGCGCCGCCGCGCCCGGCAGAGCGTTTATCAAGCTTGCAATATTCATATTATCTACCTTCCCCTGTTTATTCGCCAGGTCTCTGAAAACGAGCAGCGAGAGAGGAAGATCCCTTCTCGCTGCCGCCTTTGGTCTTATGTTTTATTCAAATATGGTAAAGCTTACTCTTCCGTAGCGATCGCAACATAATCGTCCGGAACGGTAATGCCGAGATCCTCGCAGATTTCCGCATTATACTCCTTCGTGACATTCGGCGCGTACTCGATCGGCATCGTGGAGATATCCGCCTCGCCGGTCAGGATCTGTGCCGCCATCTCACCGCTGATGTAACCGATATCATAGTAGCTGATGGAAAGCGTTGCAACGCCGCAGCCCTCGCAGATGCCCTCTTCACCCGCGATAACCGGAACGCCCGCCGGACGGCAGATGTTGTCGATGATCTCGGTGTTGGCAGCCGCTGTGTTGTCCGTCGGGACATAGATCACATCGCTCGCGTCAGCCGCGCTCTGCGCTACCGCCGCGATATCGTTGGAATCGGAGAAGCTGTACTGCGTGCAGGTGTAACCAAGCGACTCGAGCTCTGCCTGTACATTGTCCACCTGATACTGGGAGTTTGCCTCCGCGCTGCAGTACAGAAGGCCAACCGTTTCCGCATCCGGGAAGAGCTCTGCGAGCATCGCCGCCTGCTCCGCGAGCGGAGCCAGATCGGACGTACCGGAGATATTTCCTCCTACCGTGCCGTCGAAGCTGTCAAGCTCCAGAGCGGTCGCATAATCCGTGATGGACGTTCCGAGAACCGGGATCGTGTCGGTACCGGCCTGCGCAGCCTGCAGAGCCGCCGTCGCGTTGGCAAGGATCAGATCCACATCTGCGGATACAAAGCTGTTGATAATCGTCGAGCAGGTGTTGGAATCGCCCTGCGCGTTCTGCTCGTCAAAGGTCACCGCATCGCCGAACGCCTCGGTCAGCGCGTCCTTGAAGCCCTGCGTCGCCGCGTCCAGCGCATCGTGCTACACGAGCTGGCAGATGCCTACCACATAAGACGCGGTCGTCTCTTCAGCGGCTTCCTCGGTCTCAGCCTCTTCCGTCTCCTCCTCCGCAGTCTCCTCGGTCGCCTCGGACGACGTGGAAGAGCTGCTGCTTCCGCATGCGGCAAGGCTGAAGGCCATCGTCGCACAGAGAAGGATTGCTAACATCTTTTTCATAATTTTTTCCTCCGTCTTTCTTAAAATATATTTTGCTCTTCATAGCCGCAAAGTCTTTTGCAGATAAATCTGCAAAGCCTGACTTTTCATTTTGCTGCTGCTCTGAATTGCTGTCAAGATTATAAAACCTAATCGTGCAAAAGTCAACTATTGTTGCAGTAATCTGCGCCCCATCAGCACACCCATCGCCGAGGCCATCATCAGGCCCCGCGTCCAGCCCGAAGAGTCGCCCAGGCAGTGCAGGCCTTTGATGTTCGTGTTGAGATCCGCGTCCATCTTTACCTTATTAGAATAAAATTTCAGCTCCGGACTGTACAGCAGCGTCTCCGCGCTCGCAAAGCCCGGCACCACCTCGTCCAGCATGCGGATAAACTCGATGATGTTCGTCATCGCACGGTAGGGCATGGCCGCCGTGATGTCCCCGGCCACCGCGTCCTTCAGCGTCGGCTTCACATTGGAGCGCGCGAGTTCCTTCTGCCAGGTGCGCTTGCCGTCCAGGATGTCCCCGTAGCGCTGCACCAGAATATGGCCCGCGCCGAGCATGTTGGTCAGCTCACCGACCTTCTGCGCATAGGCGATCGGCTGGTTGAAGGGCTCGGTAAAATTGTGACTGACCAGAATGGACAGGTTTGTATTTTCGCTCTTTAAGTCCTTGTAGCTGTGGCCGTTGACGACCGCCAGATTGTTGTCATAATTTTCCTGGGAGACGAAGCCGCCCGGGTTCTGACAGAAGGTGCGCACCTTATTCTTCCAGGGCTTCGGATAGCCGATCAGCTTGCCCTCGTAGAGCACCTTATTGATGATCTCCATAATCTCGTTGCGGCACTCCACGCGCACGCCGATATCCACTGTGCCCGGTCTGTGGGCGATGCCGTTCTCCGCGCAGACCTTCTCGAGCCAGTCTGCACCGCGCCGTCCGGTGCCGATGACGATCTCGTCGCCGAAGATCTCCTGCTCCCCGGCCTTCGTCACGATCCGCACGCCCTTGCAGACCTCGTTCTCCAGGATGATATTCTCGCACTCCGTGCTGAACAGAATCTCCACGCCCTGCTCCAGCAGATAATTCTGAATATTGAGATAGAGCTGCTGCGCCTTCTCCGTGCCGAGATGCCGGATCGGGCAGTTCACAAGCTGCAGTCCCGCGCGGATCGCCCGCTTGCGAATCTCCTTGATCTCTTCGCCCTCATAGACGCCCTCGACATGCTCGTCCGCGCCGAACTCCAGATAGATTTTATCTGTATAATCAATCAGTTCCTGCGCGAATTCCTCACCGATCAGCGTCGGCAGCTCGCCGCCCACCTCGCAGGAAAGGCTCAGCTTTCCGTCCGAGAAAGCGCCCGCGCCGGAAAAGCCCGTCGTGATCATGCAGTTGGGCTTGCAGTTCATACACTTGCCGGTCTCGGACTTCGGGCAGTGCCGCTTATCGACCGGCTTGCCCTTCTCCACCATCAGAATCTTTTTCTTCGCGCCGTTTCGCACCAGTTCGAGGGCTGTAAAAATGCCGGCCGGACCGGCGCCAATGATAATTACGTCATACTTCATGATTTTCCTCATTTCCGGCTACTGTCCGCAGCCGCTGTCAATAGTAACTATAGCATAATCCCCCGGAAAATCAAGCTCTTGTTAAGTTTCACGGCTCCGGTTCACAGCTTTTTCACAACTCATTCACAGTCTTTTCTGCCCGTTCAGCACACACTCCGTGAGACGGTCATTCTCATATCTCAGCTTCAGCGAGAAAAACGGCTCGTCCCGCGTCAAAAGCTCCAGAAATACGCGGTCGCCCTCCCAGAGCGGAAGAGTCGGCACCTCCTCCTTCGGCACCCAGCGCAGCACGCCCTCGGCGCAGTCCGCGGCCAGCTCGCCCACAAAAGCGTCCGCCGTGTAAAGACACATATATTCCGTGGGTGCGTTGTCCGCGGTAAAAGTCACGATCCCTCGGAAGCGCCAGGAGACAAGCGTAAGGCCTGTCTCCTCCCGCACCTCGCGCAGCAGGCACTCCTCCGGGCTCTCCCCCTCCTCGAAATGGCCGCCGACGCCGATCCATTTTCCCTCGTTGACGTCGTGCTCCTTTTTCACGCGGTGAAGCATCAAATACCTGCCATCCCGTTCAATGTAGCACAAAGTCGTCAGGGGACTCTTTTCCTTCTTTCCTTCCATCTTCCTGCACTTCCTTGTTGTTTTCGCTTATTTGTACGGATTCCTTCTTCCTGCCCCAGCGCGGTTTTCTCTTCTCTTTTTCCTTCCCCGGCCGGTGTTCTCCGGATTCCTCCATACCGTCCCAATATTTCTTTTTCAGAGTTTCCTTCTTCTTCCTTCTGCTTCGGAAAATCCGGCGCAGGATCAGCACGATCACCGCGATCACGACCGCCCACACGGCGAGCACCGGCAGCGAGCCGACAAAAACAATCACGAAGTTTCTCAGGCCCTTTCCAACGCTGTAGAGGCTGTCGTTAAAGCGATCCGCGATCTGCCCGAAGAAGCCCTTCTCGGCGGTCTCGGTGATGCGCTCCACCTCGTCCACATCCACGTAGACCGTGCTGTAGTCCACCTGATTGTCCAGCACGCGCAGCTGGCTCCCATAGCTCTCAAGTTCATAGCGAACCTCGGAGAGCTTGCTCTCGATCGCAAGCAGATCCTCCATATTTTCCGCTTCCTCGAGGAGCTCCAGCAGGCGCTCCTGCTCCGTCTCAAGCGCGGTCTTGCGGCTCTCGACGTCCGTGTACTCAAGCGTCACATCTTCGACGGACTCGCTCTTGTAGGTCACATTTCCCAGATCGCCGACGATATCAACGAACTCATCGAGCCGGTCCGACGGAATGCGGATCGTATAGTACGCATAGCGCGTACTCTCGTAATAATAACTGTTGCCGCTGACCGACGAGCTCTCAATATAGCCGCCGAGCTCTGTCGTCCGCGTAGAAATGCTCTCCAGCACGGCGTCGAATTCCGTCGTCTGCAGGCTCAGGTTTACGGTTTTAATCAGCTTGCGGGAGGTATCGGTCACGGACTCGATGCCGCTGCCGGAGCTGACGCCCGCATCATTCTCCTCCACAACATCCTCGGCCACTTCATACTCCACGGTCTCCTCTGTAGTCGCCGCCTCCGTCCGGTAATACGAGGTCGCCGTATCCGCCGACGCGCTGCTGTCCGAAGAGCTGCCGCAGCCGACCATCCCCAGAACCACCAGTGCCGCCATCATGATTGCCAGAACTCTTTTCTTCATATGCTCTCCTCCCATTTTCGGGGTCCCTTGTGCCCCGCGATTCTCACTCCAAGACTGCCTCCTCAAAGGTAAACTCCGCGCCGATCCGGCCGTCCGCAAGCTGCAGCGCCAGCCGGTACTGATGTGCCTCGCCGTCGAGCGTCCAGGCGCTCAAATCCAGCGCGCCGTCCAGCACCATACCGCTCCCCATCGAGGCCCAGTCCCTTGTCTCCTCTCCGATATAGGGAACCGTATACCAGAGGCCATTGAGATACACCTCCAGATCGAAGAGGCTGACATAACTGAGCGTCTTCTCCCCGGAATTTTCGAGCGAATAGCCGACGGTCGTGTTGCCGCCCTCCGCGTCCGGATAAGCCAGTTCGAGCGTCAGCCCGTCCAGCGAAGAGTTAAGCTCCTGTTCCGCCGCCTCGTCGATCAGCTCCCCGCCGTACTCCGCCATACTGCCCGCTGCAGTCTCCTCGCTGCTTTCCTCACCGGCGTCGGTGCCGGAGGTTTCCTCCTCGGCCTCTTCCATATCCCAGGTTTCCGCGGACGCCGCTTCCTCCGTTTCCTCCGTTGTCTCCGCCACAGCCATGTCGGACGAAGTCGAGGCTGAGAAAAAGCTGCCCGTCAGCGACAGGGCCACCGCGCCGCAGACAAAGAAGACCAGGATGACCGCCGCCAGTTCCCCAAAGCGTGGCCGGAAATGTCTTCGGATCGCCTCTTCCTCTTCATCTTCTTCCTCCTCGTCCTCGATGAGCTCGGACATAGCGTCCTCAAACTCCTGTGAAAAGCGGTGTTTTCTCGCGATCTCACGCTCCGGCGGCACGAAGCTTAAGTCCTCCTCCAGACACTCCTCCAGGACGCGCGCGAGGAGCTGCTCCCCATCCGTGAGCGTATTATGCTTTTTCATAGCGCCCCGCCTCCTTTCGCAGCATTTCCTGAAGCTTTTTTCTCGCGCGGAAGCAGCGCACATTCACGTTTTTCGCGGAGATGCCGAGGATATCCCCGATCTCCTTGTCCGTCATGCGGTATATGTACTTGTACTCGAAGACGACCCGGTAGCTGTCGTCGAGCTCCAGCACGCAGGCGACCAGCGCGTTGTACTGCTCCTTTTTCAGATACTGCTCCAACATGTCGCCCGCCCCGTCGCCGCGCTCCGCCTGCTCCGTCAGCTCCTCCTCGGGCCGACTTTTGCGCAGGATATCCGCCGCCTTGCTGCGGACGATCGTTGCGAGGAAATTACGAGTCCTCGCGCTGTGCACGTCCTCCACCTTGTCAAGATGGCGCGTGAGCGCGAGAAAGGCCTCCTGCACCGCATCCTCTGCCAGATGCTCGTCCTTCAGACGCTGATTCGCGACGTACCACATGAAATGGCGGTACTGATTGTAAATCTCCGCAAATTTTTCCTGCTCACCGGGGCTGTCCAGGAGCGCGAGAAATAAGAACATGTTTATCCTCCGTAAACTCGTTTACATCTATTAAAACGTTGATTATAATCATTTTACTACAACACTCGCGTAAAATCTTCTTAATTTTTTTTAAAGGGTCCAAACACGCAAAAAGCCATTGTTTCCATCAGAAAAATTCTTTGGCAAAACAACGACTTTCAGATAATTATGCTGTTTCAGTTTCATTTAAAATTCAGACAGTCATAGCAACGGCGTCATGTAAAGCGGCAGATAGCGGATACCGTCCTCCTCTTTCAAATCGCCGTCGTGCAGTACATAGGGAATATAAAGCTGTTCTCCATACTTGTCTTTAAATTTTCTCAGTGAGCTGAGCGTGTAATTTTTGCCCGACTTTACTTCGATCGGCGAAATATTGTGCCGACTGCTGATTTTGTTTTTCGCAATCAGAAAATCGATCTCCATGCGGGAAGCGCTGGCCGCTCTCGAAGAATTCGAATAAAAATACAGCTTATGCCCGGCGGCGGTCAGCATCTGCGCCACAATATTCTCGACGAGCATGCCCTTATTCACTTCCAGTTTGTCAAACAGCAGTTTTTTGTATATTTCCGCGCTCACGATCCCATTTTCATCAAAAGCATGGCTGATCAGGAGTCCTGTATCCGCCATATAGCATTTGAGCGTCACCCGCTCCCGATTCAGCTTCAACCCAATATCCGGTGCTGTCGAATTGTAGCAGATATTCACGATCATGGCGTCATTCAGCCAGAAAAGCGCATCCTCATAATCCCGAAGGCGCGCGTCCTTTTTCAGCGAAGACAAGCGGAATTTCTTTTCATGCTTCTGAAGCTGCGCCGGAATTTCGTCGAAAATACTCTCGACCTTCATCTCATATCCCTGCGCGTGTTTCACAATATCTGCGCGATAAAGGGTGAGAATGTCCCTTTTTACCTGATCCACTCTGTCAAAATCGTGCGTGTCGACATATTCCTGTACCGCCTGCGGCATTCCGCCCACAATCAGATACTGGCGAAACAAATCCATCGCCTTTCTATGCATAGCCTGCCCCATCGGCTTTCCCGACGCAAAGCAGCCTGCCGCCATACCCATAAACGTCTCATTTCCCAACGCCCAGAGAAATTCCTCGAAATCCATCGGGTACATATAAATATGCCGCTCTTCCGACGGGATCACAATATCCTGCACATTTCTTCGAATGGACATCAGAGAACCTGTCTCCATATAATCAAATCGTCCGTCCGCCACAAGATATTTGAGAGCGGCGCGCGCACGGGGAAAAAGCTGGATCTCGTCAAAAACAATCAGCGACTCCCGCTCATAAAGCTTCACATTATAGTAGGCTGAAAGACGAAGGAAAAGCATATCCAGATCGTTCAGGTAATCGACGAACAGACTTTTCACATCGTCCCCGATTCGATTGAAATCCACCAGAATGTAGCTTTTATACTCCGCCCTTGCAAACTCCTCCGCAATGTAGCTTTTCCCAACACGGCGCGCGCCGTCAATCAGCAGAACCGTCCTTCCCGCCCCGTCCCGCTTCCATTCAGACAATCTGGCATACAGCTTTCTTTTCATCACGTGCCTCTCCATTCACGAAATCAAGATTTTTCTGTCTTTAGTTTAACACGTAATCAAGATTTTTCAACAGCTATTTTTACACGTAATCAAGATTTTTTATACCCGCAGCTTCGTTCCCTTCTGGTCGCGGCTCCCGGCCTTCACACGGCTTAAGGGAATTTCCTTTTCCTTATAGGTAATCGTCTGCTCCGTCCCCGGATGGAAGGGACAGACCTCTTCAATGTGATCCTTTGCGGCAAGTTTCATCGCGCGTACACCGATCGCCGCCTTCTTCTTCTCAGGAACCTCTGTCACCGGGAAGCGCAGGAAATAGCCGTCCGCAGAACGCAGGACAAGCTGCATCTTCTCCGTGATCAGGCTCATGTAAATCACTTCGTCGCCCTCGTTCAGCTTCGTCGCCATGCTCGTGCGCGTGCGCACGTCGTACTCATAGCCGCTGACCGCCTTGCACATGCCATTCTTCGTGACGAAGAGAAGGCTTCCCTTCAAAAGCTCCTCCATCGCGCAGACGAAGACGATCCGCTCCTGCGCGCTGTCGTAATTGCTGAAATTGTCGATCGGCACCGCCTTGTCACGGAATTTTCCGAAGGGCAGATCGAGTACCTTCGCCGTATACATCTTTCCCGTCTCGGTGAAGACGCAGATGCGTCCCGTATTCAGGCAGCGGAAGACATAGCGGCTCTCCACGTCGGCAGCCTCCCGGTTGCGTTCGTAGATCGTCTCGTCCATCGTGCGGCAGTAACCGAAGCGGTCCATCAGGAAGACGACCGGCGCCTCCTCGATCTTTTTCTCCACATAGACGGCCTCCGCCGCATTCTCAATCGAGGTCCTGCGCGGGACGGCGTAGGCCTTTTTATAGCGGTTCAGATCATCAATAATAACCTTCGCCATCTCGTCGTAATTATTTAAAATGTCGGAGTAGCGCGCGATATTCTTCATCGTCGTGTCATGCTCCTTCATCAGCGCCTCAATCTCCAGACCGATCAGGCGGTAGAGCCGCATCTCGAGGATCGCCGTCGCCTGACGCTCCGTGAAATTCAGCTGTGCGGCCTGCTTCTTCGAGGCCGCGGACTTGAAGCGGATGCCCTCCGTAGCGCCGTTCATCAGACAGGCCTTCGCCATCTTGAGATCCCTGCTGCCGCGCAGCACCTCGATAATCAGGTCGATCACGTCGCAGGCCTTGATGAGGCCCTCCTGGATCTCCTTCTTGTCGAGCTCCTTATTCAGCAGCGTCTGGTATTTCCTTGTGTTGAGCTCAAACTGAAAATCGACGACATGCTCGAATACCTGCTTCAGGCTCAGCGTCTCCGGCCTCCCGTCCGCGACCGCGAGCATGTTCACACCGAAGGTATCCTCCAGGCGGGTCTTTTTATAAAGAAGGTTTGTGAGCTGCTCCGTATCCGCGCCTTTTTTCAGCTCCAGCACGATGCGGATACCCTCCTTCGAGGACTGGTTCGTGATGTCGACGATGTCCGTCGTCTTCTTCGTCTCGACAAGCGTGCCGATATCGTTCAGGAATTTCCCGATATTCGCACCGATCATCGTATAGGGGATCTCCGTGATGACGAGCTGCTGCCGTCCGCCTTTGAGCTTCTCGACCTCCACGCGCCCGCGGATCTTGATCTTGCCGACGCCCGTTTTGTAAATCTCTGTTAATTCATCCTTATTGACCACGATACCCCCGGTCGGGAAATCCGGTCCCGGCATAATCGCAAGCAGCTCCTCCGTCGTCATCTGCGGATTTTTCATATAGGCCTTCATCGCGTCGATCGTCTCACCCAGATTGTGCGGCGGAATACTCGTGGACATGCCGACCGCGATGCCCTCCGCGCCGTTGATCAGAAGGTTCGGGATGCGCGCCGGAAGAACCGAAGGTTCCCGCTCCGTCTCGTCGAAATTCGGCATGAAGTCCACGATATCCTTGTCAAGATCGGCGAGCAGTGCCTCCTCCGTGACCTTCTCAAGGCGCGCCTCCGTGTAACGCATCGCGGCAGCGCCGTCCCCCTCGATCGAACCGAAGTTTCCATGGCCGTCGACGAGCGGCAGTCCCTTCTTGAAGTCCTGGCTCATCACGACGAGCGCCTCGTAGATCGAACTGTCGCCGTGCGGGTGATATTTACCCATCGTATCGCCGACGATACGCGCGCACTTGCGGTAAGGACGGTCGCTGCGAATGCCGAGCTCGTGCATATCGTAGAGCGTCCGGCGCTGTACGGGCTTTAAGCCGTCGCGCACATCCGGCAGCGCGCGCGCCACGATGACGCTCATCGCGTAGTCGATGTAGGACTTCTGCATAATATCGGAATATTCCGTTTTGATAATCATCTCTTCACTCATGACAGGCCTCCTACACGTCCAGCTCCGCCTCTACGGCGTTCTCATAAATAAATTTTCTGCGCGGCGGCACCTCGCTGCCCATGAGCATCTCCGTCACAGAGGAGGCCAGGCGCGCGTCCTCGATTTCGACGAGCTTCAGCCTCCGGCTCGCCGGGTCCATCGTCGTCTCCCAGAGCTGCGTTGCGTCCATCTCGCCGAGGCCCTTGTAGCGCTGCAGCGTGAAAGGACCGGTGTGCTTCTTCCGGTAGCGTTCGAGCGCCTTGTCGTCGTAGAGGTATTCCTCCTTGCCGCGCGCCGGCATCGCCTTGTAGAGCGGCGGCATCGCGATATAGACATGCCCCTCATAGATCAGCTCCGGCATGAAGCGGTAAAACAGGGTCAGCAAAAGCGTACTGATATGCGCCCCGTCCACGTCAGCGTCGGCCATGATAATGATCTTGTCATAGCGCAGCTTCGTGATGTCGAAATCATTGCCGTAGCCCTCCGAGAAGCCGCAGCCGAAGGCATAGATCATCGTCTTGATCTCGGCATTCGCGAGCACCTTGTCGATGCTGGCCTTCTCAACGTTCAGAATCTTGCCGCGGATCGGCAGGATCGCCTGATAGGCGCGGTTCCGGGCCGTCTTCGCCGAGCCCCCGGCGGAGTCGCCCTCGACAATGAAGATCTCGCACTTCGAGGCGTCGCGGCTCTCACAGTTCGCGAGCTTTCCATTAGAATCAAAGGAAAATTTCTGCTTCGTGAGAAGATTGGTCTTCGCCCGTTCCTCCGTCTTCCGGATCTTCGCTGCCTTTTCCGCACAGCCGATCACGGCCTTCAGGGTCTCGAGATTGCGGTCGAAATAACGCTGGATCTCCTCACCGGTCACCTTCGCGGTGGCCTTCGAGGCGTCCTGGTTGTCAAGCTTCGTCTTCGTCTGCCCCTCAAAGCGCGGCGCCGGATGCTTGATCGAGATCACCGCGGTCATGCCGTTGCGCACGTCCGCGCCGGTGAAATTCACATCCTTTTCCTTCAGAATGCCGAGCTCGCGCGCGTAGGAATTGATGACCGTCGTAAACACCGTCTTGAAGCCGGTGATGTGCGTGCCTCCCTCCGCGTTGAAAATGTTGTTGCAGAAGCCCAGCACATTTTCATGAAATTCATTGATATACTGGAAAGCGCCCTCGACCGTGATGCCCTCGCTCTCGCCCTTGAAATAGACGACGTCGTGCAGCGGCTCCTGCTTGCTGTTAAGATCCTTTACATAGCCCTTGAGCCCCTCCGGCTCGTGGAACTCGATATGCTCCACTTCCGCGCCGCGCCGGTCCTCAAAAATAATCGTGAGCTCCGGATTCAGATAAGCGGTCTCGTGCATCCGGCTCTTGACCTCCTCGGCCTTGAAGCGGGTCTTCTCGAAAATCTCGCCGTCCGGCAGGAAGCGGATCTTCGTCCCGGTCTCCTTCGTGCGTCCGATCGTCGGCAGAAGGCCATCTTTCAGCTCCAGCACCGGGATACCCTTCTCATAGCGATCATGGTGAATATAGCCCTCCCGCGAGACCTCGACGTCCAGCCAGGCCGACAGCGCGTTGACAACCGAGGAGCCCACGCCGTGCAGGCCGCCGCTCGTCTTGTAGACGGAGTCGTCGAATTTTCCGCCCGCGTGCAATGTCGTGAACACGAGGCGTTCCGCCGACATACCCTTCGCGTGCATGCCCACCGGGATTCCGCGTCCATTATCCGACACCGTGCAGGAACCGTCCGCTTCGAGGAAGACCTCGATGCGATCACAGTAGCCCGCCAGATGCTCATCCACAGAGTTGTCCACGATCTCATAGATCAGATGGTTCAGCCCTTTCGTCGAGACGCTTCCTATATACATGCCCGGGCGCTTGCGCACCGCCTCGAGTCCCTCCAGGACGGCGATACTGTCCGCGTCGTAGCTTTTCGTCTTAGCCATATTTCCTTCACCTGTTTCCTTCTATCTTGTACCACATTTTCACAGTATAACACAAGATATGGAAATGTGGCAATGAAAATTGCCTACAACAATTCAGAACAGCATCGAAATGGAAAGACAGACTGTGCAGGTTTACCTGCTAAAGGCTGTATTCCCATTTCGGGATGGGCGGAACGCCCATCAAGCCTCAGACATATAACGCGTAAGCGGCATATAGCCTTCGAAGAAGGCGGTCTGTGGCCTGCTGTCCTGAATTATTTCACCAAAAAAAGGGACTGACGCCCATCTGTGTCAGTCCCCTTAAGAGTCTCTGTTTTTCTTCTATACTACATCATTCCTCTTGATATAGCCCGGATGCTCGGGATCCGCGATGACCTCCTTCATATGGATGACCTGCGCGTTCTTGTCCACAACCTGGCCCTCGATGCGCACGCCCTCTCCGATCGTGACATTGTCCAGCAGCACCGCATTGCGAACCACCGCGCCCGGCTTGATCTTGCAGTCACGGCCGACGACAGAGTCAATGACCGTGCCCTCGACGACGCTGCCATTGGCGATAAAGGAACCCTTCACCTCGGCAGTCTCAAAGTACTGCGCCGGACAGGAGTCGTTCGTGCTGGTGTAGATCGGCCAGCTCGGCTGGA
>JAJBTX010000043.1:3627-9180 GCA_020860645.1 Lachnospiraceae bacterium | reverse complement strand
GTTGTGTTTCATAACCCCATCGGTGCCTTTCGCAGAAAGGCGGATTATAAGCATGCTGCTATAGTAAACGACCTCTCAAAGAAAGTTTTTGTGGCGTTCACTATACAAAGACAAAATGACGAAAAGGTCTGTATGTTTCGCTAATGTTGAATCAGGAAAGGAAAAAGAAAAATGCTGGAATTACAGGAGGGGCGTCCCGCGGACTGTGCGGGGCGCCTTGACAAGGAGATAAGGGTGTACGACCTTCTGGACGGGCTCGGCGTCCCGTTCATGCGCGTGGACCACGAGGTCGCGATGACGATGGAGGCCTGCGAGGAGATCGATCTGGCGCTGCAGGCGACGATCTGCAAGAATCTGTTCCTCTGCAACCGGCAGGAGACGGACTTTTATCTCCTGATGATACCGGGAGATAAGAAGTTTAAAACGAAAGACCTCTCGAAGCAGCTCGGCGTCTCGCGCCTCTCCTTCGCGAAGGAGCAGTATATGGAGGAATTTCTGGACATCACGCCGGGCTCGGTCAGTGTCATGGGCTTGATGAATGATAAAGAAAAGCGCGTGCGCCTTGTGATCGACGAGACGGTGCTGCAGGGGGAGTACATCGGCTGCCACCCCTGTATCAATACCTCCAGCTTGCGGCTTAAGACGAGCGACCTGATGGAGAAGGTGATCCCGGCGATGGGACACGAGCCGGTGCTTGTGAGCCTGCCGGATGCTCCTAGATGAAATTCAGAAACTTTTTTGACAAAACACCTTGCGCTTTTCAAAACAAGTTGCTATAATCAAACTGAAAGTTGACAAAAATGATTGAAGCCAACAAGAAGTTGGCAGAATTCTGAAAAGGTGAGGTATTCTATGCAGACTGAAGATCTGATTCGTCTGGCTGAGAAAGTACAGCATTTTCGCTGTGAATTTCAGACGATCGAAGTGAAGGCGGCGCATGTCGGCTGTCCTACCAGATTATACGACAGCCTGTCCAGCTTCTCCAATCAGGACGAGGGCGGCGTGATCCTGTTTGGTCTGGATGAGAAAAAAGCCTTCGAGGCAGTCGGCGTATACGATGTGCAGGATCTGCAGCATAAGGTCGCCGAGCAGTGCAAGCAGATGGAGCCGGAGGTGCGCCCGCTTTTTACGGTGGCAGAGTTGCAGGGACGCTATATCGTGTCGGCGGAGATTCCGGGCGTCGAGGCGGATCAGCGGCCTGTGTATTACCGGGGCGTGGGGCGGCAGAAGGGTTCCTATGTCCGTGTCGGCGAGTCGGATGAGCCGATGAATGACTATGAGATTTACAGCTATGACGCGTTCCGCCGCAGGGTAAGGGACGATATCCGCATCGTGGAGGGGGCGAAGCTGAGCCAGCTCCGCGAAGAGGAGCTGCAGCGTTACATGAATGCGATCAGGGAAAACAGCGCGAATCTTTCCCATGGGGTAGCGGACGATGAGATTATGGAGCTGATGGGGCTTACGCGCGACGGAAAGCCTACCATGGCCGCGGTGCTTGCCTTTGGAAAATATCCGCAGGCATATTTCCCCATGCTGGGGGTCACCGCCGTGGTAGTCCCGGGGACGCAGACGGGCGACACCGGCGCGGATGGAGAGCGCTTTCTGGCAAATCAGAGAATCAACGGCACGATCAGCGAGATGCTGGACGGAGCGTTGGAGTTTGTGCGGCGCAACAGCAGAGTGAAGACTGTGATCAATGAAGACGGCCAGCGAAAGGACAAGCCGGAATTCCCGATCCGGGCGGTGCGCGAGGTGATTCTCAACGCGCTTCTGCACCGGGACTACAGCGTGCACGCGGAGAGTTCGCCGATCACGCTCTCAATGTTCTCCGACCGGATGGAGGTCACGAGCAAGGGCGGCCTCTATGGCCGCATCTCGCTAAGCCAGCTTGGCAAGGTGCACGCGGAGATCCGCAATACGACGCTTGTGAGCATCCTGGAGGCGCTGCATGTCACGGAAAACCGCTATTCCGGGATACCGACCATCCGACGGGAGATGGAGGCGGCGGGCTTGCCCGCGCCGGAGTTTGTCGCGCGGAGCGGGGAGTTTAAGGTGATACTCCGGAATAATATGAACCGGGAATACTATACACAGGCTCCGGCGGCGAGCCGGATCGCCGAGGGAGGGAGCCCATGGAGCAGCAGAAACAGCGGACGCAGCCGGGAGGAGGAACTGCTCGATTTCTGCAGCGTGCCGCGCTCCCGCGAGGAGCTGACAGAATTCCTGGGCTTTTCCAGATATTATGTGATGGATCGGATGGTGAAGCCGCTGCTGGAGAGCGGCCGTCTCGTGATGACCATGCCGGATAAGCCCAAAAGCAAGCGGCAGAGATATGTGAAAAAGGAACAGATTTGAGGGAGAGATGCGGTAATGCCTGAGTTTGAGACAGGAGAAATGGTAAATAACGACCCGGAGGAGCGGCGCCGACAGATCGAGCGCAGCATCATCAAAAAATTTCGCAAGACGATCTGGCGGCCCTTTACCCGGGGTATCAATGACTACGAACTGATCCGTGACGGGGACCGGATCGCGGTCTGTATCTCCGGCGGCAAGGATTCCATGCTGATGGCGAAGCTTCTGCAGGAGCTGCACCGGCATGGGAAGGCGAATTTTGAGCTCTGCTTCCTCACGATGAATCCGGGCTACAATGAGGAAAACTGGAAGCTCATACAGGAAAATGCGCGGCTGCTTGGCATTCCGCTGACCGTGTTTGAGACGGATATCTTCGACGCTGTCGCGACCATCGACCGGAACCCCTGTTATCTCTGCGCGCGGATGCGCAGGGGCTATCTCTACTCGCATGCGAAGGAGCTTGGCTGCAACAAGATCGCGCTCGGACACCATTTCGACGATGTGATCGAGACGATTCTTATGGGCATGTTCTACGGTGGCAAGGTCGAGACGATGATGCCAAAGCTGCACAGCCAGAATTTCGAGGGCATGGAGCTGATCCGCCCGATGTACCTGGTGCATGAGGAGGCGGTCAAGGCATGGCGGGACTATAATGGACTTCGCTTCATCCAGTGCGCCTGCCGCTTCACGGAGAACTGCGCGAACGGCGATGCGACGCAGATTTCAAAGCGCGAGGAGATGAAGGCGCTGATCGCAGAGCTGCGGCAGAAGAGCGACGTCATTGAGCAGAATATCTTCCGCAGCGTGCATAATGTGAACCTGAAGACGATTATCGGTTATCATAAGGGAGACGAGGTCTATAATTTCCTGGACGATTACTATGATTAAGAAGGTATCATTGTGCAGGATCGAAAGGCATGCGGCTCTTTTTGCAGGCTTCGCAGAAAACAGGAAAAAGATTCTGGTAAAATCATTATGTTTCGTATATAATGATCTGGGCAAAGAGGGATTTCACTTTTGAGCGGAAGTCATCGGAATCCTGCTTTGCATGACAGCGATTGCCAGGGCAACCGACTTTGAAAGACGGCCATGTGATGGAAGAAAAGGGCCGGAGGAGAGAGATTATGGGAAAGGTACGTACCAGGTTTGCGCCGAGTCCGACTGGGCGCATGCATGTAGGAAATTTAAGGACGGCGCTCTACGCCTATCTGATCGCGAAGCATGAGGGAGGGGACTTCCTCCTGCGCATCGAGGACACGGATCAGGAGCGTCTGGTGGAGGGCGCGGTCGATATCATCTACCGCACGCTCGCGGCGACCGGCCTCGTCCATGACGAGGGGCCGGACAAGGATGGCGGCGTGGGACCCTATGTCCAGAGTGAGCGCCGGGACGCCGGTATCTATATGGAATATGCCAGACAGCTCGTGGAGAAGGGAGAGGCTTACTACTGCTTCTGCGACAAGGAGCGCCTGGAGAGTTTAAAGCAGGTGGTCGCGGGCAAGGAGATTTCCGTCTACGATAAGCACTGCCTGCAGCTTACGAAGGAGGAGGTCGAGGCGAAGCTCGCGGCGGGCGTGCCCTACGTTATCCGGCAGAACAACCCGCGGACCGGGACGACGACTTTCCACGATGAGATTTACGGGGACATCACGGTCGACAATGCGGAGCTGGACGACATGATCCTGATCAAGTCGGACGGCTACCCGACCTACAATTTCGCGAATGTCGTCGACGACCATCTGATGGGCATCACCCATGTAGTGCGCGGAAACGAGTACCTCTCGTCTTCGCCGAAATACAACCGGCTCTACGAGGCCTTCGGCTGGGAGGTGCCGGTCTATGTGCACTGTCCGCTGATCACCGACGAGGAGCACAAGAAGCTGAGCAAGCGCTGCGGTCACTGCTCCTACGAGGATCTGATCGAGCAGGGGTTCCTGAGCGAAGCTGTCGTGAACTTTGTCGCGCTGCTTGGCTGGTCGCCGGAGGACAATCAGGAGATCATGTCGCTGCCTGAGCTGGTGGAGAAGTTTGATTATCACCATATCAGCAAGTCGCCAGCTGTCTTCGATTACGGGAAAGCAAAGTGGATGAACGGCGAGTACATCAAGGCGATGGATTTCGAGCCCTTCTACGAGCGGGCGCTGCCGTTTATCAGGAAAACCATCACGAAGGACTACGATTTTCGGAAGATCGCGCAGATGGTGAAGACGCGTATCGAGATTTTCCCGGATATTCCTGCGCTGATCGATTTCTTCGAGGCCGTGCCGGACTACGAGGTATCGATGTACCGCCACAAGAAGATGAAGACGACGGAGGAGAGCTCTCTCGCCGTATTGAAGGAGACGCTGCCGCTGCTCGAGGCGCAGGAGGACTACAGCAACGACGCGCTCTACGCGCTGCTGAGCGCCTATGTCGCGGAGAAGGGATACAAGAATGGCCAGGTCATGTGGCCGCTGCGCATCGCCCTCTCGGGAAAGCAGATGACGCCCTGCGGCGCCACGGAGATCCTGGAGGTGCTGGGCAAGGAGGAGAGCGCCCGGCGCATCCGGCAGGCGATCGAAAAGCTGGAGACAGAAGCGGCGATGTGAATGCAAAGAGAATATGGGAAAGCAGTAAAGCACTCGGACTAGGTTTCTGTCTGAGTGCTTTTTTGACTGGCACTCAAATTTTACAAAATTTTAGCGTATTGCGGCTTGACAATACACATATAGTGAGTTAAAATAATACAGACAGTTAAAAACAGATCTGAATTTCATTTGTCTTCGGACAATCAGGCGTTTCGCCGGATTTTCAGAGATTTACAAGAGAATATGGAGGAACGCGGACAGCACGGAGATTCAGATCAGCACGCCCGGGCAGAAGACCCTGTACGAAGTGCGGGTCATGCGGCTGACGGATTACACACTGGAGAGGATCTTTCAGAAGAATCTGCTGTTTTTGCTTCCGTTTTATATCTTCACGCATGAGAAGTATTTTGAGGAATATGAAAAGGATGCCATGAAGCTGGAGGCGCTGAAAGAGGAGTATCGGTACATCGCGCAGCGGCTGGACGAGCTGGTGGAGCAGGGAAGGATCAATACTTTTATGTGTAAGACTCTTATGCAAATGAGTATCAAGGTCGTAGAGAATGTTGCAATAAAGTATGACAAAATCATGAAAGGGGTAAAGGAAATCATGGGTGGAAGAATTCTGGAGTATGAG
>JAJBTX010000043.1:0-3527 GCA_020860645.1 Lachnospiraceae bacterium | reverse complement strand
GGTGGAAGAATTCTGGAGTATGAGACGAAGACAATCTTTATGCAGGGAGTCTGTCAGAGCAGGATACATAATATTGACCGTATTATGAAAAATATCGGATTGCCGTTAGACGAGGCCTGCCGCGCGGTTGGCTCTTCGATCGAGGAGTACCAGGGCGCAAAAGAATTCCTTGCAAAACAAGAGAAAACATATAGCGGAGGAGCCGGTTGACACCTGCTCCTTCGTCTTATTTTACAGGGGCTTTTGAATAAAAAAGGTTGCGGTATACATATTTTCCATGTAGAATATTAACAAAAGCATAATTTCCAAGTGAGGGAGGACGAAAATGCGAAAGAGAATTATGGCAGCGGTGATGGCGGTTGTACTGATGTGCGGGAGTGTGGACACTTCCTTACTTGTCTATGCTACGAATGTTGAGGACGGCGCAGAGGAGGAAGTCGGCGAGGAGTCCCTGGAGACAGAATTCTCGGAAGTGGAGGAACCT
Organism: Lachnospiraceae bacterium; assembly: GCA_020860645.1. Lineage (GTDB taxonomy): Bacteria > Bacillota > Clostridia > Lachnospirales > Lachnospiraceae > Hominiventricola. The sequence continues at coordinate 3,043 of JAJBTX010000043.1, read as the reverse complement.
GTGGAAGAGGAGCAGGAGAATACTGCGACGGATGGTTCTGCTGTGGATGGGGGAGAAAGCGTCTCCTCGGAGGAGGCAGGTCAGGAAGGCACTACAGAAGTGGTAGAGACGGAGGAAACTGCGGAGGAGACGGTTTCTTCTTTTGGAGCGTCCAACATCGCGAGTGGAAGTGATGGGAATGTCACGTGGGTGATTGATAAAAATAATACATTAACAGTGACAGGAACCGGAGAGTTCTCAACGAGTACGGATCAGGACCGAGCACCGTGGTATTCTTATCGCTATTATATTTTGAAAGCTGAAATTTACTTGAGTGAAACAACTGATTTGAGTTATATGTTTCGGCATTGCAGTAATTTGACCAGTGTGGATTTAAGTGGCTTTAATCCAGGAACAATAACGGATATGAGTTATATGTTTAGCGGCTGTAGTAGTCTGGAAAGCATAGATTTAAGCGGTCTGGATACTGGAAGTGTAACAAATATGGGAAATTTATTTTCGAATTGTGATGCTTTATCAAGTGTGAATTTAAACAACTTAGACACAGGAAATGTAACGGACATGAGCTATATGTTTTATGGCTGCAGCAGTCTGGAAAACATAGATTTAAGCGGCTTTGATACGAGCAGTCTGACATCTATGGAAAGTATGTTTAGTTGGTGTAGAAACCTGACAAACATAAATTTAAGCGGATTAGAGACGAGTAACGTAACAAATATGAGTAGTGTATTTTCGTTCAGCAGTAGTTTGACGAAAGTAGATCTAAGTGGTTTAAACACGAGCAGCGTAACGGATATGAGTGGTATGTTTTCGTGCTGCAGTAGCCTGGCAAGTGTAGATTTGAGTAATTTGAATGCGGGCAACGTAACGAATATGAATGGTATGTTTAGCCTTTGTACCAGTTTGACAAATATAGATTTAAGAGGCCTTGACACTAGCAGATTAGAGTCTATGAACAATATGTTTAATGGTTGTAGCAGTTTGGAAAACATAGATTTGAGCAGTCTGGATACGAGTAATGTAACGGCAATGGGTGGCATGTTCTCGGATTGTAGTAGTCTGGCAAGTATAGATCTAAGCAACTTTGACACAGGCAACGTGACAGCCATGAGCAGTTTGTTTAGCAGATGCAGTAGCCTGACGGACATAAATTTGAGCGGACTTGACACAGGCAATGTAACTGATATGAGTTATATGTTTATCGGATGCACTTCTCTGACCAATATAGATTTAAGTGGCTTGGACACCTCCAGTGTAACGAATATGAGCTGGATGTTTTGCGGTTGTAGTAGCCTAGCAAGTATAGATTTAAGCGGCTTTGTAACCGATAGTATAACGACTATGCGAGGCATGTTTGGAACATCAGGCAGTCTGGCATGCAGCAACCTGACAAGTATAAACTTAAGTGGACTTGAGACATACAGCGTAACTGATATGAGCCGGATGTTCATCGGCTGTAGCAGCTTAACAAGCATTGACTTAAGCGATTTCGATACGAGTAATGTAACGAGCATGGACGATATATTTGATTCCTGCGATGCACTTTCCTATATTAAAACACCAAGGAATCTGAACATATCGGTGGAATTATATGAAAGCGACTGGTATATGTTTGATGGGACAATTGTCACAGAACTTCCACAGGGACTCCCTTATAGCGTTGAGCTTGCAAAAGGTTCTATTCCGGAAGGAGGCGACCCTCAGTATGCGAAAATCGTGTCCCTTTCCCCTGAAAACGGTTCAGATAACCAGGGCTACAATGCGGCAAATACGCCGACATTTTCTATCACATTCGACCGTGAAATATCTGGCATGGATACCCCAAACAATGTCACTTTCGCGGATCTTGATTTTGATGCAGGGACGCTTAAAATATTCCGTTCTATGGATGATGAACTGATCTATGAGGTCACTTATGATGACTATGTGAATACCTTTTATGGAATTGAGGGTACAACCAGCAGTGATGTTTCGATCATAAATGATGTAACTTTCCTGTTGAAACCATTCAATGCTCATACGCTGCTTGACTCGAGCACAGAATACTATGTGACGGTAGACAAGGGCTTTATCAAATTTACGGATGGCACGGTGAATGCGGCTATTACAAAGGAGATGTGGACGTTTCAGACGGAAATGTTTACCACCACGGCCGATGTGACGATAAAGGCATCTGATGATGTTACGACAGATATTTCCGTTGACTGGACAGACAGTTGGTTTCAGAATACAACCAGCACCTACTGCCATGAGCTGGCGATTGCCTCAATCGCATTGAGCTCATCGGCGTATGTGGAATCCGGTGGGGAACCGGCGAGTGACAGCGTGGAGGCTGCACTGCAGGATTTTGGATTTGAAGTGGAAGCCTACAATTATGATTATCCTTTGTCGGATGATGACAATGATGTGGTGTCTTTTGCATTTGGCGAAAAGAATTATGAAGATACAAAGCTGATAGCCATCATCATAAAAGGAACGAGTGGGAATGAAGAATGGTACAGCAATTTTAATATCAGTGAAAGCAAATCCGATTCGAATGCCGATCACACGGGATTCCGCCTGGCGGCGGATGATCTGATCGAGCAGCTGGAATCCTATCTGGACACTCTGGGCGATATTGACAAAAGCCGGATTAAGTTTTATGTGACCGGCCACAGCAGGGGAGCCGGAGTGGCGAATCTGGTGGCGGCGACACTTACTGATAAATACACCCAGAATAATGTGTTTGCGTACACTTTTGCGGCGCCGACGGTATCGAAGAATGCCACAGAGAATGGGTATGAAAACATTTATAATATTATCAATGAAGAGGATTTCGTCACGCAGATTCCTCTGTCAACATGGGGGTTTGGCAGGTATGGCGTTGACCTGGCACTTCCGAGCAGAAGCTGGAAAGGAAAAAGCTACAGTACATTGGCCGCGAAACGTGACGCAACGTACACTGGTTTGATCGGAGAGGACTATGCTGAATATTTATGTGGAACATTTAACCTTAACTTCCCGATTTTTTCTCACTCAAACTCGTCCCAGTCGGGATATTGCG
>JAJBTX010000013.1 GCA_020860645.1 Lachnospiraceae bacterium | reverse complement strand
GTTTGTGTTTCATAACCCCATCGGTGCCTTTCGCAGAAAGGCGAATTATAAGCATCACAAGAATATTCAGCCTTTCCTGATGTCCATGCTCTCGATGGTAATCAAAATCGGCGTTGCGCTTTCCAGTATCGTTGTTGGCTGGGGACTTGTCGCTGTCGGATTTGACGCTGAGAACGTGACGGAAGCCGCGAAAGCCGGCATCATGAACCTGACCACCGTTCTCCCGATGATCGTGCTGATCGTTGGTGCTGTTGTCACCTTCCTGAACCCGCTGAATGACAAGAAGGTTGAGGAGATTCATACGGAACTTGCAAAGAGACATGCTGCAGAGGCTGGGAGGTAAGCGTATATGACACCAAAACAGAATTTTTTAGAGACGGTTCACTGGGGAAACCCGGAGTATCTCTGCACGGATCTCAATGGTCTGAACCTGATGCTCGATCCGCTGACGGGCGCCTATGACGAGAATATGCGGGACGAGTGGGGCTGCCAGTGGGGCTATGGCGGAAACAAAGAGCTGAACCCGTTTCCCTGCGTTCTGCCGGGACACGATATTATCACAGATATTGAGGACTGGAAGAATCAGGTGAAGGTTCCTTCTGTCGAGAATATTGACTACTCGGGAGTAAAGGCGATTGCGGACCAGACTGACCGCGAGACGACGCTTGTCGGGATGTCCTGCTCCTGCGGGATGTTCGAGCGCACCCATGCGCTGATGCCTTTCGAGGAGGCTCTGATGGCCATGCTCACGGATCCGGAGGATTATGAAGAGCTCCTGGACTGCGTGCTGGAGTTCAAGATGGCCTATGCAAAGAAGCTTTATGAGGCGACGGAATTTGATCTGTTTTATTATCACGACGACTGGGGTTCCAAGCATTCCCTTTTCTTCTCTCCGGAGACCTGGGACCACTTCTTCCGTCCCCGTGAGAAGAAGCTGATCGAGTATATCAAGGGATTTTCCACGGAGAAGGAGATCCTGTTCATGCACCACAGCGACACCTTCCTGGAACCCCTGATTCCGGGTATGATCGACATCGGCATTGATATCTGGCAGGGAGCCATCCCGCAGAACGATCTGGTGAAGCTGCAGAAGGAATATCGCGGCAAGATCGCCTTCCAGGGCGGCATCGATATTGCGGCCATTGATTTCCCGCAGCCGGATGAGGCGAAGATCCGCCAGGAAGTCCGCAGGGCAATCGACACCTACGCGCCGGGCGGCGGCTTTATCGTGGGTATTCCGAGTATCGCGGCCATGTTCCCGCAGGTGGAGGAGATTTACCTCGATGAGCTGGGCAGTTATTCCGCGAAATACAGCAGGGAGCATATGCCCATTGGCAGGGAGGGCTGAGTATGGATAACCATGAAATGTTGCTGCAGCGTCAGGAACGTATCATTGACGCCATGAGCGGAATCAAGAGGGACAGAACGCCCCTCTTGTTCTCCGGCGAATTTGCACTGATTCGTTACCTCGATCCGGATACGACCTTCGGTTATATGATCCGTGAACACGAGGAAATGACAAAGCGGATTGTAAACGAGTTTCTTCCGAAATTCCCGAAGGTTGACTATCTGGCAGCCATCGGTATGAGTTCCAAATTCCTTGGCGTGCCGAATATGGCACGGACCTTTCTCCCGGGAAAGGAGCTCCCGGAAAATGAGATGTGGCAGCTTGTGTTTGATCACATCATCACGGAAGAAGACTATGACTGGATCCTGAAAAACGGATGGCAGAAGTTCCAGAACATGTGTATCTTTGAACGCATGGGCTATGATGCGGACGAGATGCAGGCGGATTTCGAGGAGGGTATGCGCAGCAAGGCTCTCTATCGCGAGGCGGGCTTCCCCTTCTTTACCGGAGATCTGCTGCCTGCGCCCTATGATGTGCTGGCGTTTGGCCGTGGCCTGATGGATTTCTTTACGGATCTCTTTGAGTGCCCGGACAAGATCACTGCAGTTATGAATATGATCATGGACGAGTACGAGGAGGCGAACGCGGCCAGGATTGACGCGACGGTGGCGGAAGCGGCAGCGAAGGGCGAGAAGGTGACCTATACGATCGCCCCCTGCGTACAGGCAAACTGCAATCTGGTAAGCCGTGAAATGTTCGAAGAGTTTGGCTGGCCGCTGATCAAGCGACAGGCTGACTTTGTCCTGAAACACGGCGGATACGTGTTCTTCCATATGGACGCGCACTGGACCGCTTTCCTTGATTATTTTAAGGATTTCCCGAAGGGAAGATGTCTTTTCGACTCGGACGGCTTTACGGATCTTTACAAGATCCGGGATACGCTTGGCAGTATGATGGCCTTCACCGGCAGCATCGCTCCGGCTACGCTTTCATTCGGAAAACCGGATGAAATCTATCAGGAGGCGAAACAGCAGATAGCCGAGATGGGCAACAGTTTCATTCTCGCTCCTTCCTGCACGCTGCCGGCCAATATGCCGAAGGAAAATATCGACGCCATGTATGCGGCGATTGATGAGCAGTAAAGTTCCATAATGTTTTAAGGAGGTGCTGTACTTATGGGCAGAAAATTTGATGAAAGCGAACTGACCCACAAGGGTCTCTATTTCAAGATTCCCAGTGTGGGAAACAAGGAGCCGGAGCCGGGCATTGTTCCCCGGTATACGACCCCGATTTCCCCGCGGGAAAATTTCATGATGCTTCTGAATCATGAAAAACCTTACTGGATGCCGGACTACTATGACACGATGTGCCTGTGCCCCGCCTGCTATCCGGATGCCATCGCCCGCGGATTCGTCATGGGTGCGGAGGGCATGGAGTATATGGATGACAGCAAGAAGGGCGGCCTTGACGCCTTTGGCATCGACTGGGAGTATGTTCCGGTAGCGGGCGGCTCCATGGTCCGTCCGGGCAAGCCCTTCCTGGATGATATCTGTGACTGGAAGGAAAAGCTTGTGATTCCGGATGTGGAATCCTGGGACTGGGCGAAGAGCGCGGCAGCGAATAAGGAATACCTTGCGGGCGACGATCATCTGCGTGTGGGCTGGATATTTACCGGCTTCTTTGAGCGCCTGATCTCTCTGCTGGAGTTTGAGGACGCCGCGGTGGCGCTGATCGATGAGGATCAGCAGGAAGCGGTGCACGAGCTCTTTGACGCGTGCTGCGGTGTCTATGAAAAAATCATCAAACACTATAAAGATGATTTTGACTGCGACGTTATCTATCTGCACGACGACTGGGGTTCCCAGCGCTCCCCGTTCTTCTCTGTGGATGTCTGCATGGAAATGCTGGTGCCTTATGTGATGAGGATGGTGGACTATACGCATTCTCTCGGAATGAAGTATCAGATGCACTGCTGCGGCAAGAACGAGGCACTGATGCCGTGCATCCTGGCCACAGGCGCGGATATCTGGGAGCCGCAGGCGCAGAATGATATCGAACTGCTTCTGAAGCTCGCGGACGGCAAGATCATGCTCGGACTCTGGGGCAGCGGCGCCGGAATGGATGACGAGACCGCTTACCGGGAGGGCGCGGCTTTTGCCAGAAAATACACACCGGACATTGTGAAGCATCCTGTGTATCACTGCGATCTTTTCGATATCCACGAAAAGTGGCGTGAGGCCATGTATGTGGAAAGCCGTAAGATTCTGGAAAATTAAAAAATGAAGAAAAATCGTAAATGGGTTCTGATGGCGGCGGTGCTGTGTACAGCACTGCCGGACATCGGCGCCGGTACAGCTTCCCCGGCGATTGCGCTGATCTCCCAGGCCATGCCGGAGGTGGATGTACAGCTTGTCCAGATGATTGTCAGCATACCGTCTGTCTGCCTGATCTTTTTCCCATCGATCTACGCGAAGCTGACGGAATATGTGAAGAAGAAAACGTTGCTCTGGGCTGCTTTTCTGATGATGCTGATCGGGGCAGTCGGTCCGCTTTTCTTTGACAATATTTATCAGATTCTGGTGTGCCGGTTTATCCTGGGGCTGTCCAACGGTATTATCATGCCGATTACGATCGACCTGATTATGGATCTCTTTGAGGGTCATGAACAGCAGTCCATGCTCGGCTACGCGGCGGCTGTGACCAGTATCGGCGGCATCGTGTTCCAGACGCTTGGCGGATGGATGGGCAGCTTCAACTGGCATTATTGCTTCCTTGCCACCTGTGTATCGGTGCCCTTCTATCTGTTTGCCCTGTTCACGCTGCCGGACATTCCGGTTCCGGAGAGCCCGCAGACGGATCAGAAAAAGCCGCGGATGCGGGATGCACTGTCCAGACCGCTGCTTATACTGGGAGCCTTTATGGTCATGTGGGAGCTGCTGTATTTTGTCTTCCTGACAAACAGTTCTCTGTATCTGGTCAACTCCGGGATCGCCACCACGACGCAGGTCGGTTTCATCACCTCCATGGTTACGGTGGGCGGACTGATCATGTCTGCTCTGTATGGACGTATGATTCCGGTGTTTAAGCAGTACATTCTGCCTCTGGCTTATCTGATCACCGCGATTGGCTTTGTGATTATCTGTTTCGCCGGAAGCGTGCCTGCCATGATGCTGGGCGCGCTCGCGATCGGGATTGGCTATGGCATCAGCGCCCCCTGCCAGCTGAATCTGGCGTCGTCGCTGATTCCGCATCGCTATACCTCGGTGGCAACCTCGGTCTGCTATACAGCCAGAGGAATCGGCGGTTTCATCTCGCCTGTGGTAATCGGCGCCATCTGCAGCGCTCTGGGGAAGACGCAGGGGCTGTTTTCTTTCCAGCTGGCGGCGGTGCTACTGTTTATCCTCGTTCTTCTGATGCTTGTCTATGAGAAGAAGATGGATATTCATATCTCGTAATTTTATCAGACATGCTTCCTGCTTTAACCTCTTCTGCTGTAATCGGCAGGGATGTTAAAGCAGGATTTTTTTTGCTATTTGCCATTCTACATAAAGTATGATACACTGAATGGCAACTTCGAAATTGCAGATGGATGAGGTGAGAGATTATGAAAATTCTGGTGACGGGCGGCGCGGGCTATATCGGAAGCCATACCTGCGTGGAGCTGCTGGACGAGGGCTACGAGGTGGTCATTGTGGACAACCTTTATAATTCCAGCGAAAAAGCGGTGCAGCGTGTGCAGGAGATTACGGGAAAGCCGCTGAAATTCTACAGGGCGGACATGCTGGACCGGCCGGAGATGGACCGCATTTTTGAGATCGAGAAGCCCGAGGCGGTGATTCACTTCGCGGGCTACAAGGCGGTGGGAGAGTCGGTGGCGAAGCCGATTGAATATTACTATAATAATATGGCCGGGACGCTGCTTCTCTGCGATGTGATGCGGCATCATGGTGTGAAGAATATTATTTTCAGCTCCTCGGCCACGGTCTACGGCGATCCGCTGGAGATCCCGATCAGCGAGACATGTCCGAAGCAGAGCCCGACGAACCCTTATGGACAGACGAAGACGATGCTCGAACAGGTGCTGATGGATATTCAGAGATCGGACCCGGAGTGGAATGTGATCCTGCTGCGCTATTTCAATCCGATCGGCGCGCATGCCTCCGGGCTCATCGGAGAGGACCCGAAGGGCATCCCGAACAATCTGCTCCCCTATATCGCGCAGGTCGCGGTCGGCAGACTTCCGCGCCTCGGCGTCTTCGGAGATGATTACGACACGCCGGACGGGACGGGCGTGCGGGATTACATTCATGTGGTCGACCTCGCGAGAGGGCATGTAAAAGCATTGCAGAAATTTAAGGAAGAAAAATGTGTCCGGATCTACAATCTGGGAACCGGACAGGGCTACAGCGTGCTGGAGGTCGTCAGGGCCTTCGAGAAGGCCTGCGGGAAGGAGATTCCCTATGAGATCAAGCCACGCCGCGCGGGCGATATCGCGGCCTGCTACTGTACGCCGGCGAAGGCGAAGGCGGAGCTTGGCTGGGAGGCGCAGTACGGCATTGACGAGATGTGCGCGGATACCTGGAGATGGCAGAGCAGAAACCCGAACGGATACGGGGACTAAGGCAATACAAAGGTTTTAGAAACAGGGGATAAGAGAGAATGAAGATTATTCTTGTGAGTTATTCCGGAACCTCGGCCAGTATCCTGCGGGACCGTATGCTGGCCTGGGCCCGCTCCAATCTGATGGAGGCGGAGGTGATTGTCTCCTCGCTGGCAGGACTGGATGAGGACAGGGACGACGCGGACATCGTCCTGGTGGGTCCTCAGGTGCGCTGCGCGCTCGAGAGCGTGCGCGAGCGCGTTCCGAGAAAGATACCGGTGTTGGCCGTAGACACGAGGGACTACGGTATGGCGAAGGGCGACCGCGTGATGCAGGACGCGATTGCCGCGATTAAACGTTATATGGAGGAATGAAATGGCAACCAATGAGATAAACGCGCCTGCGGGAGGCGAGAACAAGATGGGCACGATGCCCGTCAACCGGCTTCTCATTACGATGGCACTGCCGATGATGATCTCGATGCTCGTGCAGGCGCTCTATAATGTGGTGGACAGTATTTTTGTATCAAGAATCAGCGAGGACGCGCTGACAGCGGTGTCGATGGCCTTCCCGATGCAGAATCTGCTGATCGGACTTGCGAGCGGCCTGGCGGTAGGTATGAACGCCCTGGTTTCCCGGGCTCTGGGCGAAAAGAAGCAGGATACGGCGAACCAGATGGCCATGCACGGTGTGTTCCTCAGCGCCTGCGGTTACCTGATTTTCCTGGTGATCGGGCTCACGATCGCCCGCTGGTTTTTTGTCGTACAGGGAGCTTCCGATGTGATTGCGGATTATGGCTATGATTACCTTTCCGTCGTTACCTGTATGAGCTTTGGCATCTTTGTGGAAATTACCTTCGAACGGATGCTGCAGTCAACCGGGAAAACGATCTATACCATGTTCACGCAGGGCCTGGGCGCGATCTTCAATATCATTTTTGACCCGATCCTGATCTTCGGCCTGTTCGGCGCGCCGAAGCTTGGTATCGCGGGCGCGGCCTGGGCGACGGTGCTCGGGCAGATTCTGGCCGGCTGCCTGGCTTTGATCTTTAATATAAAGGTAAACAAAGAGCTGCATCTGGATTTCCGGAAGTTCCGCCTGGATCTGAAAGCGATCGGACAGATCCTGTACATAGGTGTGCCGTCGGTGTTGATGGTCGCGATCGGCTCGGTGATGACCTTCAGTGTAAACCGCATCCTCGTGGTCTTTTCCTCAACGGCCGTGGCGGTATTCGGCGTCTACTTCAAACTGCAGAGCTTCGCTTTCATGCCGGTGTTCGGTCTGAACAATGGTATGGTGCCGATCATCGCCTACAATTACGGAGCGTTGAAGCCCGACCGGATGATCAAAACGCTGAAGCTGGCGATCTTTTACGCGACCTGCATTATGGTCATTGCCTTCGCCATTTTCCAGATATTGCCGGAGCAGCTGCTTCTTCTGTTCAGCGCCTCCGATGAAATGCTCTCGATCGGGGTTCCGTCGCTGCGGATCCTGTCGGTATGTTTCCTCGTCGCAGGGGCGAATATCGTCATCGGCTCCTTCTATCAGGCGGTGGGAAACGGTATTTACAGTATGCTGGTGTCGCTGTTCCGCCAGCTCGTCTTTCTCGTACCGCTGGCATACCTGTTTTCGAAGACGGGCAATGTCAACATGGTGTGGCTGGCCTGGCCGATCGCGGAGGTTGCCGCGGTTGCCTGCAATGCGTTTTTTATGTTCCGGATCAACCGGGATACCCTGAGGCCTCTGAAAGCGGAAGCGGCGAAGAGAGAAAACGCAGATACACCGAATCAGATTACATCATAATCCGGTATCTGAGTATAAGTTCAAAAACGACATAGTACCATATTTCTTAAGGAGGTATGGTACTATGGAAAACAGAATTCGCGCGCTGCGCGAAGAGCGCGGTATGAACCAGGACACACTGGCGGGCTTTGTCGGCGTGTCACAGCAGAAAATCAGCAGAGTGGAGCGGAATACAGAAACGCTCGGCATTGATCTTCTGATTGAGATTTCGGACTATTTTCATGTGACGACCGATTATCTGCTCTGTCTGTCAAAGGAGCGGCACGGCTCTGCCCAGGAGGCGCGGCTCCGGTCGAAAATGACGGAGTATCAGGAGCTTGTCGACGCCTACGAATCGCTCGGCGAGGAGAGCCGTCAGCTGGTATTGAAACTGATGCGCGCCCTGAAAAAGATTGAGCTGGAAGAGACAGAGGACTGAAAAAAGAAATTTACAGATCCCGGAGGGTGGAAGATATGGAAGCACAACAAATGGTGGAGATGGCACTCTCCTGTGGTTTTCATGATGCGGCGGTAATCGGCACGGAGGAATTCCTTTTTGTGCCGGAGTACCGACAGTACTGTGAGGAGAACCGTTGCGGAAATTATGGCCGCAATTATGGCTGTCCGCCTTCCTGCGGAACCGTGGAGGAGATGAAGAAGAAGGCACTTGCCTTTCATAAAGGGCTTGCGCTGCGCTCCCTGACGCCTGTCGACAGCGCGTATGATGATGAAGTGACGAAAGCCATCAAAAAGGAACACACCCGCATGACGAACGCACTGATTCAGAAGCTGAAGGAAGCGGGTATGACGGAAGCCGGACGGGCGATTATGGCAGGCCCCTGCAACATGTGCAGTTCCTGCCGGATGCCGGAGGGAAAGCCCTGTCCTCATGGAGAGGCGCCGTTCTCCTGCCTGTCTGCCTATTGTATTGACGCGATGACGCTGGCAAAATCCATGGGTATCAGCATGGAATGGAGTCCGGACGAAGTGTCCTTCTTCAGTATTTATCTGTTTGATCGGAAATAAAAAGAAAGGAGTATTAAAATGGTACGTAAAGCACAGATTGTATTATCGGAAAATCTTCAGGGAGGGAAGGGAACGCTGGAAATGCACCGCATCCTGCAGCCCGAGGAGCTGAACGGACATGGAAGGCTGTACTCGATGGTAAAGATGCCGCCGCACAGCAGTATCGGCGTGCACAAACATATCGGCGAGACCGAGCCCTATTATATCCTGTCGGGACATGGTACATTCATCGACAACGATGGGAGCCGGATCCCGGTGGGGCCGGACGATGTCTGTCTGATCGAGTGCGGCCAAAGTCATGGCTTTGAGAATGACTCCGACGAGGAGCTCACAATGATGGCACTGATTTACAACGAATAGAACGGGACGTGAGGAAAGTTTGAAACTGGAACGTAGCGGTTAGAAAGCAAAAAGGGTATGGCAAACAA
>JAJBTX010000121.1 GCA_020860645.1 Lachnospiraceae bacterium | reverse complement strand
GTAAAATAATTACCATTAAAAGGAGGAAAAAGCTATGTTTGATTTGACAGGTAATGTTGCAGTTGTGACGGGTGCGTCCGCGGGTCTTGGACGGCAGTTCGCGCTGGCTCTGGCGAGGCAGGGGGCCGATGTGGCGATTCTGGCAAGACGCAAGGAAAAGCTGGACGGTGTGGCGGAGGAGATCCGGGCACTCGGCGTGCAATGTCTCCCGGTGAAGTGCGACGTGACCAAAGTGGAGGAGATCCAGGCGGCGGTTGACGCGGTCGTGAAGGGACTCGGAACGGTGGATATCCTCGTGAACAGCGCCGGCGGCGGCACCTGCATTCCGCTGGAGGAGCTCCCGAACGAGGAGTGGCGCAAGGTGCTCTCCCTTGATCTGGACGGCGCTTACTACTGCATGAAGTATTTCGGAAAGATCATGCTGGATAAGGGCTATGGCCGTGTGATCAACATCGCTTCGATCCTTGGCAAGGGTGGCCTGAAGGAGCTTCCGGTGATCGCATACGCGTCTGCGAAGGGCGGCGTGATCAATATGACCCGCCAGGCGGCGACTGAGTGGGCGACGAAGGGCGTCAATGTCAACGCGCTCTGCCCCGGATTCTTCGCGTCTGAGGCAAACGGACCGGAGGCGATGGAAGCGATGGGTGCATTTATCGAGAACCGCACACCGATGTGCCGTCCGGGAAGAGAGGGCGAGCTGGATTCTTCGATCGTCTTCCTCGCGGCGAAAGAGTCTTCCTATGTGACCGGCACGATTCTGACCTGCGACGGCGGCTGGACGGCCATCTAAGAAAGTGTAGAAGAAAGGACGAATTCAGACATGAGCTATAATTACAATAAATTACTGGAACCGATTAAGATCAATGGCATGATTCTGAAGAACCGTATCAGCTTCTCTCCGATGGGGACCTTTACTCCCATGCAGGACGGAACGGACAGCGAAGAGGGAATGCGTTACTATGAGGAGCGTGCAAAGGGAGGCATCGGCCTGATCAACACCGGCGCGATGTTTCTGAACAGCGCCCTGGCGCAGGGGTCCCCGACGATCGCGCTGGACAATATCAATGCGATTCCGAAGACGACTGTCCTGGTGGAGCGTGTGCATCGCTGGGGCGCGAAGATCTGCCTGCAGGTCAGCCCGGGCACAGGCCGCAATACAGTTCTGGGCGATCAGGCGATTAAATTTGGTCAGGTGCCGATCTCCTCGTCTCCGAATCCCTCGTTCTATGATCCGAACGTCATATGCCGTGAAATGACGCTTGAAGAGATCGATCAGATGATGGAAGACTGGAAGACGGCTGCCACCTTCGCACAGCGCTGCGGCTTTGACGCAATTCAGATTCATGCGCATGCCGGCTACCTGATTGATCAGTTTATGTCCTCCGTGTGGAATCATCGTACGGATAAATACGGCGGATCCTTTGAGAATCGCTGCCGTTTTGCGCTGGAGATCGTGCAGGCAATCCGCAGTGTGGTTGGCCCGAACTTCCCGATTACATACCGCATTTCTCTGGATCACCGTTTCAACGGTGGCCGTACCCTGGAGGAGTCCATGAAGGTGCTGGATGTGCTCGATAAGTGCGGAATCGACGCCTTCGATATTGACGCCGGCGCATACGAGTCGCAGGATTATATTTTCCCGACCCGTTACGTGGGCGACGCCTGCATGGCCTATGTGTGTGAGGAAGCGCGCAAGCATCTGACGCATCCGATCATCAATACCGGAACCCACACGATGGAGACGGCGGTAGAGCTCCTGGAGAGCGGCAATGCCGACATCATCCAGTTTGGCCGTCAGTCCATCGCAGATCCGTACTTCCCGAAAAAGCTGGCGGAGGGACGCCGCGAGGATATCCGTCCCTGCATGGTCTGCAATGAGGAATGTATCGGTCGTATTTTCTGCCGCCTGACGCAGCTCAGCTGTGCGGTCAATCCGGCCGCCGGACTGGAAGACTACATGGAAGTGACAAAGCTGAAGACCTCCAAAAACGTAGTGGTCATCGGCGCGGGCCCGGGAGGACTCGAGGCTGCCCGCTGCGCGGCGGAGCGCGGAGCTGCGGTTACGCTGTATGAGAAGAACGGCTATATCGGCGGCACCTTCATCGACATTGCGACTGGAGGCTTCAAGGGACGCATGCGCGATCTCGTAGAGTGGTACCGGGTACAGCTTCAGAAGCTGGGCGTAAAGATCGTTCTGAACACCGAAGTTGGTGCGGAGGATCCAGTTCTTGCAGGAGCGGATTACATCTTTGTGGCCACCGGTTCTGCGGCAATCTGCCCGAAGCTGCCGGGTATGGACGATCCGCGTGTCATCGGTGTGACGGAGTCCCACAAGCAGGGCGTACCGGCCGGAAAGAGGGTCGTCATCTGCGGCGGCGGACTGTCGGCCTGTGATACGGCTCTGGAGATCGCGCAGGCAGATCCGGACCGCGATATCACCATCCTGGAGATGAAACCGCAGATCGGCGGCGATATCATGCCGATCAATGCGATCAGCATCTTCCGCATGTTCGACGAGTACGGCATCCATCAGATGGCGAACGCGACGGTCTGCGAGATCACCGCGGAGGGCGTGAAGGTCTCGACGCCGGAAGGCGACAAGGTCATTCCCGCTGACGTGATCATCTCCGCCTTTGGCCAGAAGCCCGCGAATGCGCTGGGTGAGGCGATCCAGTGGGCGTATCCGACGAAGACGACTGTCATCGGCGACTGCGTGAAACCGGGCAAGGCCGGCACGGCCATCCGCGAGGGCTTCTACGCTGCGATGGCAATGCAGGACTGATGAGGAGAAACAGATGAACAACAAATCATTTTTCGGCTATAAAGCGGCCGTGGGAGCCTTCCTGATTATCTTTGTGAATCTGGGTGTGGCGACGACGCTCGGCATCTTCCTTGCCAGTCTTGCGGAGTACAGCGGCTGGTCGGTGGCGATGTGTGGCTATATCGGAACCGCGAATACGATCGGAAATATTTTCCTGAGCATGCTTGCGGCGCGGGCATTGCCGAAGATCGGCGTCCGCAAATGTATGCTGATCTCGATCGTGAGCGTGATTCTCCACGTCTGGCTGTACACCTTCGCTACGCCGGGACAGAATGTCATGACGCTGGTGTTCTACTACCTTGCGGGACTCGTCTGCTCCTTTGTGATCACCTTCGGCACGCACGCTGCGTGCTCGACGCTGATTGCCGAGTGGTTCGTCGAGAAGCGTGAGAAGGTCACCGGAATTGTCCTCTCAGGTGCGGGCTTCGGCGCCGCCCTGTGGGTATTCCTGGCCGGACAGCTCTTTCAGTATTTTGACTTCAAGATGTGCTATCGGATCATTTCGGTGCTTGCGCTGATCATCGGTGGCTTTGCGCTGATCTTCCTGGTGAAGACGCCGGAGGAGATGGGGCAGAAGCCCCTCGGATGGGATAAGGTTGACAACAGTGCGAAGACGGAGCAGATCGGAGCAATCGGCGTCTCGAAGGCGGATGCCATGAAGAGCCCGTCCTTCTGGCTGTTCGCGGTTGCCATGCTGTGCGTCTGCGTGGCCTACACAGCATTTACTTCCTACGCGCCAACCTGGTGGCAGACCTGTGGTCTCTCCAGCACGACGGCGGCGAACTGGAATGCCGCGCAGCTCATCATCGCCGCGCTGTTCCTGCTGGTTGCGGGCAGTATTTTTGCCAAAGTGGGAGCGTCCGTATTCACCACGATCCTGTGCGTTGCCTTCGTCGGGTGCATGGCGCTCATGTGCATGATCGGCTCCGGCACTTCGGCTGTGCTGATGGTTCTGATTGTGCTGCTGGCAGGTCTCAGCTATCCGCTCAATGCCAGCGTCCCGAGTATGGTCGGGCAGTCGCTCTTCGGCGGGAAGGATTTCGCCGCGATCTCCGCGACGATGATGACGGCCGTCTACCTTGGCCAGTTCCTGTGCGCGCCGATTATGGCGGTATTCCTTGGCATGAACAATGGATTTGTCACCGCGTGGACGTTCTTCGCCGTGGCTGCGATTGTCGGACTGGTGCTGATCCTCGTCGCGATTGCGAAAGCGCCGGTGAAAAAATTAAAAGGAAACTAAGGTAGTAGAAAGGAGAACGATTATGATTGATTTAAAAATGACCGGAAAGGTTGCGTTGGTTTCCGGTGCCACAGGCGGCATAGGCCGTGAGCTGTGCAAAATGTTAAAGAGAGAAGGCTGCAAGATCGGTTTTATCGCCCGTAATCGGGAGAAGGCTGACGCGCTGATTCGCGAGCTCGACATGGGAGACGACCTGTACTGCTATATTGGTCAGATCTATAATGAGGAGGATGTGAAAGCATTCACGGAGGGCGCTTACGCTCACTTTGGAAAACTCGATATGCTCTTCCCCAATGCCGGATATGAAGGAAAATGGGAATATGTGAACAACTTCACCAAAGAGAATTTCGATAAGGTGTTTGGCACCAATGTGCTGGGCGTCATGTATATGATTAAATATGGCGCGGATTATCTCGTTGCTCAGGGGAAGGGTTCCATCGTCGTTACATCTTCCGATGGCGCGCTTCTCGGCAGCGCAGGCATGGGAGTTTACTGTGCGTCCAAGCATGCGGTGCAGGCAATTGTCAAGACGGCTGCCGCAGAACTGGGACCAAAAGGCGTCAATGTAAACAGCGTTAATCCGGGTGGTGTTGACACAGCGATGATACGCAACATTGAGGATAATGCGCTTGGTGACAGTTTGAGTCGGGAGGAAAAGAGCGCTCAGTTCACCGCAGGTTATTTTGACAAACGCTACGCGACTGCAGAGGAATGCGCGAACATGCTGCTTTTCCTGGCTTCCGACTGGGCGTCTCATATGTTTGGGGAGCGTGTTTCCATCGACGGTGGAGAGTGCGTTCTTCGCCCGTGATCAACAAAAACTATTAAAAGATCTTACAGAAAATGGGATGCGCAGATTCGCCGGCATCCCATTTTTGTGTCCGTTTCACATCAGCGCGATATAGAACATCA
The DNA here is from genome assembly GCA_020860645.1 of Lachnospiraceae bacterium. Taxonomy (GTDB): domain Bacteria; phylum Bacillota; class Clostridia; order Lachnospirales; family Lachnospiraceae; genus Hominiventricola. The sequence continues at coordinate 4,663 of JAJBTX010000121.1, read as the reverse complement.
CAACGTAGTGACACAGGCTCCCACCCATGACGAACAGGTGGAAGATCTCATGCGAGCCAAAGGCCTGATGCCGCGCGTTGAAGAGCGGGAGCTTCAGTGCGTAGATGACGCCGCCGATCGTGTAGATAATCCCTCCGGCGAGCAGCCACCAGAACGCGGCGGCGGGCAGCGTCTGTACGAGCGGTACCAGTGCCAGCACGCAGAGCCAGCCCATCGCGATGTAGAGCAGCGAAGAGAACCATTTCGGGCAGGTGATCCAGAAAGCCTTGATCACGATGCCTGCGATCGCAATGCCCCAGACGAGGGTGAGGAGCGGGATACCGACCGTGTCGCGCAGGGCGATCAGGCAGATCGGCGTGTAGCTGCCCGCAATCAGGATGAAGATCATCATGTGGTCGATTTTGCGGAGTATGCGATTCACGGTCTCCGAGATATCAAAGGTGTGGTAGGTCGTGCTGGCTCCGTAGAGCAGCACCATGCTGCAGGCGAAGACGGCCAGGGCCGGTACCGCGCCGGAGCCGCCGTAGCGGGAAGCTGTGATCAGAAGCGGGATCGCCGCGAATGCCGCCAGAATCAGGCCAATGAAATGTGTGAGCGCGCTGCCCGGGTCTTTTACAGAATGTGTCATGCCATGTCCTCCTTTTAAATTCCAAACTGTATAATATAGTATTAAAAACTATGTCTTGATTTATTCATATTATACATCATCATATGGAAAATGCAAGAGGAAAATAAAAAAGGCGGCCCGTCAGTGGGCCGCCCCGTATGCTTTATGTAGTTTAGAAGATTCTCCGCACCGCCAGCACATTTTTGTAAGTGACCGGCGAGGTGTACTTGATGCCTGTCGAAGAGGTGCTCGCATGGACAATCGTGTTGTTGCCGACATAAATTCCGACGTGTCCGCTGTAGCAGACGATATCTCCGGGCTGAATATCACTCAGGCTGACGCCGTATCCGACGCTGCGCATCGCGCTGGAGCTGTGCGGAAGGCTGACGCCGAAGTGTGCGTAGACGCTCATGACGAAGCCGGAGCAGTCGGTGCCGTTGGTCAGGCTCGTGCCGCCGTATACATAGGGATTACCGACGAACTGGCAGGCGTAGCTGACAACCGCGTTTCCGGAGGCGCTGCCGCTGCTGGAGCCAACGCTCGTACTGGATGATGAGCTGGAGCTCGTCGCTGCCGCCGCAGCCTTCTGCGCTGCCTTTCTCTCGGCTTCCTCCTTGGCAAGGCGTGCTTCCTCTTCCTCCTTGGACTCTGCGTAGACATATTCCGTGCTCAGAGACACATATTCCTTGGAAACCCAGCCGTCGCCCTCCTCAATGGAGACCTGGACGAAATCGTCGGTCTCATCGGTAACGACCAGTTCCTCGCCCTCGGGAATCAGTCCGAGAATGGAGGATTCTGTCGTGGCCTCCGTGCGTACCCGGAGCGTCTCGGTGGTGACGGTCGCCATCCTCGTGCCGACCTCCTCCGCGAGCGTCTCCGCCTCCGTGCCGATCACGACGTATTCTGCGCTTACATAGCCGGTGACATTTCCGGAGGTAATCTGATACCAGCCGTCCTCATAGCCCTCTACGGTGCCGACGGAATTGGCGTAAAGCTTGCCGACGACGTCGTAATCCTGGCTGGGACCGCTGCGGATATTGACATAATCATTGACCTGTGCGACACAGAGTCCGGTATAGGTCGTTGTAACCGCGATGTTCAGCGCTTCCTCTATATCTTCTTCCGTAGCATTGCTCGCGAGGCTGATGGAGGAGGCAATGCCGCCGTCCAGGCTCAGGCTCAGCTGACCGGCCTGTGCCGTTGCCGGATTGATAAAGAACAATCCAGCCGCTGTCAAAAGCATGAGTACTGCTTTTCTTCTCATAGGTGCCTCCTGTGTTAATCTTTACGAATCTATTCTAAAATATTACGAATTTGTTACAAGTTATGTTTGGATTATAACAAGGCAGGGGGCCTTTGTCAAGGAAGAACATAAATTCTTCATAAAAGCTTAATAAAGCCAGCTTGCAAAAGGGAGCCGCAGCAGATAGAATGATTCGTGGAAGGAGAGAAAATCCTATGCTGATACGAGAATACGCGGAAAAATACAGTGATTATATTATTGAAATGCGCCGGAAATTTCACCGCTGCCCGGAGCTCGGCTTTCAGGAGCAGCGGACCTGCGAGATGATTTGCGAGGAGCTGCGGCGGATGGGACTTGCGCCGCGGGTGCTCTGCGGGACGGGAGTCGTCGTCGATATCGGCGATCGCGCGCGCAGCGGCAGGACGGTCGCCATCCGGGCGGATATTGACGCGCTGATGGTGAAGGAGGAGACAGGGGCGGACTATGCCTCCGAGAATGAGGGCTATATGCACGCCTGCGGTCACGACGCGCACATCGCGATGAATCTGGGCTGCGCGAAGATCCTGTGCGATATACAGGATGAGCTGAATGGGAGCGTGCGGCTGCTCTTTCAGCCCGCGGAGGAATTCGCGCGGGGAGCGTCCGCGATGATTGCGGCGGGCGCGTTAAAAAACGTGGATACCGTTTATGGGACGCATGTCTGGGGCGATATTCCGGCGGGGAAATTTTCGGCGGAGGCGGGGCCGCGCATGGCCTCAGCGGATTTCTTTACCATCACGGTGAAGGGAAAAGCGACGCACGGCGCGCTGCCGCATAATGGTGTCGATCCGATCGCGGCGGCCGCGGCCATTATTCAGAATCTGCAGGTCGTGTTTCACCGGGAGATTATCGCGACGGAGCCGGCTGTTATCAGCCTCTGCCAGATCCACGGCGGGGACGCAGACAACGCAATTCCGGACAAGGTCACGATCGGCGGTACGACGCGGGCCTATTCCCGCGGGGTGCGGGAATCCTTTCCTCTCATTATGGAGCGCGTGATCCATGAGACGGCGGCGGCTTTTCGCGCGGAAGCGGAGCTTGATTATCGTAAGGGCTCATCCGCGGTGATTAACGACGCGGAATGTTCGGCGCGCGCCATCCGTGCCATTATAGCGAATTATGGGGAGCAGGCTGTGACTCATTTTGAAAAGGTTATGAGCGGGGAAGATTTCTCCGAGTATCAGGAAGCGGTTCCGGGTGTGTTTGTCTTCCTCGGTATCCGCAATGAGGAGATCGGCGCGGCCTGGCCAAACCACAGCAGCCACTTCGCGGTGGACGAGCGTGTGCTCGCGCGCGGAGCGGCTGCGGCGGTACAGTATGCGGTTGATTTTCTTTAAGCCTTTTTGTTAGCGGCCTTATACTCCGCCCAGAGCTCGTCCGCCGCGGGTTGCCAGTTTCTGGCGTACTCGTCTGTCTTGCTGCAGAGCTGCTCGGCGCTCTCCGGATTCTGATAGTCCGTGCTGTCAGCGCCGCTCGCTTTTACCATCATGCGGAGCTTCGACGGATTCTCCAGCATCGGACAGGGCTGGAACAGGTTCTCATTGAAGGGCTGGTTGTCATGGTAGGCCATGAACAGCGGATTCTTCAGCGCCTGCAGCAGCGGAATCTCGTGGATATTCGAGTCGGAGTAGTGAATGAAGGCGCAGGGTTCGACGTCTCCCTTGGCATTGATATGCAGGTAGAAGCGTCCTCCGGCGATGCAGCCTCCCACGTGCGGGCCGTCGTTCTGGAAGTCGATGCTGAAGATGGACTTCGTCTTGCGGTATTCGCGGATGCGGTTGCAGACGGTGAGCCGCTGTTCGGGCGTCGGCAGCAGATCAGGCACAGCGTCTGCTCCGACCGGCATATAGTGGAAAAACCAGACGAAGAGCGCACCGCTGTCGATGATGTAGTCCATGAATTCCTCGCTCGTTACCACGTCGTAATTCGCACTGGTGTAGCAGATCGAGAGGCCGAAGGGCAGCTTATTCTTCTTCAGCAGCTCCATTGCGTGGTGTACTTTCTGATATGTACCCTTGCCGCGCCGTGAATCGTTGGCCTCTTCAAAGCCCTCAAGTGAGATGGCGGGGACGAAGTTTTTGACCCGCAGCAGTTCCTGGCAGAAGTCCTCGTCGATCAGCGTGCCGTTCGTGAAAGAGAGGAACTCACAGTCCGGGTGCATCTCGCAGACTTTCATCAGATCCTTCTTGCGGACCAGCGGTTCGCCGCCCGTGTAGAGATACATGTAGGTGCCGAGTTCATTTCCCTGTTTAATAATAGAATCCAGATCCTCCACGGACAGGTTCAGCCGGTTGCCGTACTCCGCGGCCCAGCAGCCGGTACAGTGCAGGTTGCAGGCGGAAGTCGGATCGACGAGCATGGCCCACGGGACATTGCAGTTCTCGCGTTTTGCAACCTCCTGCTGCGTCGACGTGCCGCTCAAGGTCGCGTTGATCAGAAAGTTCTGGAAAGCAGTCTTGCGGACGCCGGGGTCCAGATCGTAGAGCTTCAGAATCAGCTGATACCAGTTGCCCTTCTCGTCAATCGCCGTACGGATTGCGCGACGTGCTGCCGCATAATAGTCATCCGGGCAGAGACGATCCACCCAGGCCATCAGCTTCGGAATATTTTCCTCCGGATTTCCCTCCAGATATTTGTATACCTGATTCAGGGCAAAAGACTGTAAAGATTCTTTGAATGTTTTACTCATTGTCGTTCCTCCTTTGTGCCCGTCTCCGGGCTTGTCTGCGATTATTATAAATGGAAAGAACTGCAATCGTAACGGGACAGATTTT
>JAJBTX010000117.1:5608-9696 GCA_020860645.1 Lachnospiraceae bacterium | reverse complement strand
GTATAGAGGATTTTGCAAAATTACGTACAAATAATTTTTATTATGTAGATAAGTCGGGGATGATAAAAGAGCTTTTAAGCAATTGGGGGGAAGTGAATCTTTTCACCCGTCCGCGCCGCTTTGGGAAAAGCATGAATATGAGTATGCTTAAATATTTTTTCGAAATCGGAACGGATAAGAGTTTGTTTGACGGCCTGGCCATTTCCGGAGAAACGGAGCTGTGTGAAAAATATATGGGACAGTATCCGGTGATTTCAGTCAGTTTAAAGGGGATTGAGGGCGCAAATTATAACGTGGCACGCAGTATGGCGGTTGATGTGATTAACGAAGAAGCGAGAAGCCTTAGTTTCCTGTTGGAGAGTCCCCGTCTTATTCCCAGTGAAAAGGAGCTCTTGTCCAGGCTGATGGACAAGGAAATGGAAGATGGCTCTCTGGTTTCCAGCCTGAGAAATTTCACGGAGCTGCTGGCGAAGCACTATGGGAAAAACGTAATCGTGTTGATTGATGAGTACGATGTCCCTCTGGCAAAGGCAAATGAATGTGGCTATTACCATGAAATGATCCGGCTGATTCGAGGCATATTTCATCAGGCGCTCAAAACCAATTCCAATCTGGAATTTGCGGTTCTGACAGGTTGTCTGCGTGTGTCAAAGGAGAGTATTTTTACCGGGCTGAATAATCCCAAAATGTACACGCTGTTAGAGACAGAGTGCGATGAGCAGTTTGGATTTACGGACGCGGAAGTACAGAAAATGCTTGCTTATTATGACTTGAGTGAGTATTATGAGCTGACAAAGGAATGGTATGACGGATATAAAATCGGCCGCGCGAACGTGTATAATCCCTGGGATGTGATTAACTGGTGCAATCAGTTACTTACGAGTCTTAATAAGGTTCCCAAAAGCTACTGGACGAATTCCAGCGGAAATGAAGAGGTACAGAAATTCATACAGAAGATGGGGGACGGCGTCACCAAAACGCAGATTGAAAGATTAATTTCCGGGGACACCGTGCAGAAAAGGATCGAGGAACAGCTCACCTATGACACGATGTACAGCAGCGTAGAAAATATGTGGAGTCTTCTGTATGCCACAGGATATCTGACCCAGAGCGAGACTCCGGTGGGAAATCTGGTGCGTCTTACCATTCCGAATACAGAAGTCCGCAGCATTTTCAGGGACTATGTACTGCAGTTGTTCGAAAAGAATATCGCACAGGACGGAGAGACCGTAGCGGCCTTTTGCGAAGCGCTGAAGAGTGGCGATGCGGTTGAGGTTGAAAGACTGTTCACAGCTCTTATGAAAAATACGGTCAGCGTCAGGGACACAGCTGTACGAAAGGAATTCAAGGAAAGCTTCTATCATGGCCTTCTGCTCGGTATCCTCGAGTTTAAGGATGGCTGGAGTGTCGATTCCAACAGGGAATCCGGCGATGGCTACTATGACATTGCCATCGAGATTGAGGAGGAAGAAATCGGTATTATCATCGAAGTGAAGTACGCCCGGAACGCGCAGTTCGAGAAGGAGTGCGAAAAAGCCTTGAGGCAGATCCGTGATAATGATTATACGGCAGAGCTGAAGGAGGATGGCATGCGTACGTTGTTGAAATATGGGATTGCCTGCTATAAGAGTCAGTGCAAAGTTGCAGTGGAACGGGAGGTTTGCATGGCTGAGCAGTGATGGATCGAAGATAAAAAGGCCGACAGGGTATCGGAAGTTCCGCCCTGCCGACTTTATCTTTTGCGTTATTCAGCAGATTTCCGCGCCAGCCGGCATCTCCTTCTCCGGCGTCAGCAGCGAGAGCTTTCCGTCCGCGTCTTCCGCGCAGAGCAGCATGCCCTCGGAGACGAGGCCGCGGATCTTGCGCGGCTCGAGGTTTACAAGTACCATGACCTTCTTGCCGACCATCTCCTCCGGCGTGTAGCTGCTGCGGATACCGGAGACGATCTGGCGTACCTGACTCCCGATCTTTACCTGGGAGCAGAGCAGCCGGTCTGCCTTCGGCACGGCCTCGCAGGAGAGGATTTCGCCGACCTGGAACTGCAGCTTTGCGAAGTCGTCATAGGAAATAGCGGGCTTCGGTTCGAGATCGACGACCGGTTCTGCCGGCGCCTTGGCGGCCTCCTCGGCGGCGTGGCGCTCCTCGACCTTCTGCAGCACTTCCTTCACATCGAGACGCGCGAAGAGAATCTGCGGCTGGTCGGTGACCTTTGTGCCGGACGGATAGAGTCCGAAGCGGTCCATTTCTTCCATACTCCGCGGCGCAGCGTTCAGCTGCTCCAGGATTTTTCTGGAAGTGGAGGGCATGAAGGGTTCAAGCAGCGCGGCGCCGTAGCAGATGCTCTCCACGAGGTTGTAGAGTACGGTGGCGAGCCTGTCCTTCTGCGCCTCGTCCTTCGCGAGCGCCCAGGGCATCGTCTCGTCGATGTATTTGTTGCAGCGCTTGAAGAGGGCAAAGATCTCCGTCAGCGCGTCCGCGACGCGCAGCTGATCCATCTTCTCATTTGCCCTGGTGAGCGTGGAGAGAACGGTGGCCTTTAGATCCTCGTCTACCTCCGCGCCTGCGCCGGTGTCCGTCACGACGCCGCCAAAATATTTATTCGACATGGAGATCGTGCGGTTCACGAGGTTGCCGAGCGTATTGGCCAGCTCGGAATTGAGGCGCTCGACCATCAGCTCCCAGGTGATCACGCCGTCATTTTCAAAGGGCATCTCGTGCAGCACGAAATAGCGCACCGCGTCCACGCCGAAGAAGTCGACGAGCTCGTCCGCGTAGAGCACGTTTCCTTTGGATTTGCTCATCTTGCCGTCGCCCTGCAGCAGCCAGGGGTGGCCGAATACCTGCTTCGGAAGCGGCAGATCGAGCGACATCAGGAAGATCGGCCAGTAGATCGTGTGGAAGCGGATGATATCCTTCCCGATCAGGTGCAGGTCCGCGGGCCAGAGCTTTTTGAACTGCTCGCTGGACTCGCCCTCGCAGTCGTAGCCGATGCCGGTGATGTAGTTGGTCAGCGCGTCGAGCCAGACGTAGACGACGTGTTTTTCATCGAAGGTGACCGGAATGCCCCATTTAAAGGAGGTTCTCGACACGCACAGATCCTGCAGTCCCGGGAGCAGGAAATTGTTCATCATCTCGTTCCTGCGGGAGACGGGCTGGATGAACTCCGGATGCGTATTGATGTGATGGATCAGGCGGTCGGCGTACTTGCTCATGCGGAAGAAATAGGCCTCCTCCTGCGCGGGCTGCACCTCGCGGCCGCAGTCCGGGCACTTGCCGTCCACGAGCTGGGAGGGCGTCCAGAAGGACTCGCAGGGCGTACAGTAGAGTCCTTCATAGGAGCCCTTGTAAATGTCGCCCTTGTCGTACATGTATTTGAAAATCTTCTGTACCTGACGCTCATGGTCCTCGTCCGTCGTGCGGATGAATTTGTCATAGGAGGTGTCCATCAGGTCCCAGATTTCCTTGATCTGTCCGGCCACGTCGTCCACAAATTCTTTCGGTGTGACGCCCATCTCCGCGGCTTTCAGCTCGACCTTCTGCCCGTGCTCGTCCGTGCCGGTCTGGAAGAATACGTCGTAGCCCTGGAAGCGGCGATAACGCGCGATACTGTCGGCCAGCACGATCTCGTAGGTATTTCCAATGTGCGGTTTTCCCGAAGTATAGGCGATGGCGGTCGTTATATAATATTTTTTCTTTTCCATTATTTCTACCTCTGTTTATCCGTTTTTCTCAGAGTAGCACACGAAGAAAAAGAAGTCAATAAAAGACCCGCGGCCTCCTTCTCGCCGCGGGCTCTTCCTTAAGCGCTCATCCTCCGGACATGTCCAGAAGCTCTGCCTGTTTCAGGAGAAAGCGGTATTTCAGCTGCACAGCCTGCAGCTCATAGATGGAGGAATCGATGAGATCCGGATCGATCACATTTTCGAAGTTGGAGTAGGCGCGGTCCAGTGCGGATTTTGCGTTGGCGATGTCTTCCAGAAGCTGTTTTCTGCGGGCGTCTTTAAGCGAATTGGCTTCTCTCGTCTTCATTGGCTTCTCACTTCCATTTTGGGCAGTTCGGTTGCTATCAGTATTGTGGCGATTTGGAA
>JAJBTX010000117.1:246-5598 GCA_020860645.1 Lachnospiraceae bacterium | reverse complement strand
CCCTTAAATGGAGCATCATCAATTTCTCTTGCAATATTGGGCAAATCGGTTTCTATCAGTATAGTCGCGAATTGGAAAATTTATACGGTTTCTGGAATATTTTTCACGGGAACCTTGTATATTGAAAAAAGGAGGCGAGCCAAATGGATAAAACAAGCGGAATTTTCGTCATAGCGGGGGCCTGCCTGCTGGTCCTGTTTATGGTGACAGTGAAGCGCAAGGCTGAGATCCTGCTGAATTTCTGCCTGCGCGCTGTTCTGGGCGGAATCGCCATTCACGCGGTCAATACGGCGTTCTCTCTGTGGGGAATTTCCTGCTGCGTGGCCATTGGACCTCTTAGTCTTTTGACATCCGGAATCCTTGGAATCAGCGGGGTTTCTCTGCTTTTTGCGATTTCGGCAATTCGTTTTTTGTGAAGGTTGCACAAAAAATTTGAACAAATTGTAAACTCTATGGACAGACGAAAAAAGAGGATTTATAATAGAGACCGTGATAAACGTTTATCTTGAAGTGGCATTTCGCCATAGGCTCACGGTTTTATTCTGAGCCGGATTCCATGAAGTATAGCAGTTAGGAGGACCAACATGGTGCTGCTGGAGGTAACTATGTGAAAAGCACAGGTATGTGGGTTGCCGACTCCCAGGAGGCGTATGCGAAGGCCTTTATGGAGTACGTCAACCTGAAGAAAAATCATTTGTTTCAGGTACGCGTCTGCACAGACGAGGAGCAGCTGAAGAAGCTTCTGTCCGACGAAGAGATCGAAATATTGCTGATAACAGCAGAGTGGTATGAGGCCTTTCGGGAACTTATACATCAGAAGAGCGTGATCATCCTGTCGGAGGGGAGCGTATCCGGGGACATCGGTAGCTGTCCGGCTGTATATAAGTATCAGTCTGTCGAGAATATCCTTCGGGAAGTGATGTTTTACTATTCTGAACAGGACAGCGAACGGGCCTGTACAGGAGTTCGCAGGGATACGCGGGTGATTGGCGTCTTCTCCCCCTGCGGGGGAGCTGGAAAGACTGTTTTTGCTCTGACACTGGGAGAAATACTTGCGGAGAAAGAAAATCAGAACGTTTTATATCTGAACCTTGAGGAATGCTCCGGAATCGCCGGATATCTGGGCGGCGGTCACTGGAACGCATCCGATCTGATCTATTTTTTAAGACAAAATAAAGCGCAGTTTCTCTATCGGCTGAACAGTATGATCCAGAAGCTGGATCGCCTGGATTACATCCCGCCCTGTGAGTCCTATACGGATTTCTGCCAGATTACGGCTCAGGAGTGGCAGCGGCTGCTGCAGCTGATTCGTACGCAGACTCATTATGATTCGGTCATATTGGATTTGGGGAATGTGATGGGTCATGAGGCAGAGCTGCTGAGGCAGTGCGACGGCATCTATGTACCGGTGCGGCAGGACATGATCTCCAGAGCGAAGGTGGATCAATACGAAATGTATTTACAGATTTTAGATGGACTGGACATTTTGGAGAAAATGCAGAAGCTGGAGCTTCCGGCATGCGGAAACGTGCTGGAGAGTACGGAGGATCTTCTTATGCTGCGGCAGCGGGAAACTGGTGTTTACATCAGAGAACTGCTGAAGGAATGAGGAGGGATCATGGCAAAAAAGTCGGAAGGCTCCGAGCTGTACGCGGAGCTGAAAAGACAGGTTCTGGAGCGGGTGGATTTGAGCCGGGAGGTTCCGGATGAGGAGATGCAGGAGCTGATCGACGAGGTGGTATTGTCCTGCGGGAAGGAACGCCATTTTCCGCTCAATGAGAGATGCCGGTTAAAACAGGAACTGTTCTATGATCTGCGAAAGCTGGATGTGCTTCAGGAGCTTCTGGAGGATCAGGAGGTGACGGAGATCATGGTGAACGGAACCGACGGTATTTTTCTGGAGAGGAAGGGGAAACTGTTCCGCTGGGAGAAAAGCTTTGCGTCCGAGGAAAAGATACAGGATATTATTCAGCAGATCGCGGGGGCGTGCAACCGCGTTGTCAATGAGTCGCAGCCGATTGTGGATGCGCGATTAAAAAATGGCGACAGGGTGCATATTGTCCTCCCGCCGGTAGCGGTAAATGGGCCGATCATCACAATACGACGATTTCCTGCAGAGCCCATGACCATGAGGCGGCTGCTGGATATGGAGAGTATCTCTGAAGAAGAAGCTTTGTTTCTGAAGGACGCGGTGCGGGCCGGTTATTCTATCCTGATTGCGGGTGGAACCGGTTCCGGAAAGACCACCTTTCTGAACGCACTCTCGGAATATATTCCGCAGGAGGAGCGGGTTGTCGTTATCGAGGATACGGCGGAGCTGCAGATACAGGGCGTGCCGAATCTTGTGAGGATGGAGACCCGCGCTGCGGGAACGGAGGATTGCAGAGAGATTACGATTCGCGACCTGATACGGGCGTCTCTTCGGATGCGTCCGAGCAGGATCATTGTGGGTGAGGTGAGGGGCGCCGAGACGTTCGAGCTTCTGACCTGTCTGAATACGGGGCATGACGGAAGTTTTAGTACCTGCCATGCGAATAGCACCCGGGATACGATCTCGCGACTGGAAACCATGGTCCTGATGGGGATGGAATTGCCCTTACAGGCGATACGGAGGCAGATTGCGTCCGGCATTGACCTGATCGTTTATCTGGGGAGACTGCGCGATAAAAGCCGCAGACTTCTCGAAATCACGGAAGTGACCGGCATGGAGGGGGAGCAGGTGGCCTTAAACCCGCTGTTCTCCTTCCGGGAGACCGGTCAGGTATCCGGCAGGATCTGCGGGGTACAGGAAAGGACAGGAGAGTTGAAAAATATTGAAAAGATGGCGCGTGCTGGGATTTTTAAAGGCGGGGAGGGAGATACTTCCTGATCTGCTGATGGGCGGATTGCTTATCATTGCGCTGGCATGGCTCTATTACGATATGTTTGCCGCCGCGCTGCTTCTGTCTCCACTGCTCGTATTCTGGCACAGAGAGTGCAGCGCTTCAAGGCGGAAAAAAGCCGAAGATCGTTTCCTCAGGATGTTCCGGGAATGGATCCTTCTTTTGTCGTCCTCGCTGACGGCGGGCTATTCCGTGGAGAACGCGTTTGCGCAGTCTTACCGGGAGCTGCAGCTCATGTTTCCGGGCGGCGGGCTGATGCTGGACGAGCTGAAGGAGATGCTGAAAAAAGCAGAAAACAACCAGAGACCGGAGACGCTTCTGAAGGAGCTGGCGTTAAAATATCCCTTTGAGGAAGTGAAAAGCTTTGTCGAGGTGTTCTGCACGGCGCGGGGAAGCGGGGGCAGCCTGAGCGCGATCATCCGCAGTACGGCGGAGCAGATGGCGCAGATCATGGATACACGCAGGGAGATCGATACCTTTCTGGCAGCAAAAATGTTCGAGCAGAAGATTATGATGGTCATGCCTGCGGGAGTCCTTCTGTACGTGAAACTCGGCTCCGCGGAATTTGTGGAGGATCTCTATCACAATCTGCCGGGGATGGCAGTTATGACGGCCTGTCTCGGGATTTATCTGGCGGCCTGCCTGATGGGAAGAAGGATGGTGCAGTTCGATATATGAAGCAGAGGACAAAGATGATACTTGTCGCGGCGGCGGGAAGCCTCCTGAGTCTGGCGTTCTTTGTGTACAGCATGTATGGCAGAGAGCCGCTGACGGAGCTGACAAGACCCGGAGTCGGGAAGGGCGATCAGACAGAGGAGCTCGAGGTGAAGATTGCGGATTCGGTCTATACGCTGGAGGTAAGACTGAAGGAGCTGCCATACACGGAGGAGGCGGCGGGAACGCTTCTGGGCGAGGCCGTCGCCGGACTGGAGGGGCTCTTCCTGAACGGAAATGCGGACATGGATCATATCGAGGCGGATGTACTGATGCCATCCACCTACCCGGGCACAGAGATCGCCATCCAATGGTATCTGAGTTCCTGGGAGTATATTTCTCCGGACGGGACGGTGGAAAATGAAGGACTGGAGGAGGCGGAGACGCTGACGCTGCGCGCGGAGCTCACTTTGGAGGATCAGCAGCTTGACTGGACGCGCGAGGTCACGGTCTGTCCGCCGAGTGAGCCGGACGAGGAACAAAAGCTGGAAATGCTGGCACAGCAGATCGAGTCGGCACAGGAGGACGGCAGTGCGGAAACGATTCCCCTGCCGGACAGTCTTCTCGGAGAAACTCTGACCTGGTATCCGGCAAAGGATGACCGCTGGCTTCTGATCGCGCTGCTGACGGTGGCGGCGCTCTGCGCCATGGTTTTTGGAAAGAGGCAGGAGGAGGAAAAAGCGCTGGCAAAAAGGGAACGTGTCCTGCAGCTGGCCTATCCGGATATTGTCAGCCGTCTGGGACTCTATATGGGAGCCGGGATCAGCATGCGGAATGCCTGGGAGCGGATTGTGGAGAGCTATGAACAGAGCGGTGCGCAAAATGAAGCTTACGAAGAAATGCGCATTACCCTGCGCGAGATGCGCAGCGGCGTGGCGGAGAGCGCGGCCTATGAACGCTTCGGCACCCGGTGTCGGCTGCCGTCTTACCTGAAACTGGGGACGCTCCTGAGTCAGAATCTGAGAAAAGGGACACGGAATCTGACCGGGCTTCTGCAGGAGGAATCCAGGGAGGCCTTTGAAAACCGGAAGGCATATGCGAAGAAGCTGGGCGAGGAGTGCGAGAGCAAGCTGCTGCTGCCGATGCTACTGATGCTGCTGACCGTGCTGATTATGATCATGTATCCAGCGGTTGTATCATTTCAAGCATAAATAGAGGAGAAAAATTATGAGATATCTGGGAAACAGAATCAGATGGTTCTGGAGCGATTTCTGGAACGATGAACGGGGGATGGGAACAGTGGAAGTCATCCTGATTATTGTGGTACTGATAGGTCTGGTCATCATTTTTAAGAGTCAGATCACCGATGTGGTCAATACGATTTTTGAAAAGATTGTGTCTCAGAGCAGCAGCGTCTAAGCGCTGCTCCGGGCAGATTACCGTCTGGCTGTCGCTCAGCTTTCTGGTTTTTTTGTCACTGTATCTGCTCTGCCTGCAGTCAGTTCAGAAACAGTCGGCGAGGAGACAGGCGGAGCAGGCGGTGGAGAGCGGACTGTTTTCCCTATTTTCTGAATATGAGCCGCATCTTCTGGAGGACTATGACCTGTTCTGCCTGGATACCTCGTTTCGGAGCGGGACGGAGCGTGCGGATGAGATTTGCAGCCATCTGTGGAAGTTCACGAAGGACAATATCACCGGTTCGACGGGGAACGCACTGGAAGGGCTGACGCTTCAGGGCGTGAATGTGCAGTACTTTGTACGTGTAACTTATGGGAACGGCGCGGTTTTCTATAGGCAGGCGGTAGAGGTTGGAAAG
>JAJBTX010000117.1:0-236 GCA_020860645.1 Lachnospiraceae bacterium | reverse complement strand
CCCGGAGCGGCACGGCGCGGTATTCTCTCGGCCGGCGGGCGAGGGTGAAAACCAGAAACCCGGAATTTCGCGCGCGGAGGAATGGATACTGGACGATGCGTTTCAGGCGGAAATGTCGGAAAACAGCAGCAAATTTCAGGAGGACTGTGCGGATTTTGAGGGAAGCGTAGTGAACTACGAGAATGAGGATGATGAGGCGGTGGAGGCGGAAGCCTTCGAGTGGGATGGTATCTGGA
>JAJBTX010000016.1:3957-9796 GCA_020860645.1 Lachnospiraceae bacterium | reverse complement strand
CTACCAGGGGATAGAGAAAAGCATAACAAAAGGGATAGAGCCTGCACAGCGCTATCCCCTTTGATAACAAGAACAATTATACTGATTTCACAAAACAAGTCAAGTCTTTCCGCAATTTCCATAATTTCTACGGAATTCTTCCGTTTTGTCAAAATATTTTCCGTTCATAGTTTGTTCATTTCTCATTAAAAAACGCTTAACCGGAAGAACATCATTCCTTCACGATTTCTGCATATAATAAAACCATCAAAATAAGGCAGCCAGCTAATACTTTTAAATAAACTTTTTCATAATAATGCCGGGGGAGTAGCCCCCGGCATCCTCCCTTTTTTCATCCCCCTTTCCGTTGCGGCAGGGGGATGTTTTTTGCTGTAAAAACACCGGACGGCTTTTACACCTGCCTGCTATACTTTGCCTCGATATCGCAGATCTTCTGCACGCGCTCCGCGTGCCTGCCGCCCTCGAACTCGCTGTCAAAGAAGGCGTCCAGAATCATCTTTGCCAGCTCGTTTCCTACCACGCGGGCGCCGAAGGCGATAATCTGCGAATTATTGTGCTTAGCGGTCATCATCGCGGAATACGGCTCGCTGCATGCCGCGGCGCGGATGCCGGGAACCTTGTTCGCAGCCAGGGAGATTCCAATGCCCGTCCCACAGATCAGCACGCCCTTCTCGACTTCTCCCGCCTTGATGGCCTCCGCCACCTTCAGCCCCTGATCGGGATAGTCCACGCGAACCGAAGCGTCATACGCGCCATAATCGATGCACTCGTATCCCTTCTGCGTCATATACTCCATCATTTCTTTCTTCAGATCGATCGCCGTGTGATCACAGCCAAAGCCTACCTTCATATCTTCTTTAACCTCCAGTCTGTATATGCGATTTGCGGCAGACGCCGCTGTCTCCTATAGTATAACAAACCTCCGCCGATTTGACTACACAAATTATGAGGGGTCTGTTATAATAAAGCTGCTATTGTTCACAGTCTCAGCCCCATGAGGAGCGGGAATGCACATGAATCGGGCCGGGCTGCGAACAGTGACAAGGAACGATTCTCCGGAGGACAAGGAACTATGACCGACTATACCACACTGTTTGAACAGCAGTCCTATAACGACGCACTCGAGAATTATCAGCAGGTACTCGCCGGACGGGCGACGGCCTGGGATTATATCATACTGACCGCCTCGAACGAGGCGCAGGCGCGCGCCTACGAGGAACAGATCGCCTATCGGAAGCGGCTTCATCAGCTCCCGGAGGCGACGCACTTTGCAGTGCTGCCGGACCCGGGTGGAAAACGGGTCGGCAGCGGCGGCGCGACACTGAACGCGCTGCTCTATGTATGCCGCAGGGAAGCGCTCGACGGTCTGCGTATCCTCGTGATCCATTCCGGCGGCGACAGCAAGCGGATCCCGCAGTACTCCGCCTGCGGCAAGCTGTTCTCACCGGTGCCGCGGCTGCTGCCGGACGGGCGGCGCTCCACGCTGTTCGACGAATTTCTGATCGGCATGAGTACCGTTGCACCGCGCATCAGCGAGGGCATGCTCGTCTGCTCCGGCGACGTACTGCTGCTGTTCAACGCACTGCAGATTGACTTTTATTCCCGCGGCGCGGCCGCTCTTTCAATCAAGGAGGATGTGTCGACCGGTAAGGAGCATGGCGTCTACACGCGCGA
Organism: Lachnospiraceae bacterium; assembly: GCA_020860645.1. GTDB lineage: Bacteria > Bacillota > Clostridia > Lachnospirales > Lachnospiraceae > Hominiventricola. The sequence continues at coordinate 8,122 of JAJBTX010000016.1, read as the reverse complement.
CGCGGAGGGAAACGTCGGCCATTTCCTGCACAAGCAGAGCGAGGAGAAGCTCCGGGAACTCGGCGCGGTGGACGCCTCCGGAAAGGTCGACATCGACACCGGCGCCGTGATTCTTGACCGGGAGCTGCTGACAGCGCTCTATGAACTCGTGAAGGATCACCCGGAAGCGTACATCAATGAAGACGCGCGGCTCTCCTTCTATGCGGACTTTCTCTATCCGCTGGCGAGCGGTTCCTCCCTGGAGCAGTTCTACCTGGAACAGCCGGAGGGCGATTTTACTCCGCAGCTGCGTGCCTGCCGCACGGCGCTCTGGAATGCGCTGCATCCCTTCCGCATGCGCCTGATCCGCATGTCCCCCGCGTCGTTCATCCACTTTGGAACCACGCAGGAGCTGCTGCGCATGATGACGGTCGATCTCGGAAAATACCGTTTCCTCGGCTGGTCCGGAAGTGTGAATTCCAACACGGCGGACACGCCCTATGCCGTCAGCAACAGCTACATCAGCCGCCGCGCCTTCGTCGCGGAGGGCAGCTATATCGAAGACTGCTATATTCATCACGGCAGCCGGGTCGGGCGCGGCTGCATTCTCTCCGGTGTGACGCTGAACGGCGAGACCGTACCAGACGGGACGGTCCTGCACGGTCTGAAGCTCGAGGATGGGCGCTTTGCCGTCCGCATGTACGGGATCCAGGATAATCCGAAGGAGAACCGTCTGTTCGGAGAAGATCTTGGTCAGCCGCTGTGGACCGCGCCGGTCTTTCCGGTCTGCGATACCATTGAAGAGGCCGTCGCGAAGGCGCTTGCCCGGACACAGGACGCCGGAATGACCAGTCTCAGCAACAGCTTCCGCCGCGCGGATGTGACCGCGATCCTTCCCTGGCAGGAAAAGCTGCTGGACAAGGTGCGGGCCGAGAGCATCCTGCAGGCGATCGACGACGGCGTCTGGGTAGAGGACGTTCATATCGAGGTGACGCCGCGGATCGAGCGCCATCTTGTGCATGAGGCGGACCGGATGGATGAAAATATTCCGGAACAGTTCAGCCGTAAAATACGAATCTACTATTACCTGTCGCGTCTGGTTCCGGACAGCGACGCGGCACAGCGGCTGGCAGAAAAATGCTTCGGAACCATTTCCGCGAGCGTCCTGAACGCGGCGATCGAAGGAACGCGTTACCTGCCGGAGCTGTGGCTCATGAAGGAGGAGGTCGTCACGCGTCTGCCGGTGCGCGTCAACTGGGGCGGCGGCTGGAGCGACACCCCGCCCTACTGCATGGAGCATGGCGGCACGGTGCTGAACGCAGCCCTCTCTTTCGACGGCAGACTGCCAATTGAAGTGACGCTGAAGAAAATTCCGGAGCATAAAATCATCCTCACCTCGACTGATATCGGTTCCTACCGGGAGTTTACCGATGTGAAAGAGCTGCAGAACTGCAGGAACCCGCATGATGCCTTCGCTCTGCATAAGGCGGCGCTGATTGTCTGCGGCATCATCCCCCTGCAGGAGGAGATTCCCATAGAGGAGATTTGCGGACGCCTCGGCGGCGGTCTGTATTTCAACACACGGGTTATCGACATTCCGAAGGGTTCCGGCCTCGGCACCAGCTCAATTCTGGCCGGCGCCTGCGTCAAGGGGCTCTATGATATTCTTGGCATGGAGGCCACGCAAAATGAACTCTATAACCGCGTTCTGTGCATGGAACAGCTCATGTCGACGGGCGGCGGCTGGCAGGACCAGGTCGGCGGTCTCGCCCCCGGCGTCAAAATGGTCACCTCCCACGTCGGCCTGAAGCAGGAGATCGAGTGCACGCCGCTTAAGATCTCCGATGAGACGCTGGAGGAACTGAACGAGCGTTTCTGCCTGATTTACACCGGCCAGCGCAGACTCGCCCGAAACCTGCTGCGCGAGGTGACCGGGCGCTACATCGGAAATAACCCGGACAGCCTTGACGCGCTCTACGATATCCAGCGCTCGGCGGTGCTGATGCGTTTTGAACTGGAAAAGGGAAATGTAGACGGCTTCGCCCGTCTTCTCAGTGAACACTGGGAGCTCTCGATGAAGCTGGACGCGGGCTGCACAAATCTCTGTATCGACCAGATCCTGCTGTCCATCGACGACCTGATCGCCGGAAAGATGATCTGCGGCGCGGGCGGCGGCGGCTTCCTGCAGGTGGTGCTTCGCAAAGGAGTGTCGAAGGAGGCTCTGCGGAAGCGGCTGCGCGACGTCTTCCAGGACAGCGGCGTCTCCGTCTGGGACAGCCGCATAGAAAAAGGAACTACAACTGCATAGCTCCGTCACCTGTCTCTACCACATAGAATTCTGCCCGGCGGCCCGTCCGCCGGGTATAATTTGTTCCGACTTTTTCGATAAATTCACTGACGGAGTCTTCCCCGACAATGCTGACCGTACAGCCCCCGTAGCCGGCACCCATCATCCGTGAACCGACGACGCCGTCAAGCTCCCAGGCCTCCTCCACAAGAATATCAAGCTCTTCACAGGATACCTCGTAATCCTCCTTCAGCGAAAGATGCGAGGCGTTCATGAGCTGTCCGAATTCCCGGATATCGCCCTTCTGCATCGCCTCCACCGCCTGACGGGTACGCTGATTTTCCGTGATGACATGGCGCGCCCTGCGCACACGCACCGGGCTCTTGATCATCTCCTGCACCTGTTCAAAGACCTCCGCGGTCAGCTCACAGAGGTTGTTGATCGCGATGACCCGCTGCAGCTCCCGCAGCGCCTGATCACACTCATGCCTGCGTTCAAGCGTGCGCTCCACCAGTCTCTCTCTGGCCTTTCCGCTGTTCGTGATAATCACCTTTTCATGCGGCAGATCAAGCGGCGAGTAGCTGTAAGAGAAATCGCTCGTATCGAGCAGGATCGCGTGATCCTTCTTTCCCATCGCGACAGTGAAGGGATCAAGAATCCCGCCGCCATTCTTCATGTACTCGCCCTCTGCCAGCGCACTGAAAAGCGCGATGTCGACCTTCGTCACATTCTCAAGGCCCATCAGATCGCGCAGGATCAGGCCGGTCGCCACATTGATGGAGGCTGAGGAGCCAATGCCGAGTCCCTTCGGGATCTCCCCATAGTACAGCAGATCGAGTCCTCCCTCCACCGGGTAGCCCTTGGCGATGAAAGTGCGGATGACGCCCTTCGGATAGTTTCCCCAGTTATCCTCCTCGCGGTAATCGAGTTCGTCACCCGCGCGATCCAGAATGCCGCTGTCCGGATAATTCAGCGAGCAGAAACGGAAGCGGTTGTCCGGGCGCTTCCGCGCCGCCGCGTAGGTCCCTGCCGTAAGCGTGCAGGCGAAGATATGTCCTCCATTATAATCGGTATGTTCCCCGATCAGGTTCGCCCTCCCCGGCGCAAAGTAGACGCTGACCTCGCCGCCTTTTCCGTAGATTTCCTCAAATTTCTCGATCATCCGCTGTTTCATAATTTTTCCCCGCTTAAGTCCGCCAAATCGACACATTTTTATTATCATAGCATAAATCCTTTTTTTTGTTAAGTTGACTTTTAAGCGGCCGCTCGCTACAATGGGAATGTATTTTTCTGGCAAAGGAGATTTTACAGATGTTGGAGTTTTTAAAGGTCATTGTCCTGGGAATCGTGGAGGGTATCACAGAGTGGCTCCCCATTTCCAGTACCGGGCACATGATCCTCGTGGAGGAATTTATCCGGCTGAATGTGTCGGAGGAATTCATGGAAATGTTCCTCGTCGTCATCCAGCTCGGCGCAATTCTGGCCGTGGTCGTCCTGTATTTTCCAAAGCTGTGGCCCTTATGCTCACCGAAAAACGGCTGGATTAAGAAGGACACCTGGATTCTCTGGTTCAAGGTAATGGTAGCGGCACTGCCTGCGGCTGTGATCGGGCTTCTTTTAGACGACGCAATCGATGAAATTTTCTATAATTATGTGACCGTAGCCGCCATGCTGATCATCTACGGCGTTCTGTTCATCCTCGTCGAGAACCACAGACCGAAGCCCCGCTTCAAATCCCTGGATACGCTTCCCTGGTCCATCGCCTTCGGCATCGGCGTCTTTCAGGTGCTGGCGCTGATTCCCGGCCCTTCTCGTTCCGGGGCCACGATCCTCGGCGGCAATCTGCTCGGGACGACGCGCGGCGTGGAAGCGGAGTTCAGCTTCTTCCTCTCGATCCCG
>JAJBTX010000016.1:0-3947 GCA_020860645.1 Lachnospiraceae bacterium | reverse complement strand
CGAGATAGCGCCCCTGCGCGAAGGTCATGGGCCCCGCCGTCCTGGTCTCGGTCTTCGCTATCCGCTTCCTGTTGGGCTACATCCGAAAGCATAACTTTATTCCCTTCGGCATCTATCGCATCGTCCTGGGCGTCCTCGTCCTGGGGTATTTCCTGTTCTTTGGATGACACAGGGAAATAACTTTTTCAAAGAAAAACGAGCAGATTCCGAATGTTTTCAGGATCATCTGCATCATTAGACAGGAGAGATATCATGTACAGAGAAACAGCAAAATTAATTTTATACCGTGACCTCGGGGAGGACAGCATTCTGCTGAAGCTCTCCGGCATCTTTGAGGATTTCGAACTGAAACGGGCAGGCAACGCGGAGCTGACCACGCGCATTTATGAACAGATGAAGGCACTGCTCGACCTGTCAACCCAGTACGGCTTCGACAAAAACCTGTGGCACAATTATCTGACCTTCATATTGCTGACGAATGAGAATTCCTTCAGCATGACCAGCGAAAAGGTCGGCGCGAACGACGGCACGGTCAACCACTTTGCGAAGGGGGATTTCGCCGTCTTCAAGCGGCTCTTCGATTTCGACTTTTCCCCCATTGAGGAAGCGCTCGGCATCGACTGCTTCACGACAGTCTGCCATTACCGCGCGATTCCAAAGAAGGAACGCATGTACAACCGCAATGTCAGCGAAAAGGTGCAGGCGGTCAGCGAGAAAATTGAGCAGGCAAAGGATGAAAATGAGATTTTCGATATCATCACCGATTTCTACGCGGCCTACGGCGTCGGCATGTTCGGCCTGAACAGGGCTTTCCGCATCCGGCATCTGGAGGACGGCGTGGAATTTCTTCCGATCAACAATACGGACCGCGTTGTCCTGAGCGACCTGATCGGCTATGAGATTCAGAAAAAGAAGCTGATCGACAATACGGAGGCCTTTATCAAGGGGCTGCCCTGCAACAATGTGCTGCTCTGCGGCGACGCCGGCACCGGCAAGTCGACGAGCATCAAGGCGCTGCTGAACGAATACTATGACCGGGGACTGCGGATGATCGAGATCTACAAGCATCAGTTCCAGGATCTGTCAAACATCATCGCACAGGTCAAAAACCGTAACTACCGCTTCATCATCTATATGGACGATCTCTCTTTTGAGGACTTTGAGATTGAGTATAAGTACCTGAAGGCGATCATCGAGGGCGGCATGGAGACGAAGCCGGACAATGTCCTGATCTACGCCACCTCGAACCGCCGTCACCTGATCAAGGAGAGCTGGAGCGACCGCGATGATATGGAAAACGAGAACGGCATGCACCGCTCCGACACGATGCAGGAGAAGCTGTCGCTCGTCGCGCGCTTCGGCGTGACGATCTACTATGGCAAACCAACGCCGAAGGAATATTTCACGATCGTGAAAGAGCTGCGGAAGCGCTACCCGTCGATCACCTGCTCCGACGAGGAGCTGTGCGCAGAGGCCAACAAATGGGAGCTCAGTCACGGCGGGATCTCCGGACGAACGGCACAGCAGTTCATCAATTATATGGCGGGAATGGGCTGACGCTACACTATGGCAAAGGGACGCGCTACAGGCGGACTGTATCAATTCGGACTCGCTCCCGCTCAGGGGGAGGACGTAGCGGTTCTAAGTTCAGTCTGCGCCTGACGGCTTGACTTCACTAAGAACCGACGCCTCCCCGATGGTCCTTATTGATACAGTCCGCCTGCGGCGCTACGCTATGTCTAAAGTGGAAGGCCCCCTTACCGCTGCGCTATGAGCCATTGATTTAATTGTTATAGAAATCAGGAATCAAGGCAATCTGCCATATTGTCATCTGTCTGTTCGCCATAATATACAACAACTGATGAAATATGTTTGCATCGGATGCTATCATATGGACTTGTTAGATTTTCGAATATAGAAGTAATGTTTTCAAACGCTTGTACGTCAACATAGCATAGCGGTCCCCGGCAGATATATGCATACGGACCATTGGGGAGGCGCCGGTCCTTGGCGAAGTCAAGCCATTAGGCGAAGACTGAGCCTAGTACCGTTGCGCCCTCCCCCCTGAGCGAGAGCGAGTCCGAATGCATATATCTGTCGGGAACCGCGTCCCTTTGTCACATCTTCGCTGTTTCCAGCAGCTTTTCCACGCTTACCAGTTTAACGCACAGGACGAAGAGTTCCGCCGTGATTTTCAGTTCCTCCAGGTTCGGGTAGGAGGGGGCAATACGGATATTGCTGTCGTGCGGGTCTTTTCCATAGGGGTAGGTCGCGCCCGCGCCGGTCAGAGTGACGCCGGCTTCTTTGCATTTCGCAACGATCGCTTTCGCACAGCCATCCATCGAGTTGAAGGAGATGAAATAACCGCCGAGCGGTTTTGTCCAGGTTCCGATGCCGAGGCCGCCAAGCTCGCGCTCCAGCGTCTCCAGCACCAGCTCAAACTTCGGACGCAGGATATCGGCATGCTTTCTCATATGCGCCTTGATGCCATCGAGGTCCTTGAAGTACAGCACATGGCGCAGCTGATTGATTTTATCGTGGCTGATGATCTGATAGGTCATCGAGTCTTTCACCCATTTGAGGTTGCCCAAGGAAGCGGCGATGCAGCTGATCCCGGCGCCCGCGAAGCTGATCTTCGATGTAGACGCGAATTCCAGCACCATGTCTTCCTTCCCGGCCTCGCGGCAGAGGGAAAGCATCTCCGGCAATGTGTCCTGCCGATCCTCATAGAGATGATGGACGCAGTAGGCATTGTCCCAGTAAATCCGGAAATCCTCCGCAGCAGGAGAAAGATTCGCCATCCTCCGGCAAACCTCCCCGGAGTAGGTGATACCGAGCGGATTCGTGTACATCGGCACGCACCAGATACCCTTTACCGCCGGATCCTTCACATACTCCTCCACCAGATCCATATCCGGGCCATCTTCATGCATCGGAATGGTGATCATCTCAATGCCGAAGTGCTCTGTAATCGAAAAATGGCGATCATAGCCGGGCGCGGGACACAGGAACTTTACCTTGTCAAGCCTGCACCATGGCGTGCTGCCCATTACGCCGTGTGTCACAGAGCGGGAGACCGTATCGTACATCACATTCAGGCTGGCGGTGCCGAACACGATCACGTGCTGCGGATCCACGCCGAGCATCTCGCCGAGCAGACGGCGTGCGCCAATGATGCCCTCGAGACATCCGTAGTTTCTTACATCCACGCCGGCCTCATCCGTCATATCAAAGCTGCTGTTGAAGATATCCATCATCGGCATCGTCATATCCAGCTGTGCAGGCGCAGGCTTTCCTCTCGACATGTCAAGCTTCAGGCCCTTTTGCTTCGCCTCCTCGTACTGCCCTGTCAGCTCTTTCTCAAGCGCCAGCAGCTCCTCTCTGTCCATCTCTCGATACGCTTTCATCCTAAGTCTCCTCCTTCTGTTTTATTGTAAACGCCTGCTCTGAAGAGCTCCGGTATCTTTTGTGATAAACCCGGGCGGCAGCTGATTTCCCTGCCAGGCAGCCATTCACCGCGCAGACGTGCGCAATACTGTATATACAAAGCGAAAGACTGTATATATATACAGCCTCCTCGCTAAACTCACTCTTCAAATACCGTCTTCACCAGCTGATCGAATTCTCTCCAGGCCGGATATTCTTCGAGATCCCGCAGTGCCTCAGCGGTCTGCCGATACAGCCAGGCATGCTTTGCCTTGTCCTTCTGATTGAAGCGCTCCCAGATACGGTCGCCAATCTTTCGAGTGTCCCGTTCGATAGAACGGAGATTGGAAAGCTTATCCGCCAGAGCCAGCATCTTCGCACCGCGATCAGCTCTGTTCCACAGATAGCTGAGTGTTTCCTGCTTCCGAAGCTCCCAGGTACTCTCCGGTGGAAGATCACGCCGCTTATTCTCCGTCTCACTGCCGACATAAGCCGCGACCCGCTTTCCGAAATACTGCTCG
>JAJBTX010000041.1 GCA_020860645.1 Lachnospiraceae bacterium | reverse complement strand
GCTGGCATGAAAACGCAAACAGCTATGAGCCTTTCCTGAAATACTATCTTGGTATTATACTGAAAGACTACAATGAATTTGAAAGTCGTGTGGAACATCTGAAACCCCGTGCTCTTTCTAAGCCGGAAAGGATCAGGGCTATGATCGATCAGAAGGTAGGAAAAATCACAAAGAAGGAAATCATGGAAGCCTGTCCGGACATAAGTAAGACGACAGTTGAGCGTACTCTTACCGACCTGGTTAAGAGTGGTTATATTGCAAAGGTCGGTTCAGGACCGGCAACCGCTTATGTCAGAATCTAAGTCATAAAAATGGTGAGAATAATTTTCGTTGTCATCCATTTATTTTCCGGGTACAATATGAGTGTGGCTGGAAAGGCAGTATCGCAGTCGACTTATGAAATTTACTGCTCATTTGCAAAATTAAATCCTGACAGCCTATGCTATTCTTTTAACAACACAGAAATGATGCTGCCGGTTCCAGAGTGAGGTGATTGATGTATGTGTGCACGGAATGAACTAAATACTATATTGAATGAACTGGCAAAGTCCTATCGTGCCGTATATGGAGATAATTTATACAAGATTATTCTTTATGGTTCTTATGCGAGAGGCGATTACCGTGATGATTCAGATATTGACGTAGCTGCGCTTGTTAAAGGCTCTCGTCAGGAGCTGCAGGACGATTTGAAGACGGTCTGGGAACGTGCGAATGATCTGGAACTTAAATACGAAATACTGGTATCTCCAACCGTTATTCCAGTGGACGAGTTCGAGCGCTACAAGAGTGATCTTCCATACTACAGAAATATTGATAATGAGGGAATTTTGGTAGATGGATAATGAAATCAAAAGAGAGATGTCAGATTACCGTATGAAAGCGGCAATAGAACATCTGGACGCTTCGCTATACCTGCTGGAAGGTGGCTTTATGCCCTGGTGAAAGGTTTTGAGCCGGTAGTGATCGGGGTGATCTGATCTACAAGCTGGAGAAGTTGTCGCCGTTGGATGAGACAGCATTTAAGGCGAAGGTCAATGAGCTGATCGCCGCCTATACCAAAGGCAAAGATGTCGGGAAACTGCGTATTGTGATGAAGCGGAAGGAAAGCGGGGAAAATCCTTTTAAACTCAAAATGAAAGAGGTAAATGGATGAGCGAGTTAATGCGGAGCGATGAAGAATATAGAAGATGGATACAGGAGCTTGGGAATCGATATAAGGTAAGCCAGATCAAGGCCTCGATTCGTGTCAATAACGAGATGTTAATGTACTACTGGTCTGTGGGAAGAGATATTACCGAGCGGCATGCGAACAGCAAATGGGGAAATAGATTTTTCCAGAATCTGAGTACGGACATGTCTGATATGATTCCCAACGCCAAAGGATTTTCGCCGACGAATCTGCGTTATATGATGCGATTTTATGAACTCTTTAAGGACATTACAATTGTTCCCCAAGTTGGGGAAGAATTGCTGGAGGATAAGGAAAATCGAAATCTTCCCCAAGTTGGGGAACAATTTCCGATGGCGTCAAACAAGGTTTTTATGATTCCGTGGGGACATATAAAGTTGCTGATTGATAAGTGTCATGATAATCCAACAAAATTTGATTTTTATGTAGATAAAGTTATTGAAAATAATTGGTCGAGAGCGGTTCTCCTAAATTTTCTCGATACGGATTTATATGAACGGCAGGGAAAGGCAGTAACCAATTTTCAGTATACTTTGCCGAAAGAATCAAGTGCTCTGGCGCAGGAAATAACAAAGGACCCTTACAATTTTGATTTTGTCACAATCCGTGAGGGGTATGATGAAAAAGAGCTGAAAGACGCACTGATGGATAATGTGCAGAATTTTCTCATGGAGCTTGGAACCGGATTTGCTTTTGTGGGAAGGGAATATCGGTTACAGATTGGGAGTACAGAGCAGTACGCCGATATGCTGTTTTATAATATAAAACGTCATTGTTATGTGGTCGTTGAGGTGAAGATTGTGGAATTTCAACCGGGAGATATTTCCCAGACAGCCACATATGTATCAGCGGTAAACCATTCCCTGAAAGGTTCTGACGATACGCAGACAATAGGTCTTCTTATATGCAAGACAAAAGATAATGTATTGGCAAAATATGCGGTTGAAACATCTACGGAACCGATTGGGATTTCCGAGTATGAGCTGAATGCGCTGATGCCGAAAGATTTTAAAGGTACGCTGCCTACGATAGAGGAATTAGAGCAGGGATTGAGCGTGGGTTTACATGAAAGAGAGGATTAACCGATGGAACGCAGAAAGAGGAAGGGTTCCTCAAAAGATTCTCGGGAGAGTTAATAGAAAGGTTATCAGAAAAGTTTACAGAAAAGTTATCAGACACAGAAACAGGCATTGAAAAGAATATATCACGGAGGATAAAGCATTGAAAAAAGAAGGATACAGTGTTCCGGGTGCGTTTGGAACGATCACGCATTATGACAGTGAGGGTCATAAGATTGGGGAAAGCCGTCCGGGGATGCTTAATAGAATGGTACATTACGATGCAAATGGAAATAAGGTGGGTTACAGCGATCCGGGGGTTCTGGACAGTATGAAACATTATGACAAAGATGGGAAATTGATTGCCAAAAGTGAGCGTGGATTCTTTGATACCTTCAACACTTATGATACGAATGGCAAAAAAATCGGGCATACCGATCCCGGCTTTTTTGACAGGAAGAATCATTATAGTGACTGATCTTCTGGCATAGCTGTGAAGAATAATATCTTTTGCATGATTAAATGAAGGTAGTGGCCGTGATCGCGGGAAGAAAGGAATACACACAATGGCATATGAAAAACTGTTGAATGAGATCCCGCTGACCGACGGAGCGGGTGCGTTTCTGGCCGCAGAGTCGGAGCGCCTGCGCCATGACAGCGTCTGGGCACGGGGAACTTCTCTCGAGGGATATGCGATTCAGGTGCTGCGCGCGACGAAGCTCTGGCAGCAGGCGGGCGCGTACTATGTCCGCATCCACGGCATGAACCGGCAGCACCGGATTCCACTGGAGCGGGAGTTCGACGAACACGACGGTCCGGATACCCGTTACCTGGTTCTCCTCGATCAGAACTATCCCGTGGGAACCTGCCGCCTGTTTCCCGTGGCAGCGGACGCTGTGGAGATCGGCCGTGTGGTCGTGCTGGAGACTTACCGTGGCCGGGGCCTTGGGAAGCTGCTGATCCGGGAGGCGGAGAAGTGGATCGCTGAGCTGGGGTATTCGAGGGTGATTCTGGAGAGCCGCGATGTGGCGGTGTCGTTTTATGAAAAGCTGGGGTACATAGTCACCGGTGATCCCGTGCAGGGGGAGACATTCCTCTGCGTGCCGATGGAGAAGAGGCTGGGGTGATTGGGTGTGAAATACCACTACAGGAACCCGAAGGTGGTGCGGTATGCAGTACAGAATTATCAGGAGCAATCGGAGAACCATCGCGATTCAGGTCACAAGGGAGGGCGTGATTGTCCGGGCGCCCCGGCGGATGACAGATGATGAAATCCAGTATTATATAGAAAAGAATCAGGACTGGCTGCGGGCGCACATCAGAAAAATGGAGGACAGCCTGAAGAAAAGTCAGGTGCCTGCCGACAGGCTGACGGCGGACGAAGTGCGGGCGCTGGCGGAGCAGGCAGTCAGGATTATTCCGGAGAGGGTGGAGCACTATGCTCCGCTTGTCGGGGTTACCTATGGGAAAATCACGATTCGGAATCAGAAGACGAGGTGGGGAAGCTGCAGCGCGAAGGGCAACCTGAATTTCAACTGCCTTTTGATGCTGACGCCGCCGGAGGTGATTGACAGCGTTGTGGTGCATGAGCTGTGTCACCGGAAGGTGATGAATCACTCGAGGGCTTTCTATCAGGAGGTTTACCGGGTATATCCGGAATACGACAGATGGGACCGGTGGCTGAAGGAAAACGGAACTGCGCTTCTGATGCGGATGTTCGGCTGAGGCAGGGCTGTAGAGATGCCGCGCGGCATGGCAGGGCGCGGCTTTTCTGTTGCATAAATCATTTTTCCATGATAAGCTATAAACGGAAAAAATGAGGCGGCGCCGCAGAGGCTCCCCTTTTTACAAGAGAGATGAGGAGGCATGACAACATGGTAAGACGCGTCTATGTGGAAAAGAAAGCGGCCTATGCGGGGAAAGCCAGGGAGCTCGCGGAGGAGATCCGCAGCTATCTTGGTATTCAGACTGTGACGGGCGTGCGGGTGCTGATACGTTACGATGTGGAAGACATCTCGGATGAAACCTTTGCGAGGGCGTGCCGCAGCGTGTTCGCCGAGCCTCCGGTGGATCTGCTGTATCAGGAGAACTTCGAGACGGCTCCGGGAGATAAGGTGTTTGGCGTGGAATACCTGCCCGGCCAGTTTGACCAGCGGGCGGATTCCGCTGTGCAGTGCGTACAGTTTCTGAATTCCTCCGAGAATCCGGTCATCCGCAGCGCGACGATTTACGTGATCGAGGGCGGCGTGACGGAGGAGGAGCTCGTCGCGATCCGTGCCTTCTGCATTAATCCGGTGGACTCCCGCGAGACCGCCATGGAGAAGCCGGATACGCTGGTGACCGTGTATGACGAGCCGGCGGATGTGAAGATTTTCGACGGTTTTCAGGATATGGCCGAGGAGGAATTGAAGGAACTCTACCGCTCGCTGAACCTTGCCATGACCTTCCGGGATTTCCTCCATATTCAGAACTATTTTAAAAAAGAAGAAAAGCGTGCCCCGTCGATGACGGAGATCCGCGTGCTCGACACCTACTGGTCCGATCACTGTCGCCATACGACCTTCTCCACAGAGCTGAAGAATGTGAGCTTCGGCGAGGGCTATTACCGCGCGCCGATCGAGCAGACTTATGAGCGCTATGTGGCAGATCACGCGGAGATTTTCGCGGGGCGGGACGACAAGTTCCACTGCCTGATGGATCTGGCGCTGATGGCGATGCGAAAGCTGAAAAAAGAGGGAAAGCTTGCCGACCAGGAGGAAACTGACGAGATCAACGCCTGTTCAATCGTTGTTCCCGTGGAGATCGACGGGAAGACCGAGGAGTGGCTGGTCAATTTTAAAAATGAGACGCACAATCACCCGACGGAGATCGAGCCCTTCGGCGGTGCGGCCACCTGTCTGGGCGGCGCGATCCGCGACCCGCTCTCCGGTCGAACCTATGTCTATCAGGCGATGCGCGTGACCGGTGCGGCGGACCCGACCGTACCCGTCTCTGAGACGCTGAAGGGCAAGCTGCCGCAGAAGAAGCTCGTGCGCGGCGCGGCGCAGGGCTACAGCTCCTACGGAAATCAGATCGGCCTGGCGACGGGGCTGGTGAAGGAAATCTATCATCCGGACTATGTGGCGAAGCGCATGGAGATCGGTGCCGTCCTGGGCGCGGCTCCGCGGAAGGACGTGGTGCGTTTAAGCTCCGATCCGGGCGACATCATTATCCTGCTCGGCGGGCGCACCGGGCGCGACGGCTGCGGAGGAGCGACCGGCTCCTCCAAGGTGCACACTGAGACCTCAATCGAGACCTGCGGCGCGGAGGTGCAGAAGGGCAATGCCCCGACCGAGCGCAAAATTCAGCGCCTGTTTCGTCGTCCCGAGGTGACGCGTCTCATCAAAAAGTGCAATGATTTCGGCGCGGGCGGCGTGTCGGTCGCGATCGGCGAGCTGGCCGACGGCCTGAGAGTCGACCTCGATAAAGTGCCGAAGAAATATGAGGGTCTTGATGGTACGGAGCTCGCGATTTCCGAGTCGCAGGAGCGTATGGCAGTGGTCGTGGCGGCGAAGGACGTGGACGCTTTCCGCGGCTATGCCTCCGAGGAAAATCTGGAGTCCGTCTGCGTGGCGGAGGTGACGGAGGAACCCCGGCTGGTGCTGAAATGGCGCGGAAAGGAGATCGTCAATCTCTCCCGTGCCTTCCTCGACACGAACGGCGCGCACCAGGAGACGGACGTGGCGGTGGACATGCCGTCTGAGCAGGAGAAGTATTTTACGCGGGAGGATATCCCGGACGTCCGGCAAAAGTGGCTGGACACCCTGTGTGATCTCAACGTCTGCTCGCAGAAGGGACTGGTCGAGATGTTCGACAGCTCGATCGGCGCGGGCAGCGTGCTCATGCCCTACGGCGGAAAATATCAGAAGACAGAGACGCAGACGATGATCGCGAAGCTGCCGGTGCTGCAGGGAAAATGCGATACGGTCACGATGATGAGCTATGGCTTCGATCCGTACCTCTCGAGCTGGTCGCCCTACCACGGAGCGATCTACGCGGTGATCGAGTCGGTCGCGAAGATCGTGGCCTCCGGCGGCGACTACCGGAAGATTCGCTTTACCTTCCAGGAATATTTCCGCAGGATGACGGAGGATCCGCACCGCTGGAGCCAGCCCTTCGCGGCGCTGCTCGGCGCCTACAGCGCGCAGCTCGGCCTCGGGCTGCCCTCGATCGGCGGAAAGGACAGCATGTCCGGTACCTTCGACGAGATCGACGTGCCGCCGACGCTCGTCTCCTTTGCGGTGGATATCGCAAAGCAGGGGGATGTCGTCACGCCGGAGCTGAAAAAGGCCGGAAATAAGCTGGTTCTGCTGAGAATCAAACATGACGCTTATGATCTTCCGGACTATGAAGAGATTAAAGCGCAGTATGGGAAATTCCACGAGGATACAAAGGCCGGCAGAATTATTTCCGCCTATGCGCTGGATGGGCACGGCATCGCGGCTGCCCTCAGCCGGATGGCCTTTGGCAACGGACTCGGCGTGAAGCTGGAGCACAGCCTCGACCCGCGCGACGTCTTCGCGCCGGGCTTTGGCTGCATCGTGGCTGAGGTGCCGGACGGAAAGGTCTCAGAGCTTTCAATCACTTACACGCTGATCGGCGAGGTGACCAGGAGCGGCTTTGCCTATGGAAACATGTTCATCACGGAGGACGAGGCGCTGACGGCCTGGAGCGGGACACTTGAGAAGGTCTTCCCGACTGTTGCGGTGAAAAATAAAGAAATGCTCGATACGCCGCTTTATAAGGCGGACAGTATCTATATCTGTAAACACAAGGTTGCGAGACCAACCGTCTTCATCCCGGTTTTCCCGGGCACGAACTGCGAGTACGACAGCGCGAAGGCCTTCGAGCGCGCGGGAGCGGACGTTGTGACGAAGGTGTTCCGGAACTTAAGCGGGAGCGATATTCGTGAGTCGGTGGACGCTTTTGCGCAGGCGATCGACGGAGCGCAGATTCTCATGTTCCCGGGCGGTTTCTCGGCGGGCGACGAGCCGGATGGTTCCGCGAAGTTCTTTGCGACCGCCTTCCAGAACGAGAAGATCCGCAATGCGGTCATGAGGCTGCTGCACGAACGCGACGGTCTGGCCCTGGGCATCTGCAACGGCTTCCAGGCGCTGATCAAGCTGGGGCTCGTGCCGCACGGCGAGATCGTGGGGCAGCAGGAGGATTCTCCGACGCTGACCTTCAACACGATCGGCCGCCACATTTCGAAGATGGTGTACACGAAGGTGGTTTCGGACAAGTCCCCGTGGCTGATGGGAGCGGAGCTCGGGAAGACCTACGTGAATCCGGCCTCTCATGGCGAGGGCCGTTTCGTCGCGCCGCAGGAGTGGATCGACCGGCTCTTCGCGAACGGGCAGGTCGCGACGCAGTATGTGGATCTCGATGGGAATCCGACGATGGACGAGGAGTGGAACGTGAACGGCTCCTACGCCGCGATCGAGGGCATTTTAAGCCCCGACGGGCGCGTCCTCGGCAAGATGGCGCATGCGGAACGCCGCGGGGATGGCGTCGCGGTCAACATTTACGGAGAGCAGGATATGCGGCTTTTCGAGTCCGGCGTTACATACTTTAAATAAATTTTTCTGCATAAATTCTGTCCCTCCTTCGGATACTAAGACAGTAATCATCTGAAGGAGGGATTTTTTATGACCAGATTGGACTGTTCTGTGGTAAACTGCACCTACAACAGCGAGAATTCCTGCTGCAAGGACAACATCCATGTCGGCGGCAGAAACGCGAGGGTGACCGACGAGACCTGCTGTGAGAGCTTCCGGGAGCGGAAGTATGACGGGACGCGCAATGCGGACGACATTCCGACCAAGCCGACGGAGGTGTCCTGCGACGCAACGACCTGCTGCTACAATGACGCCTGCAAATGCCATGCGGATCAGATACAGGTGGCCGGTTCGAATGCCTGCGAGTGCCGCCAGACGGAGTGTGCGACGTTTAAGTGTGAGTGCTGAGCCGGGTTTGCGGCGAAAGAAAACCTGTCCCTCGATGGGGCAGGTTTTCTTCTCGATAATGCAGATGGCGAGTATAGGACAGAAAATTTTTCATTTTCGAAATCAAACTTATATATAGGCACACGTAGTGCGGAATAAGCATCAAGCCTTAGACATATGGCTTTCGAAGGATTCAGTCTGTGACGCTTTGAAATTACTTTATAAGTAGCAGAAGCGGACCTGTGGCATCAGAGCCTCGATCCGTGCGTATTCCGCGGCCTGCGAACCGCTGCACATGACGTTGGCCGCGCCGGTGGCCGTGGAGAGCCGTAGCGTCTCCTCGAGGCTTAAGCCACGCTCCTCCGCGATGGCCAGCGCAGCTACCACGCTGTCCCCCGCGCCGACGGTGCTTCCGACGGGAACTGGAAGACCTTCTGCGTAGATCGTCTCATCGCCGTTTACATACAGCGCACCTTCGCCGCCCATGGAGACGACAACCTTTTTGATTCCGTACTGCTCCATCAGGGAGCGTGCGGCGTCCGCAAGCGCCTCCTTTGTCTCAAGAGATTTTCCGAGCGCAGCCTGCAGCTCGTGATTGTTGGGCTTGATAAGGTAGGGCGAGGCCTGCATACCGGCAGCCAGGAGCTTCCCGTCCACATCCAGAAGAGTTCTGGCTCCGGCCTCCCGGCAGGTCTTTACCCAGCCATAATAGGTATCCTGCGGCGCCCCGACCGGCAGGCTGCCTGAGAGGATGACCAGGTCGCCGGGCAGGAGCCTGGCTGTCAGTCGCTCCAGGATTTGTTCCAGAATATCCGGGGAGACTGTAAGCCCCGGTTCGTTGAGGTCCGTGTTGGTGTGACTGACCGGATCGATAATTTTCAGGTTTGTGCGGGTTTCTCCGTCAACAAACAGGAAATCGCATTCGATTTCCTGTTCCTTGAGGGCATTTTCGATGGAATGCCCGACCGCGCCGCCCAGGATGCCCATGGCGACGCTGCGGCCGCCCAGCTTCTGTATGACCTTTGATACGTTGATGCCTTTTCCGCCCGGGTCAGTGCGTATGGCCGTGATGCGGTTAACGCTGTCGATGCTCAGCGAAGGGATCTCCACCGTCTTATCCAGCGCGGGATTCAGGCTTACAGTATAGATCATGACAGATTTTTCTCCTGCTCCGCCTGCACATCCGGAAATGCGGACAGCATGGGCTTTACATCTTTTCCTTTCAGCACGCGGTCCACATAGTTCTTTGTGATCGCGTATACCTGCGGCGACAGAACGAGGACGCCGATCAGGTTGGGGATCATCATCATGCCGTTGAAGGTATCGGCCAGATCCCAGGCCAGGTTGTCGCTCATGACCGCTCCGCCGAAGATTGCGACGACGAAGATCACACGGTAAATGATCGTATATTTCTCGCCGAAGAGAAACTCACAGGCCTTGGTGCCGTAGTGGCTCCAGCCGAGTACGGTCGAGAAGGCGAACAGCATGATCGCGATAGCCACGAAAGCTGCGCCGATCTGCCCGAAGTGCATGGAGAAGACGGTGGCCACGATGTTTGCCTTCGTCAGAGCGATGCCGCCATATTCAGCCACGGTCTCGCCGGTCGAGAGATCCACAAGGCCGGAGGAGAGCACGTTGAACGCGGTCAGTGTGCAGACGATGATCGTGTCTGCGAAGACCTCGAAGATGCCCCACATACCCTGGCGAACCGGCTCGCTGACGTTGGAGTTCGAGTGA
>JAJBTX010000108.1 GCA_020860645.1 Lachnospiraceae bacterium | reverse complement strand
TTTACGTTTATGATACCATAAGAGCAAAAATATGAAAAGAAGGTGTGAAATGTCCGGCAAAAAAATTCTTTTAAAACAGGCGAATGTAATCACGGAGGAGGGAGTTCTTCTGCAAGACCGCGATATTGCCGTCGCTGACGGAATGATTCAGAAAATTGGCGACGGCGGAACGATCCTGGAAGCGGATTACGACCAGGTAGTGGACTGCGCGGCGCTCTATGTCACACCGGGGCTTCCGAATCTGCACTGTCACTGCGCCATGAATATCTTCAAGGGGATCGCGGAGGACGTGGACGCAGACGCCTGGTTTAACGAGCGCATCTGGCCCTACGAGAGCAAGCTGACCTCCGATGATGTCTATACAGGAACGAAGCTGGGGATCGCGGAGATGCTGAACTGCGGCGTCACGGTGTTTGCGGATCACTATTTCGAGGAGGAATCCGTGCTGCGCGCGGTTCTGGAGACCGGTATCCGCGTGGATCTGGCGCCCACCGTCTTCGGCAGTGCGCCGGATTTTGAAGACCGGCTGGAGGAAGTCAGTGCTTTCTGTGAGAGAGACCGCGGAACCTCCGGGCGTGTATCCCTGCGCATGGGGCCGCACGCTCCCTACACCTGCCCGCCGGACACACTGAAAAAGATTGTAAGACGCGCCGAGGAGCTGGATCTGGGACTGCATCTGCACGTGTCCGAGACCAGCGAGCAGGTGCGGCAGAGCCGGGAGCTCTATGGGAAGACGCCCTTCGCCATGGCGGCGGAGGCCGGCGTATTCGGGCGCAATGTGCTGGTGGCGCACGGACTCTGGATCGAAGAGGAGGATTTCCCGTATCTGGGTGAGGAGACCTGGTTCGCATTCTGTCCGAAAACCTATATGAAATTTTCCATGGGAACAGGCTTGGCATTCCGGGAGAGAAAGCGGCTTCGCTACAGCTTCGGCACAGACGGCGCGGCCAGCTCCAACACGCTGAATCCCTGTGAGCAGGCGCGCTGCTTCGCGCAGGCTGGCAAATTCGGGGAGGGCGATCCCTGCGACTATGAGACGCATGAGGTGTGGAAAGCGCTGATGAACGGGCATAACGCCTTCTCCTTCCACAGCGGGCGGATCGAGGCCGGATACGCGGCGGACCTGGCGATCTGGGATCTGAAAAAGCCGAATACCTGGCCGGTGTACGATCCGGTCACGGCGATCCTGTACAGCAGCGAGCCCTCGAACGTTGCCTATACCATGGTGGACGGAGTCTTCTTAAAGGAGCAGGGACGCCTGACGCTGGACATGGACGCGCTCCTCAGCGAGGGTGCCGCGGTGCAGAAAGAGATCGTGCGGCGCGGAAAAGGCCAGGCAAAGGTATATTATTGAGCGGGGGAACAGGCGATGAAGCTTTTACTGATTAATGGATGTGTCCGAGGAGAGGAGTCCCGGACACGGCAGCTGATGCAGGCCTTTCTGGAGGGGCTCTCAGAGTCGCCGGACCCTGCCCCGGAATATGAGCAGCTCGATCTGGCCGAAATGGATCTGAAGCCTCTGGTCGGTGAATTTTTCGAGGAACGACAGCGCCTTCTGGAAGAAGGAAACCGCGAGCATCCCAGGTTCCGCCTGGCCCACCAGTTCGCCGGGGCGGACCGGATCGTGGTGGCGGCGCCGTTCTGGGATTTAAGCGTTCCTGCCATCGTAAAGATCTACATCGAAAATATTTCCCTGGACGGAGTCACCTTCGGCTGCAATGAGAGCGGTATGTACGGGATGTGCCGGGCGAAGGAGCTTTTATTTCTGACGACCAGAGGCGGTTTCTACGAGAACGGTCCCATGGAACAGGGTGCGGCGTATTTCCGGGCACTGTGCCTGATGTTCGGAATTCCGGAATTCCGCTGCATCTACGCGGAGGGGATCGACTTCCACCCGGAGCTTGCGCACGAGATCATGGCGAAGGCCCTAGCCGAAGCCAGAGAAGCCGGGCGGACATTTTGCCGTACAGAATGAGAAAAAGGAGAATACAGGACAATGAAAACACTTTTTAAACACGCGATGATCCTGACGATGAATGAGGAAGGGCTGGTCTACCGGGACGGCAGCCTGCTCTTTGAGGACGACCGGATCCTCCAGGTGGGAAATTTTGAGACGGATGAGAGCGCCTGCGACGAGGTGCTCGATCTGAGCGGAAAGCTCGTGATGCCGGGTCTCGTGAACACCCACGTGCACACCTCCCAGCAGCTGGGCCGAGGCCTGGCGGACGATGTGGACCTGCTGACCTGGCTGCACGACCGGATCTGGCCCTACGAGAGCAATATGACGGAGGAGGATTCCTACATCTCCACGCTGTTCTGCGCGGCGGAGCAGATCCGGGCCGGCGTGACGGCCATCGCGGAACCGGGCGGTCAGTATGTGTCCGGGATGGCGCGGGCAATCACGGAAGCGGGAATCCGCGCAAAGCTGGCAAACTCCGTCATGGACTGCGGCGACGGGCTTCCGAAGGCATGGCAGCGCAGCACGGACGAGGAGCTCGCGCGCCAGGTAGAGGATCTGAAAAATTTCCATAAGACAGCGGACGGCAGAGTGGAGGTATGGTTCGGCATCCGCACCATTCTCAACGCCACCGATGAGCTGCTGCTGCGGACGAAGGAGCTGGCGGACCAGTACCAGGTGGGCATCCATATGCATGTCGCCGAGGGAAAAGCCGAAGTGGATTATGTAAAGGAAAAGCTGGGCGTACAGACAGTAACCCATCTGCACGATCTGAACTTCCTGGACAAAAATCTGCTGGCGGTTCACACTGTATGGCTGACAAATGAGGAAGTGGAGATGTTCCGGGAGCATCAGGTGAAGGTGTCCCACAACCCGGCATCTGCCATGCGCGTGCTGGGCTTCGCCAAAGTGCCGCGGATGCTTAAGGAAGGTATCTGCGTGTCCATCGGTACGGATGGCGCGCCCACGAATAACCGTATGGATATGGTGGATGAGATGTGGCTGACCTCCCTGATTCACAAGGGCTGGCGACTGGATTCCACGGTCGTGAAAGCCGAGGAAATCCTGCGCATGGCCACCATCAACGGCGCACGCGCGCTCCAGGACGGAGACCTGTACGGCTCTCTGGAGCCCGGAAAGAAGGCGGATCTGATCATCATCAATCCGGATTCCGTGGGAATGCAGCCCATGCACGATCCGGTAGCAAACCTGGTGACCTCCATGCACTCCACCAATGTCGAGAGCACGATCTGCAATGGAAAATGGCTGATGCGGGAGCGGAAGCTCCTGACTCTGGACGAGGAAGCACTGATCCAGGAGGCGAAGATCCACGCCGCATCCATACGGAGCCGCGCCGGAATCGTCATGCCGGAGCGATTCCCGTTCGCCTGAGACTGTTGTCAAAACTGCCGCCGGAGCCCTCACCCCGGCGGCAGTCCTTTTTCGGAATAGTGATGTGCCTTATCGTCATACCGTCAGGCTGATCGTCCGCCCGCTCTTTTTGTAGGGCGTCATCTTCACGCCTGCGGCGCGCAGCATACGCTTGGACGCCAGATTTCCGGGCGTTCCGTCGTATTTATCGTCCGCATAGACCAGCTCGCCGATCCCCGCCTGGATAATCGCCTTCGCGCACTCATTGCACGGAAACAGCGTCACATAGAGCTTCGTCCCGTCCAGTCCGCCGCCCCGGTAGTTCAGAATCGCGTTCAGCTCGCTGTGCGTCACATAGGCGTACTTGCTGTCGTACAGCTCTCCCTCGCGGCACCAGGGAAACTCGTCGTCATCACACCCTTTTGGAAATCCATTATACCCCATCGAGAGAATTTTATTTTCCGCACTGACAATGCACGCGCCGACCTGCGTGTTCGGGTCCTTGGAACGCATGGCCGCCAGCTGCGCGATTCCCATAAAATATTCGTCCCACGATATATAATCTGTTCTCTTTCCGCTCATGTTTCCTCCTATTTCGTTCCGAAAATACGGTCTCCCGCATCTCCAAGTCCTGGTACTATATAGCCGTTTTCGTTCAGATGATCGTCCAGCGCCCCCACATAGATGTCCACATCCGGATGCTCCCGCTTCATCCTCTCCAGGCCCTCCGGCGCCGCGATGATGCACATAAACCGGATTTTCTTCACGCCCTTGTCCTTCAGCATCTGGATAGCCGCCACGGAAGAACCTCCCGTCGCCAGCATCGGATCCACCACAAAGACATCCCGCTCCGCACAGTCCTGTGGCAGCTTGCAGTAGTATTCCACCGGCTCCAGCGTCTCCTCATTCCGATACAGCCCAATATGGCCAACCTTCGCCGCAGGAATCATCTCCAGCATCCCGTCCACCATGCCAAGCCCTGCCCGCAGGATCGGCACCACCGCCAGCTTCTTGCCCTCCAGCTCTCTGGCGGTCATGCGGCATATCGGCATCTCAATCTCCACATCCTTCAGCTTCAGATCTCTTGTCGCCTCATAACACATGAGCATCGCAATCTCCCCCACCAGCAGCCGGAAGTCCCGGGAACCGGTCTCCTTTCTGCGAATGAGACCGATCTTGTGCTGAATCAGCGGGTGGTCCATAATCATTACCTTTGCCATTGTTTTATCCTCCTGTTATCTGTCGGTGACATCGACTCTCTGATGCCCCGCCGCTTTCAAAAGACGGTTCATAATCGCCTGCCCCAGCCCCGGTGCGTCAAAGGACTCCGAATAAATCTCCTCCACGCCGTCCGCGTCAAACTCACGCAGAACCGCAAACAGGTGATTCGCGATCGAGAGCTCGTCCCTGCGCGAACCCACGCACTTCACATCCCCGCGCGGATAGCGTTCCCTCGTCTCCTCCGTGCAGATCACACCGACCCGTTTTCCGCTGGCAGCCCTCTCATTGATATAAGAGATAACCTGCTCCGGCGCGCCCTCCACGATCTTCAGATCCGCCTGCGGCGCGTAGTGCCGGTACTTCATGCCCGGCGCCTTCGGGCGCACGTTCGAATCGTCTGCAATCAGCCCTCTGTCCATCCGGACTTCGCCCAGTACCGCCTGCAGCATCTCCAGTGAAATGTAACCGGGACGCAGGACTACCGGCACGTCCTCCGTCAGATCCACAATCGTCGACTCGAGCCCGATCGTCACTGCTCCGCCGTCCAGAATCAGCGGAATCCTGCCCTGCAGATCCTCGTAGACATGCTGCGCCGTCGTAGGACTCGGCCGCCCCGAAGTATTCGCGCTCGGCGCCGCCACATAGCCGCCGCCCTGTCGAATCAGCTCCAGCGCGATCGGATCCGACGGCATCCGGACCGCTACCGTATCCAGCCCCCCGGTCGTCCCATAGGGCACGCGGGCGCTCTTCTGAAATATCATCGTCAACGGCCCCGGCCAGAACGCCTCTGCCAGCCTGTGCGCTGCCTCCGGTATCTCCTCCACAATCCCCGCAAGATGCTCCCTGTCCGCAATATGGACAATCAGCGGATTGTCCGAAGGGCGCCCTTTTGCCGCATAGATTCTGCGCGCCGCAGTCTCATCCAGCGCGTCCCCGCCGAGTCCGTAGACCGTCTCCGTCGGAAAAGCCACCAGACCGCCGCTTCGCAGGATACGTCCGGCCTCCTCCATCGCCACACGATCGATCCGCGCGCGGTCGATTTTCTGTACAATTGTCTGCAAATCCTTCACCTTCTGTCCTGTCCAGTGTAGCATTCTACAAGAAAAAAAGCAATCGGCATTGCGAAATGGGAAATGATTTGCTACAATCGACATTGTAGTGCGAAGTAACATTTACATATAAAGGAGAATAACATCATGCTAAAACAACTATCCATATACGCGGAAAACAGAAAAGGCGCAGCCCAGGCAATCACCGGCCTGCTCGCAGAGCAGGACATCAACATCCTCGGCTCCGTCATCAACGACGGCGCGGAGTTCGGCATCATCCGCATGGTCGTATCCGACCCGGAGAAGGCGCAGCGCACACTGGAAGAAGCCGGATACCTGTGCAGACTTATCGACGTACTCGGCGTCGAGGTGGCCGACGAGGTCGGCAATCTCAACAAACTCCTGAAAGCGCTCTCCGACAGCAATGTGAACGCCACCTATATCTATCTCTCCTTCAACCGCAACAGCGGCAAGCCGATCATGGTGATGCACACGGAGGACATCTTTGAAACAGAGTCCTGCCTCGAGTCGAAGGGCTTTTCACTGGTGTAAGGATTCATTCAGGTATTCCATCACTCCCATCGCCACCGCCCAGGCGACCCGGCTCTGATAGCTTTCTTCCTGGAGCAACTTCGCCTCCTCCCAGTTCGAGAGGAAGCCGCACTCCACGATCGCGATCGGAGCCTCCGTCTTTTTCAGGAGGTAATAGCTCTCATTCGCCTTGGCCTGCCGTGTATTCTCCGGGTCAAGGTACGAGATGAGTTTCGCCTGCAGCGTCTCCGCCAGCCTCTGTGCGTCCGCCGACGTCCCGTAATAGAAGACCTGCGCGCCGCTGACATACTCCTCGTGATAGCTGTTCTGATGGATGCTGACCACGCAGTCCGGCTGCGTCTCATTGATCAGTGCGCAGCGATTCTTCAGATCCTGCGCCTTTTTGTTGGAGGAATTCTCGTCATAAAGGCCGGTATCCTCCTCGCGCGTCATGATAACTTCGACGTCCTGCTGTTCCAGCATGGCCTGTACCTTCTTCGCGATAATCAGATTGATATCCTTCTCCAGGGAGTCGTCCACGCCGATCTTGCCCGGGTCATTGCCACCGTGCCCTGCGTCCACCACCACGACCGGATTCTCCGCGCGCACCTCCACCTGCGTCTGGGACACGCGCTGCCAGCCCTGTCCGGCCAGCGCACAGGCGCAGAAAATCAGGACGACGGACATCAAAAGTTCCAGCTTCTTCTTATCCAAATATAAAACCTGCCGCATATACTCTTATCCTGAATATATGCGGCAGGCAGACAAATTATTGGTCTATGAAGCTCCGCCGACGCTACCTCGTCAGATCCTTCAGCCACACCTTACTGCGATACCTCCACACAGCGAAGGGCAGCTTGATAAATTCATCCAGCATCAGCAGAAACGCGACGGCTTTCACCGGCAAATGCAGTGCAAACGCTCCGATTGCTCCCAGAAGGATCGAGCCGCCCCACAGCGCCGAGCTCTCCAGAATCATCCCGAAACGGGTATCTCCACCGCCCCGGAGCACGCCTACGATGATCGGGCAACTCAGGGACTGCGCCAGGCTGTAAAATGTCAGCACGATCAGCATAAATTCCTGATAGCCCTGCGCCTCCACGCTCAGGGACATGGCGTTTACGATGCTATGGCGCAGCAGGAACATCAGTGCACCCGCCACCAGCGTCACGCAGAAGCTCAGGCTGATCATGCGCTTCGCATAAGTCTCGGCCAGATCCATCCGCTTTTCTCCGATTGCCTTACCAACCAGGACGGCAGTGGCGGCGGACAGTCCCAAGCTCAGCACCATCACCAGCTCCCGGATCACGCGATTCACAGAATTGGCGGCAGCCGCGGCGCTCCCCATCTGCCCGAGGATCGCGGCGTTGGCCGACATTCCCGCGCCCCACAGCGTCTCGTTCAGTACCACCGGCGTGGCGAGTACAAGGAAATCTCTCAAAAGCAGCAGATCCATGTGGATAAAATAGCGCGGACGCAGGCACACCTCACGGTTTATTTTCCCACTGTAAAACCGCACCGCCACAAATTCGCAGCAGCGGGTAAGCAGCGTCGCCAGAGCCGCTCCGCGCACTCCCAACGCCGGAAAGGGTCCCAGCCCAAAGATCAGCAGGGCGTTCAGAATCACATTGACGATCAGTGACGTGCCGAGAACAGCGGTTCCGATCTGCACGCGTTCCACGCTCCGCATCAGATACAGATAACCCGTAGAAAATGCCGACAGCGGATAGCTCCACGCCACAATCCGCAGATACGCCGCTCCATTCTCGATGATCTCCGGCTCCGAGGAAAAGATGTGCATCAGCTTCTGTGGAATCAGCTCGCCCGCGGCAAAAAAAAGAAGCCCCGCCGCCACGGCAAAACAGATCGTCATGCTGAACACCTTCTCGATCGTCTCGATATCCTTCTTGCCCCAGTACTGCGCGGTCAGCACCGACGCGCCGGAGGTCATCCCGAAAATCATCAGGTTCATCACGAACGCCACCTGGCCCGCCAGGGAACCACTGGAGAGCGCGGTCTCCCCAGCCATCCCCAGCATCACAACGTCCGCCGTGGTTACGCCTGTATTAATCAGATTCTGAAGAGCCAGCGGAAGTGCCAGCCCGATCACGATCTTTAAAAATCCCTTCATTTTCTGTCTCTCTCTTTTCAGCATTAATTTCAAAATCGCTTACCAGTATAGTACACAATCCGGGATATTTCAAACATTATGGGATGGACACTCTTGTGGATTGATATTTTACTGTATTTTTCCCTTCTTCTACGACTGAAATGTACCAGTGCCCTGAGCAGTGTAAAGCCTGCTGCAGCAATTCCCACAAGCTGTTCCTGTGTCAGTCCTTTTTCTCTACGAAGCTTCTTCAGAAATTCACCTGTCTTTTTCATATTCATTCCGTTCACCTCCTTTCGCTTACACACTACCATAAACGCTGGCAGTGTAACACGACACAAAGCGAGAAATGCAAAAAACCTGCTGCACATACTCTTATCCCGAGTATATGCGGCAGGCGAACCAGGAGCAGTCTTACTCTTCCTCCGGTATGATTTCCTTCTCACATACAACGCGACAACGCTTTCGGAAGCAGGCAATGCCGTACTTGTAGATCGTGTGGAAGCCTTCGTCCTTCAGTCTGGCTGTGTAACCGTTCGTCTCGATCTGCGCCATCGCGTTTCTGCAGGCCGCGGCGAAAGCTGCCTTTTCAGCATATTTCACTTCCATGACAATTCCAGTGTCCGCACTGTCGATCTCGATCAGTATGTCGCTGTAGCCGTCGCCGGATTCGGCATTCGACCGGATGATCCAACCGTCCTTGAAGCCGAGAATCCCCAGCAAAATCCCATGATAAAAGGACTCTTTCCGCTCTTTTTGAACACTGGTGTCGCGGATGCTGATCGTTCTGCCAAGATAAATTGTAAAGAGGCGCTCTGCCTCCGCCGCATCGCCGCTTTGCAGGGCTGCGCAGAAAGCCCGCAATGCCTCGCCGTCGTTCGCCACGTTTTCTTTAAACATTTTCATAATCTGATCTGTGAAAATGTTCCGAATCTCACGGTTCGGGATCGCCAGACGGTATCTTTTGCCGTCCGCCTCACCCTGCTGTGTCAGATAGCCCGTCGTAAACAGCACACTCCAGATATTGTCGATCGAGTCATACAAGTGATTGTAGGTCAGGTCCTCCCGAATCTCTCTGGTCACGGCCTCACCGGCGATCAGAGTCTCAATCTCTTCCTTCGTCGCTCCGGCATCCGCTTTCTCGATAAAACGCCAGATAATATCGTTACCACTGGTATTCGACCAGTAGTCCTTTGGCTGAACGGTCGCGCAGGCCACCAGCTCATCGCAGTAACTGATGACATCCCAGGGACAGTATACATCGACATTTCCAAACCGGTACCCATCATACCATTCCTTTATGGTAGAGTACTTATCGGTGAGGCCGTAGTACTCCAGCATCTCCCGCACTTCTCTGTCTGTAAAACCGAAATATTCATCGAAACGGACAGAGGTGATGGAAAGTACGCGAAGATTGTTCAGTCCGGTGAAGATACTTTCCTTTGCCACGCGCATGCAGCCGGTCATCACGGCGAAATAGAGGCTGTCATTCGTTTTTAAGGCCTGACCGAACATGGCGCGAACCAGCTCCGTCATCTGCGTGTAATATCCTCTGGCCTCTGCTCTGGCCAAAGGGACATCGTACTCGTCGATCAGGATGATTACCTTGCGACCATAATACTTCTGCAGCAGAGAGGAGAGCAGCTTCAGGCTGCCTGTCAGGACATCATCCGACATGCTGAGGTAGTCAGAGCCTTTAACATCCGTATTTATCAGCTTCCGGTACATATTCTTATCTGCTTCTTCTATTTTGTCGCTGTCCAACAGAAACTGAAACCGCAGAGCTTCCCGTCCGATGACCGAACACATGGCGGCTCTGGCGGTCTGGAAATTCCGACCTTCAACATTTTTCAGGCTGACCGAAATGACCGGAAATTTCCCCATATATGTTTCGCAC
>JAJBTX010000092.1 GCA_020860645.1 Lachnospiraceae bacterium | reverse complement strand
GAAATGAAAAGACAGACTGTGCAGGTTTACCTGCTAAAGGCTGTGTTTTCATTTCAAGATGGGCGGAACGGCGCAAGACGTCCGGGGGACGTCTGCTTTGCGCGGACCGGAGCGAAGCGGAGAACCATCAAGCCTCAGACATATGACGCGTAAGCGGCATATAGCCTTCAAAGAAGGCGGTCTGTGGCCTGCTGTTCTGAATCGTCCTATTTCCCAGGTGACTGCGAAGCAATCACCTCTTCAACGTCTCATAATTATACTTATCCGCCTCCGACACCTGTTCCGTGCGCAGCTCGCCGTCCTGGGAGCTGAGCAGCAGCACACATTCCGAGAGATATGCGCTCATGTCATCCGCCCAGGCGTGGAAAATATCGTCGTCATACAGATACTCGCTGCCAAAGCGGAAGGAGGAACCCGCGATCTGGAGAATCTGCCCGTCCTCGCCCAGCCGGAACACCTGATAGCTGTAGGCCCCATAGACGTCCCTGTCCTCAATATAAAGCGTCATGATGAAGTCCGTCCCGTCCATGTTCCCCAGATAAATATTGTTCCAGCCAGCCCGGGAGCTATGCGCAGTCTCCGCGTAGAGCACTTCCCCGTCAGCATTTTTGAACAGCACGAGGCCGCTGTCCCCGTCGCCGCTGTCTCCGGTATAAATCTCGATCCTCTCGCTTCCGTCGCCTTCCCCGATATCCGCGGTCAGCTCGTCCACCTGCATATACCAGGTTTCCAGGAGATCAACGCCTTCGCTTTCCGCCACCTCCAGGGCAGATTCCTCCTCTTCTCCTGTCGCAGCCTGCGCAGCGTCGTCTCCATCTGCGTCCGTTCCCGTCATCCCGCTCTCCTGCGCCGTCTCCACGGTGGCATCCGACGCACCGTAACCAAAGTTCACTACCGTCCCCGCGCTGTAGATCTCGAAGGACGCCCAGAATTCCTCCTCGGAAATAATCTCCGCGCCGTCGGTAATCTTATAATAGACACCGTCGTCCTCGCTGTAGTCCGCCTTGTACTGCGTCTCCGTCACCAACGCCCGCTCCTCCGTGTCGATCACATAGATCTCAAAGCTCGAACTCGACGCCGTATAAAAGCATTTTTCTCCATAGCAGACAGGATAAGCGGTGCTCATGCTCTCGATCCGCCCCAGGTCGCGGACTTCCCCATCGATGTAATAATAGACCTCGCAGCCGATCGACGCGTTCACACCGTCATAGTCATAGCTTCCGTCAGTCACGAACAGCACATCGTTCGCCATGCCGATATCCACCAGCGCAAACTGCTCGTCGTCCCCAAGATTTGCGACCGTCTCTCCGTACATCTCCTCGTTCGTCCCACCGGATTTCTCACCGCCGGACGGATTTGCAGCCAGAAAGACGAGCGCAAGGACACAAATCACTGTCGCGGCCGCCACGATAACGGGCTTTGCCTTCTGATAGCTGAGCACATTTTTGATGCGACTCTTCGTGCTGCTCTCCCCGAAGGCGACCGGGATACTGCGCAGCGCGCTCTCCCCTGTGGCCAGCGCCAGCAGCGACGCGGAATACTCCTTCTTCACCCCGCCGCCCAGCTTTCTAAGAACCGCCTCGTCGCAGGACATCTCCATATCCTTGCCGCTCAGCGCGAAGGCGAGCCAGACGAGCGGATTGAACCAGTGCAGGCACAGCGCCGCGCAGGCCAGAAAACGGAAAATGGGATCGCCCCTGCGGATATGAATCTGCTCGTGCAGCAGCATGTAACGCTCCTCCTCCGCGCCAAGACCCAGCGGCAGATAGATGCGCGGGCGCAGGAGTCCGTAGACAAAGGGCGTACCGCCGTCCGACAGGCGGTAAATATTTTCCCTCAGATGCTCCGCACCCCGAAGGCGTCCCCGGAAACGCAGCAGCGACAGAAAATTCCAGAGCAGCAGCGCGCCAAGGCCCAGCAGCCAGACGCAGGCGGCCACAAAAAGAACGATCTGTGCAGGCCCCACCGAATCTCCCACCCCCGCCGCGGGAACAGAGACGCTGAGGTCGCTGTTCAGCCTGACGACCGGTACCTGCATCTGCACGCCCGTCTGCCCCGTGCGCGCGAGATCATAGGAAATATATTCCATGGTTCCTCCGTCCGCCGCGCTCTCCGGCACGGCGTTCAGCAGTGAAAACGCCGATGAAAAGGAAAAGGGGCACAGCAGGCGGAACAGCACCACCGCCCACAGAATATAGGAAAAAATCCGCGGCGCTCCCCTCCAGAAAAATCGTATCACACAGACCGCAAGGATGATCACGCTGGCGGTCAGACTCATGTTCAGGACGTCGATAAACAGTCTTTCAATCATCTTCCCCCTCCTCATACGCGTCGATCAGTTTGCGAAGCTCCTCCACCTCGCTCTCGCTCAGCTTCTTCCTGCGGGAAAATGCCGTCAGAAACAGCGGCAGCGAGCCGTCGAAATGCTCCTCCAGGAACTGCTCCCCCTGCGCCGCCTGAAAATCCTCCTTCGCCATGCGCACCACGACCGTCCCGTTCTCATTTGCGAACAGATCGCGCAGGCACAGCCGCTTCAACATCGTGTAGGTCGTCGTCCGCTTCCATCCGAACTCCGCCTCGCAGCGCTTCGCGAGCTCGCCCGACGCGATCGGCGCGAGCTCCCAGATCAGATCCGCGAACTTCTCCTCCATCTCCCCTAACTTGTATTTCTCCATGTCTGTCCTCCTCTGTCTAATATCTTTAGACAATATGAGTCTAACATCATTAGACAGATATGTCAACAGGAAAATAAAAACCGCGCAGGGTCACCCCTGCGCGGCTGCCGTTTCTTATTATGTTATATCACGGGACACGAACGGTCTTTTCAAGCAAGTCTTCCATTTCGCAGCACAGTGCCTTTGCAAGCATGGCCAGGTACTCCGCTCTCATCTCCTCATCTACAGCTTCATCGTCAGTCCGATGCGTTTCTTCGCAGCATCCACATTCAGCACCTTCACATCCACCACGTCGCCGACCTTCACGACCTCGAGCGGGTGTTTGATATAGCGGTCGGACATCTGGGAGATATGCACGAGGCCGTCCTGGTGAACGCCGATGTCCACAAATGCGCCGAAATCAATGATATTGCGCACGGTTCCTTTCAGTGTCATGCCGGGTTTCAGATCCTCGATGCCGAGCACGTCGCTGCGCAGCACCGAGCGCGGCATCTCGTCGCGCGGGTCGCGGGCAGGCTTTTCGAGCTCCTGCAGGATATCCTGCAGAGTCAGCTCGCCAATCTCCAGCTCCTGCGCTGTTTTCTTCGGCTGCGTGACCTTAGCGGAAATTCCGTGCAGGCCGCCCTTCGCGATGTCGTCGGGGGAATAGCCGAGACTCTTCAGAAGCTTCGTCGCCGCCGCGTAGCTCTCCGGGTGGACGCTCGTGGCGTCGAGCGGATTCTTCCCTCCCGTGATGCGCAGGAAACCGGCACACTGCTCATAGGCCTTCGGCCCGAGCTTCGGCACCTTGAGAAGCTGCCTGCGATCCGCAAAGCGACCGTTCTCCTCCCGGTAGGCCACGATATTCTTCGCCAGCGTCTTCGTAATGCCGGAAACATACTCGAGCAGCGGCGCGGAGGCCGTATTGAGGTCCACACCGACCCGGTTCACCACATCCTCGACGACGCTGCCGAGCGCCTCGCCGAGCCGCTTCTGGTTCATGTCGTGCTGATACTGGCCGACGCCGATGGACTTCGGGTCGATCTTCACCATCTCCGCGAGCGGGTCCTGCAGCCGCCTGGCAATCGAAGCCGCACTGCGCTGCCCGACGTCCAGATCCGGAAATTCCTCCGAGGCCAGCTTACTCGCGGAATAGATGGACGCGCCGGACTCGCTGACGATCACGTACTGTACCTTCTGCGGAATCTCCTTGAACAGCTCCACCAGTATCTGCTCCGACTCGCGCGAGGCCGTGCCGTTGCCGAGCGAAACGAGCGTAATGTTGTATTTCTCAATCAGCTTTTTCACCGTGGCCTTCGTCTCCCGCACCTGATGCTTCGGCGCGGTCGGATAGACAACGAGCGCATCAAGCACCTTTCCGGTCGGGTCCACGACCGCCAGCTTGCAGCCGTTGCGATAGCCCGGATCCCAGCCGAGCACCGTCTGCCCCGCGATTGGCGGCTGCATGAGCAGCTGTTCAAGATTCTTTCCAAATACCTTGATCGCGCCCTCCTCGGCCTGCTCGGTCAGGAGGTTCCGGATCTCACGCTCGATGGCGGGCGCGATGAGGCGCGCATAGCTGTCCGCAATGCAGTCCCGAAGCGCCGGCGTCGTCCGCGGATTGTCCCGCGTGATCACCTTCTTTTCCAGATAACGGAGAATCTTCTCCGTCGGCGCCTCAATCTTCACCGTCAGCACCTTTTACTTCTACCCGCGATTGTTCGCGCGCGTCCGGGGCCCCGCCATTTTACTCAAGGGATGCGTAATATGATAATAAGTCTCGTAGACCGACTCCTGGTTATCGTCTTTCGCCTCGGAGCTGATCGAACCCTCCCGCAGCGTCAGTTCGCGGATATAAGTCCGGTAATCCGCCTCGTCGGAGATCGTCTCCGCGATGATGTCCTGCGCTCCGGCGAGTGCCTCCTCCGTGCTGCCGACGCCCTTCTCCTCCGAAAGATACGCCTGCGCCTCCTCTTCGAGCGGCCGCTTCGTCATCTGCAGCAGAATGAGATTCGCGAGACCCTCCAGACCCTTCTCCTTCGCCATCGTCGCGCGCGTCCTGCGCTTCGGACGATAAGGGCGATAGAGGTCGTCGACCGCGACCTGTGTCTGGGCGGCCTCAATCTGCGCGCGCAGCTCGTCGGTCAGCTTGCCCTGCTCCTCGATACTCGCGAGCACCTGCGCCTTCTTCTCCTCCAGATTGCGGAGGTACGTCAGCCGCTCGTCGAGCTGCCGCAGCTGCTCGTCATTCAGCGCGCCGGTCGCCTCCTTGCGGTAGCGCGAGATGAAGGGAATCGTGTTCCCCTCGTCAATCAGCTTCACGGCGGCCTCGACCTGCCATTTCTTCACCGCAAGCTCTTCTGTCAGTTTCTTAATGATGTCCATGGATTTCCCTTCCTACAAGATTTCTTAATCTACAGCAAACATCCACGCTCTCAAAAGCTCCGGCTCGCGCTGCAGGCTTCCCATCCTGCAGTCCAGCCCTTTCACGCGCAGCGCGCGGACAAGCTGCTCTCCCGCCTGTGCATCGGCCAGACAGTCCGCCTGATTCAGCAGCACGCGGATGCGCTCCACAGGCAGCTCACAGGCGCGGACATTTTCCAGCACACAATATAAAAATTCCTCCGGGCCGACGAGCCGTCCCGCATCCACGACCCAGGCGGGATTCCGCTCATAGCGGTGAACCACTTCGCACACCGGCTTTCCGAGTGCAGAAAGACCTGCCACGATCAGGCAGAGAGCCGTATCCGGCAGGATCACCGGTTCGTCCGGGCGGTGCAGCTTCAGCGGCAGCCGCTTCGCACCGTCTGCCTCGTAGACCGTCAATTCTGCCGCACGCACGGCCTGTTTCAGAAGGGTATCCGGCAGGCTTCCCATCTTCCCCTCCGCAGCGCTGCTCCCCGCGCAGAGAACCCCCGGCTTCCTGATTTCTTCCATAAGCGCTTCCGCGGATGGATCCAGAAGCAGCTTCCGGCACTCCGGCGGTTCGACCGGATACATATGCGTCGTGGTGGTGAGCAGCACGCTTCGCTCCGCGCCCGCCGCGGCCAGCTGTTTCACCGCCGTCGTCTTTCCCCCTGCGCCGATAACGGCGATGCAAAAGGGCAGATCCCCCGGCAGATCGATATCCCGCAGCTCCTCGTCCGGAAGCTCCATCTCCCAGACGTCCTCCGGATGCCGCCGGATGATCTGTCTCCCGCCGCGGTCACCTGTGAGCGCCAGCAGCTCCTCCCGGTACTTCGCCGCGAAGATGCAGGGGCTCCCCTCTTTCACGCTCCCGATACCGCGGCCGCTCTCCACCAGGCCTTCTACGAGACGTACAACGCTTTCCGCGGAAAGGCAGGGCTGATCCGCAACAAAATAGAGATAAAGCTCTGTGTCCGCAGGCGCGTTCATGGTCCCCAGACGGATGGACGCGGTGATGCCCTCCGCGCTGAATGGATTGTAGACTGCCCCCGCCCCCAGCGAGCGGGCATAGTCCAGGATTTCCTCATACTGGGAGGCCACGATCACGCTCGTCTGAAAGTTTCCGCAATCCTCCAGACGACCGGCAGCCTCCAGGAGATGCTGAAGGCCGTGTTGGTACAAAGGCCGACCCCACAGTGGAGTCAGCAGCTTATTGGAACCAAAACGGCGTCCGAAACCGGACGCCATGTAGATCATCGCAAGTCTCATATGCTAATACCCCTGCTTCTGCTCCAGCCAGAGAAGTGCCTCCAGAACCGAGCCGCCGATGCAGCGCGCCTTATCGGAAATCGTGAAGCAATTCATATACTCGCTCTCCCGCGGGTCGATGTCCGCGATCTTGAAGCCCTTCGTCACCGGATACCGGTCCCGGATGATACCGCGCAGCAGCCCCGTCAGGGAAGCGCGCACCTCCACGCTGCCCCGCTCCGTCTCCACAGCGGCGATCACCTGCTCCTTTTTCACGAGATCGCCGATCTCGGCATATCTCCGGAACGTGCCTGCCGCCGGAGCGTGGATCACCCGCTCCTTTCCGTAGCCCGCGATAATCCCCGGCGTACCGGTATTCGGCTGCGCGCTGCCCGACTCAATCACGCGCCCCAGATCATGGCCGCGCATCGTCTCAATCACGAGATCGACATCTTCCCCCGCCGTGAAGCCAGGTCCAAGGCCGATCGTCTTGTCCGCCATCGCCCTCGTCGTGCCAAGATTGCGCTTCGCGAGAATCGCGTCGACCAGCGCCCAGGGGCGTACTTCTTCCAGAATCCGACAGCCTTCGTCGACAAGAATCGGGACTTCGCCCCGGGAGAGAATCTCCTGCGCCTCCGCGTAACCGGACACGCTTCTGCAGCGGACGCCCTCGATCTCACTCAGCCCGTCGTATACCGCCTCACAGAAAGCCACCCTGCGGCGGATCGCCGAGGGACTGGCCGTCTCCAGCACGATGATCGGATAGCCGCAGCGATGCAGCCGGTGAATCGTCCCCGTGGCGATGTCGCCGCCGCCCCTGACGATAATGAGCTGGCTCTCTCTTTCCATGATGAATTACGTCCTTCTTTCCTTATATTTTTTAAGGACATAAGATCATGAATCAGGATTGAGGGCAATCCTTAGTGCATATCTCTTATCGTCCAAATCATGCTGCTTTCAGGACATTGTACCATTTTCACTTTTCTGCATCAACCATAATGTCCTAATCCTTCAACAGCAGAAGCTTCTCCTCCGGTATCACCAGCCAGCGCGGCAGACCCTTCTCATCATAGAGCGGCCAGTCGTTCCGCTGCACGAACCAGCAGATCTCCTCCGCGCCCTCCTGCTCTGCCGCCAGAAAATATTTTCGCTCAAACTGCAGCCTGGCGATGCTGTTCACCTGCACGGCAATGCTGTTCGCCGGGCGCTCCTCCTCCCAGGCAGGGACAAAATCATGGGCACGCAGTCCGATATAAGAGATATCCTCCGCGATCTCCCCCTGCAGCGAAAGAGTCATCCCCCACTGTGGCACCTCCAGCGTATGCGCGTCAAGCCGTCGTACCGAAACAAGATTCTTGCAGCCGGTCAGCCGCGCGGCTTCCCTGTGCTGCGGATTTGCAAAGATTTCCTGCGTCTTCCCGTAGCAGATATCCTTTCCCTGATCCATGATCAGCAGTTCATCACAGAGCTGATAGATCTCGTCCCTGCTGTGGGACACAAGAATCACGTTTCCTTTATATTCCGCGAGCAGCTCCTGCATCTCCTGCTGCAGCCGCTCCTTCAGGAAAGCGTCCAGCGCCGAAAAGGGCTCGTCGAGCATGATCACGTCCGGCTCATAGACCATGATGCGCGCGAGCGCGACCCTCTGCTGCTGACCGCCCGAAAGCTCGCCCGGCAACCGGTCTCCAAGACCGTCCAGCTGGAAGCGGTGCAGCATCCGCTCCACCTTTTCCGCCTTCTCCTCCTTGCCGCATTTGAGTCCGGCGGCGATGTTCGCCTTCACGCTCATCGTTGGAAACAGCGCATAGTTCTGGAACAGATAACCCACATTCCGTTTCTGCGGCTTCCAGTTGCACTTTGCGGCGGAATCGTACATCGTGCGCCCGTCGATCACGATCTGCCCCTCGTCCGGCTTCTCGATGCCCGCGATACACTTGAGCGTCATACTCTTGCCGCAGCCCGACGCGCCGAGGATGCCGATCCTCCGGCAGTCGCTCTCCAGTTTTACATGCAGGGAAAAATCACCCAGCTTCTTTTTGATATCCGCTTTGATCGCCATCTATGTACCTTTCCCCGCTTTCCTACCACTGTTTGATGTTCTTCATATTGCCGCCCGTGACCAGATTCATCAGGAAGATGATCACGAAGGCGATGATCATGACGATCACGACCCACACGCCCGCGGTCGCATAGTCTCCGTCCTGGATAACCATCGCAATCTTCTGCGAAATCGTGCTGGTCTTGCCCGGGATATTGCCGGCCAGCATGGAGGTCGCGCCGTACTCGCCGAGCGCGCGCGCGAAGGTCAGGATCGTGCCCGAGACAACGCCGGGACCCGCACTCGGAACCGTCACTTTCCAGAAAATGGCGGTATCGCTCATGCCAAGCGTACGCCCCGCGTAGATCAGGTTTACATCCACCTGCTCGAAGGCCGCGCGCGCATTGCGGTACATCAGCGGAAAGGCGATCACGGTCGCCGCGATGATACAGCCCGTCCAGGACTGCACGATCTTGATATTAAAATTGTCATACAGGAAAATTCCCAGGGGTCTTCTGCGGCTGAACAAAAGCAGCAGGAAAAAGCCCATCACGGTGGGCGGCAGCACCATCGGCAGAGTCAGAATGCCGTCCGCAACCGCCTTCAGCCGCGGCCCCGCCTTCAGCACCTTGCGCGCCGCGAAAATCCCGAGGAAGAAGGAGATAATCGTCGCCACGACCCCCGTCTTCAGCGAGATGAACAGCGGACTCCAGTTCAGATTTTTCAGGATTTCCAGGATTTCTTCCACTCTTGCGTTCCTCCCTTATACCATGGAAGGGCTGACGCGAGGGGATTTCCCCCGCGCCAGCCCCTGTTTTTGTCTGATTTACAGATCCGTATCGAAGTAGTAGCTGTCGAGCACATCCTTCACCTCATCCGACAGGATGTAGGCAAGGAAATCCGCAGCCGCCTCGGTCTGCAGCTCATCCGCCTCGTCATTCTGTACCTGGCAGATCGGGTAGATCA
Source organism: Lachnospiraceae bacterium (assembly GCA_020860645.1). GTDB lineage: Bacteria > Bacillota > Clostridia > Lachnospirales > Lachnospiraceae > Hominiventricola. Next base: position 848 of record JAJBTX010000092.1, on the reverse strand, counting down.
CATCGCCGGTCAGATCATAGCTGACAACCTCCAGGATCTCCACCAGATCCTCATAGCCGTAGGTATCGGAATAATAGGTCGTTCCAACCTCACAGGAGGCCTCCTTCACAGCCTCGAGTACCTTGCTGACATTGCTCTGCTCGCTGATCTCCACACCGCCGAGCGCCTCGGAGACTTCCTCCGTCGTGTACTCGGACGCCTCCTTGGAGCCGTCGAGCACGCCCATGCTGATCAGGGCCTCGCGCGTATACTTGCCGACCGGCACGCTGCCGTCCGCGAGCGCGATGCTCTCCGCCTCGCCGATATTGTCAAGGCCGGTGACGCTCGTCTCCGAGCCCGCGTAGGTGATCACAACCACCTGGTTGTTCAGCACGTCCGCTCTCGTCCCCTCGACGATCAGGCCGTCCTCCTCGAGCGTGTTCATCTGCTTCTGCGCAGCGGAGAAGAAGATATCGCACTCATAGCCTTCCTCAATCTGCGTGAGCAGCGTTCCGGAACTGTCCGCGTTCAGCGTGATCGTCACGTTCGGCTGAATCTCATTGTACATGCTGACGATCTCCTGCATCACCGTATTCAGACTGGCCGCGATAAAGACCTGGATCTCCGTCTCGTCGAAGACCTCCGCGGTCTCTTCCTCCGCCTCGGCCTCCTCTGTGACAGCTTCCTCTTCCTCCTCTGTCTCCTCTTCTGTCGTCTCCTCCGTCTCGCTGCTGCCCGACGAGGAGCTGCCGCCGCAGGCCACGAGGCCAAAGGCCATGGTCGCCGCCAGCAATACCGCTAAAACTCTCTTTTTCATACTTATAATCCGCCTTTCTGCGAAAGGCACCGATGGGGTTATGAAACACAAC
>JAJBTX010000107.1 GCA_020860645.1 Lachnospiraceae bacterium | reverse complement strand
ATATAACGGTGGTTAATATGGGGAGGGAAAGAATGCTTACTTCGACGCAGCTGTTAGACGAGTACATACAGATCTGGGAGGAAAAACGCGACGCGGGAATTGCGCATACCAGAGAAGCCTGGGACGAACGCGCGGACGAATGGGTCAAAGAGGAGCAGAATGAGCAGGACAGCCGCATGACCCAAAGGAGGATTGCGGAATCTATAAAGGTTTTGCAAGGAGCCGGGGCGCTCGGACCGGACAGCAATGTGATTGATGTGGGCTGCGGCCCCTGCCATTTTGTGGCGGAGTTCGCCCGGACGGCGAAGCATGTGACGGGAACTGACCTTTCGCCCAGAATGCTGGAGCATGGCGCTGATTACTGTCATCAGCGGGGGCTTTATAATACATCTTTTGTCCCCTGTGATTTCAAGGAGATTTCTGTGGAGGAGATGGGCTGGAGAGGTGCTTTTGACCTGGTATTTTCCTCCATGACGCCGGCTTTGAGTGAATTTCGCTGCATTGAGAAGATCATCGAGATGAGCAGGGGTTGGTGCTGCAACAGCACCTGCATTATCAGCAGCAGTACGATGGAGACGGAGCTGGCAGGGATTCTGGGTATAGAGGCGGTGCGTCCAGCCTGGGATGGGCGCTGGTTCCATGCGCTGAACAGCATTGTATGGCTGCTGGGTTATTTCCCACAGACCAGTTACTATGAGCTTCGCTATGAGGAGAATTATGAAATTACGCAGAAAACGGTAGAGCGTCTGCTTCGTCACCACTATCGGGAGCTGACACCCGGGGAAGACCGCGCGCAGGAGGTATATGAGCGCCTGCTTGAGAAGGCCGACAACGGTATATTTACGGATCAGATTGTGAGCTGGCATGGTTCCGTCCTCTGGGATACCCGTATCAGGACGAGACGCTGGTAACAGCCGGGAACAGAAAGTGAAGGGACACGGAAATGACTGGATGTACAAAACCCTGCGCGCTCTTTGAGGGAAAACTGGAATACTGTACGCCGACGCCGGAGCGGGCGGACACTTCGCTTGACAAGGGACTGCCGGAGAGTTTTGTGTTGCATGTGGCGCCGCCCGCCTGCGGAAGGAGGCTGGCAATCAGCGCTTCCATGCGGCATTTACGCGGGAGACGGGCTCATCTTTATATCAGCGAGGAGGATATTGTTTCTGCCTGTTATGAGGATATGATTCCGGAAGCGGTGCAGAGGATTCTGGGAGAGGTGGGGCCGACGCCGAAAGCGATAATCATAGAAGTCACCTGTGTGGACGATCTGCTTGGGACGGATCATGAGGCTCTGCTTGCCCTGCTCAAAGAGCGCTTTGCAGGAACGCATTTCTGCGTGCGCCGGATTGACCCGATTCGCAGGACATCGGCGCTTCCGCCGCCAGTCAGCCGTCTCTGTTCGCTGTTCAGCATGCTGGATCGAAGTGATGAGACGGAGGACAGCGTGAACCTGCTGACCGGCATGACGCCTGTTGCGGAGCAGTCGGAAATTTTTCGCATCCTGGCTCAGATGGGATTTCGCGTCCGCCAGATGGATACCTGTGAAACCTTCCAGGACTTCCTTGATATGGCGAAAAGCCGGTTCAACATTGTCACAGCGCCGATGGCTCTTATGGCGGCGCAGGATATGGAAAAGAAACTGGGGATTCCGTACCTGTATCTGCCTGCGACGGTGGAGATTGAGAAGATCGACATGGCCTATGAGCAGATTGCGGAGAAATCAGAAAGGGCGTTGCCGGATCTTTCGCGCGAAAGAAAGGCGGCCATGGAGGAGCTTGAACGGGCGCTTCGGGAGATCGGGGATACGCCTGTCGCCATCGACCCGACGGGAGATCAGCTGCCGCTCACTCTGGCCCGCTATCTGATTGGACGCGGCGTGCGGGTAAAGCTGGTTCTGGAAAATATGCTTTTCGACGGGGATAAGAGTGATTATCACTGGCTGCGGGAGCAGCATCCGGAGGTCAGCATCCTGCAGTCAGGGGGCGTGGAGCTGCTGAATCGTGCGGAGGAATTTCAGGACTGTCTCTGTCTGGGCTTTACCTGCGGATATCTGCTGCGCGCGAAGCACGTCGTATGTGAGGAGGGCGGGAAAAGCGCCTATGGCTATCAGATGACAGCGACTTTTGCGCGCAATGTACAGACGGCGTTGCAGACAGAATTTGATTTTGAGAAAGTGAAGCGTCAGAGTGAGGGAGGCGGGAAAGGATGAGCCAGCTGACATTTTACCTTGCGCCGTTTTCCAGTGATTACGCGGGAGCCTGCTCTGCATTGTTTGATTTGAATGCAATGGTCGTGATTCACGATGGCCACTGTTGTACTTCGAACTACACCAGTTTTGACGAACCGCGCTGGTTTGGCCGGCATCGTCCTATTTATTGTTCCGGATTGCGGGAGATCGACGCGATCATGGGAAACGACAGGGAACTGCTCCGCAAGATTACGATGACGCTGGACGGGCTGGAGAAAAGACCGGATTTTATCGCGCTTCTGGGGAGCCCCGTTCCATCGATCATCGGGACAGATTTTCAGGGCGTCTCGCGGGAACTGGAATCGGAGGTGGGGATTCCGGTCATTGGTCTTGCTACTACTGGCTTGTCTTATTACGACAGGGGAATTGACCTGGCGATGCAGGCGCTGGCGCGGCGCTTCTGCGACTTGACCCAGCCAGGGGAAAAGGGCCGTGTCAACGTGCTGGGGCTTACGCCGCTGGATTTTTCAGATAATGAAAATGCCGCGGACCTGCTCATGTATCTGTGTGGCGAGGGCTGGGATGCCCACAGTTTCATGATGGGAACCAATATAGAGGATATTCGGGAGGCGTCGCGCGCGGAAGTGAACCTTGTGGCGTCGCGGGCGGGGATCGGGCTTGCCGACTGGATGGAAAAAAGTTTGGGAATCCCCTGGGTGAGCGGAACGGTTTTCGGCACGGAAAACCGGAGCCTGTCGGATCGGCTGCAAAAGGCAGCCGAAGGCGGCGTGTCCGGTGGGGACAATCGCTCCGGCATTACATATAAGGGCAGTGATGGCGAAACCGGAGGATTGATTATAGGAGATCAGATCATCGCCAATTCCATCCGCGAACGTCTGGAGGAGCGGTACGGGATCCGGAATGTTGCGGTGGGAAGCTTTTTCGGGCTGGACACACGGCTCTCAAGACCGCAGGATCTCTATATCCGCTCTGAGGAGGAACTGATGAAGCTGCTGCGCAGCGGCAAATGGGGAATGGCAGCCGCAGATCCGCTGATCTTTGAAATTCCGGGGGCGGAGCGTCTGCAGCAGGTGGATTTGCCCCATGTGGCAGTGTCCAGCCGTCTCTACTGGCATGATTATCTTCGGTTTGGGGGAAAGGAAGGGGACGCTTTCCTGGAGCGCTGTGCGGGCTGTCTCTGAATCGGAAATGTATTGCACTGAAACAGAAAGGAATCTGCGAAAGCATGAGTCGTATCAGCAAAGAAGAAAAAAGACAGATCAGAAGCACGATGGACGCGGGGCAGCGGCGGGAAGGGCTGAGAGTCACGACCCTTGCGCTTGTCGCGATCTGCGCTGTTTTCTTTTCCTTCACCGTTGGACGGTATTCTGCGTATCCATCGGATGTTCTGCGAATCATATGGGGATATGTCACCGGTGTGGCTCCCGATCTGGATCCCAATGTGGAACTGGTATTTTTCAGCGTGCGTCTGCCCCGTGTGATCTGTGCTTTCCTGGTCGGCATGGGCCTGTCCGTGGCGGGCTGCTCCTATCAGGGCGTTTTTCGCAATCCTATGGTTTCCCCGGATATTCTGGGGGCGACCGCGGGAGCCGGTTTTGGCGCGGCGATCGCCATGCTGCTGGATTTTGGCATTTTGGGAATCGAGCTCACGGCTTTTCTGATGGGGCTCGCCGCGGTGGGGATTTCTTATCTGATCTGTATGATCGTCGGAAAGCGGGCGAATCTCATGCTGACGCTGATCCTGGCGGGCATGGTGGTATCGGCCCTTTTCCAGGCGGGTATTTCTCTCATCAAGTATGTGGCGGATCCCTATACAAAGCTTCCTGAGATTGAGTTCTGGCTCATGGGGTCGCTGGCCTCCGTCAACTACTCGGATGTGGTGAAGCTTTTGATTCCGCTGCTCATTGCCCTCATTCCGCTGTATCTGTTCCGCTGGCAGCTGAACCTGCTGGCTTTCTCCGATGAGGAGGCGAAGATGATGGGCGTCAACATCACGGCGGTGCGCCTGTCCATTATCTTTTCTTCCACACTGATCTCCTCCTCGGTGGTGGCCGTCAGCGGCATCATCGGCTGGGTGGGGCTGGTGATTCCGCACCTTACGCGTATGATTGTGGGCCCCAACTATAAGGTGCTGATACCGTCCTGTATTTTTCTGGGCGGCGCTTACCTGCTTCTGGTGGATGATATCGCCCGCGCCTTTATGGCGGCGGAGATTCCGCTGGGGATTCTGACGGCAATCGTGGGCGCGCCCTTCTTTATCATCCTGCTCTGTCAGAAGAGAGGAGGCGATGGGGATGCGGCTTAGAATAGAGGATCTGGCCTGCGGCTATCCGAACAAAACACTGGTGGAACACATTGATTTTTCCCTGTCAGAGGGTGAGATTGTGTGCGTCCTGGGGCCGAACGGTGTGGGAAAAACCACATTTTTCCGGACGGTGCTCGGCTTTCTGCCGAGGAAGGCCGGTGGAATCTATCTGGACGACAGGGAGATTTCCACCTTCACCACGAGACAGCTCGCAAGAGAGGTGGCCTACGTTCCGCAGACGAAGAGTCCGGCCTTTGAATTTCGGGTGCGCGAGGTCGTGGCGATGGGCTGTACGCCGGCGCTGAAGCCCTTTGCGGTGCCTTCGCAGAAGGATTATCTGTTCTGCGATGAGATTCTGGACAGGCTTAAGATTTTGCATCTTCGGGACCGCATTTTTAACGAGCTCTCCGGCGGGGAGGCGCAGATGGTGCTGATCGCACGGGCGCTGGCACAGCAGCCGCGGCTGCTGATGATGGATGAGCCGACTTCCAATCTGGATTTTGGCAATCAGGTGCGCATGCTCCAGTGTATCTGCCAGCTGGCGGAGGACGGCATCGGAATCATCATGACCACGCATTTTCCGGATCACGCCTTCCTCTGCTCGACGAAGGTGGCGCTGTTCACGCAGGAGAAGGGCTGTGTCTACGGAGACGCGGACGAAGTGCTTACAGCGCAGAGTCTCAGCGAAGCCTATCATGTCGAAGTGTGCCTGACCAGAAGCGTGACGCCGGACGGAAAGACGATCAAGACCTGCACGCCTTATCTGTCTGCGGGGCATGCTGACACAAGCGTATGATCGTGCGCGGGATACGCGCCTGATTATAAATAGACAGAAAGAAAGGAAAAGGAAATGAAAAAAAGTAAGAGAAAGATCGCATTGCTTCTGGTATTGTCCATGATGGTCGGGCTTCTTGGCGGCTGCTCTGGTTCAGGCAGCAGTACGGCCGAGGAGAGCACGGCGGAGGAGACAGAAGCGCAGGAAACGGCGGAAGAAACCACGGAAGATGTGGAAACCACAGAGGACGAGGAATCCGGCACCCGGTCGGTCACTCTGGTGGACGGCTATGTGGTGGAGGGGCTGCCCGAGGAGATCAACCGCATCGCGGCGCTCTTCGGCCCATCCTACGAGCGGCTGGTCGTGCTGGGCGCGGAGGACCGGATCGTGGCCTGCGCGAGTATGCATCAGTCCAGCTGGCCCTGGGCGAGCGTAGTCTACAAATACGTGAACAGTGACGACATGGTGACAATCGAGAGTCCCCAGAGCGGGCTGAACGTGGAAGATCTGCTCCAGTATGATCTGGATGTGTGTTTCTACTGGCGCAATGAGGACGTTCTGAAAGCGCTGGAGAATGTCGGTATCGCTGCGGTTCCCTACAACGCTTACACCGGTGTGGACTCGATCAAACAGGAGCTGTATGGCTACGCGCAGGTGCTGGGCGACGACGAGGCGATGGAGCGCTATGAGGCCTACGCGGAGTACTGGGACGAGACGCTCGCGGAAGTCACCGCGGTCACGGATACGATTCCGGAGAGCGAGCGCAAGACTGTCTATTTCGCCTACAGTGAGCTGCTCTCCACAATTGGCCAGGAGGACGACTTGATGGCTGTGATCGAGTACGCCGGTGGCATTCCGGTTTCCAGTGACCTGGAGGTGGACGGCGATATCGACAAGGAGCAGCTCATCAGCTGGAATCCGGACTACATTTTCACCGATCATACTTCCGATCCACAGGCTGTGACGGAAGAGGTGCTGACGGACAAGGATTATGCCAACATTACGGCTGTGATGGACGAGAATGTGTACAGCGTCCCCAGCGGTGTATTCTACTGGGATGCCGGAGTCGGCATTATCATGATGATCAAATGGATGGCGGTCACCATGTATCCGGAATACTTCCCGGATGTAGATATGACGGCGGAACTTCAGGATTTTTATGCGCAGTTCTATGATTATGATCTTTCCGCGGAGGAGGCGGAGCTGATGCTGCAGAGCCTCGATCCGGCCTGAGCGAAGCGAATCTGAACGCTTCTTATGATGCAGCGCGAACCGTCTCGCCTTTACTGGCGGACGGTTCGCGTTATCAGGAATGAGAACTTTGAACATGGAGGAGCCTCGATGGAGAAGATTGCGATTTATGGAAAGGGCGGGATCGGAAAGTCCACGGTCACGTCGAATATCTCGGCGGCGCTCGGCGATATGGGTCTGAAGGTCATGCAGATCGGCTGTGATCCAAAATCAGATTCCACCTGCCTCCTGATGCATGGCCGTAGAATTCCGACCGTGCTGGAGCAGCTGAGGGAGAAGGGCGACGTGTCCCTTGCAGATATCGTATTTCGCGGATATCATGGGATTGCGTGCGTGGAAGCCGGCGGGCCGACGCCGGGCATCGGCTGCGCCGGCAGGGGTATCATTACGGCCTTTGACACGCTCGAGAAGCTGGGCGCCTATGAGGAGATACAGCCGGATGTCGTGCTCTACGACGTGCTCGGCGACGTCGTCTGCGGCGGCTTTGCAATGCCGATTCGCGGCGGTTATGCTGACCGGGTGCTGATCGTTACTTCCGGCGAGATGATGGCAATGTATGCCGCGGGCAATATCGTGACGGCGATCCGGAACTTTGAGAAGAGGGGCTATGCCCGTTACGGGGGTCTGATCCTGAACTGCCGCAATGTCGAGGATGAATATAAGAAAGTGGAACAGCTTGCGGCGGAAACCGGTGGCAGCATCATCGGCGTCGTGCCGCGCGACGGGCTTGTCCAGAAAGCGGAAAGCGCGGACAAAACCGTCGTGGAGGCGTGGCCGGACAGCGAACTGACGGAGGTGTTCCGGCAGCTCGCGAAAAGCATTCTGGAAAATCAGAATGCCGCAAATCCAGAAGAGAGTGGGGTATGATCAGCTATGAGAGGTAAGCAGTTTACGGGATTTCCTGAGAGGACAAAGGCGCTGGAGGATTTCTTCGCCCTGTGGGAGGCAAAGGATGCGGAGGAGCTGGTTCCGCTTGAGGAAGCGATCGGACGGGTCACCGCGAGAGCGCTTTTTTCGCGCAACACGCTGCCGGTCTGCCGCGCGTCGGCCTGCGACGGAATCGCGGTCCGGTCGGAGCAGTTTCGGGACGGAATGCCGGATTATACGAAATGGAAGCTCAGGGAGGAGTATGTCCGCGCGGACACCGGGGACGATTTTGATGACCGCTACGACGCGGTAATCCCGATCGAGGAGGTCGACATCGAGAACGGAAAAATCGTGTACATCAGTCCGGATGTGCCGGTGCGCCCGGGGGAGAATGTGCGGCAGGAGGGCTCGAATGTGCGGCAGGGCGATCCGTTAATCGCGGAGAATATGCCGATTCGTCCGACGGATCTCGCCTCGCTGGCGACGGGCGGCATCATGATGGTTCCCGTCCGGAAACGCCCGAAGGTCGCCTTTATTCCGACTGGGAACGAACTGATACCGCATAATACCGTTCCAGCCAGAGGGCAGAATGTGGATACCAATACGCTGCTGGTGCGGGAATCCCTCAAAGAGCTCGGGGCGGAGCCGCTTATCTTTCCCATCACTGCGGATGTGCCGGAGGCTCTGGAGGAGAGACTGGACATGGCGCTTCAGGACTGCGACATGGTCATCCTGAACGCGGGTACGGCGAAAGGGGAGGACGACTGGAACGCGCGGATGCTGGAGCGGAAGGGAACTCTCGTGCACCACTATATCGCGGCTGCGCCTGGCAGGCCGATGGCTTTCGCAGTCATCGATGGCAAACCGGTCGTGAATATGCCCGGCCCGACGATGGCCAGCTTCTTCGGCTGCGAGTGGTGTATCAGCGCGTGCGTGGCGCGTCTTTTGCATATTCCGGCCAGAAAACGAGAGAAAGTGCGCGCCAGGCTGATGGAGGATATCCACTCGTCGCCGACCATGGCGATTCTGATGCGCATGGAGGTGGCTGAGACGGAGGACGGCTATGTATGTCAGGAAAGGTCGTTCCGTGAGAGCAGTCTCCCTGTTTGTATGGCGAGTAATGCGATGTATGTCTCCGAGGTGGGAGAGTCCTTTGTACCGAAGGGAACGATGCTGGAGGTAGAACTGCTGCGAGGAAGAGAGTTCATCGAATTTCGCGCAATGCAATAAAGGTGGACGAGGGGAGCTTCATCTGACGTCAAAAACTTTTATTATTTGGAATAAAGTTGACGTTTGCAACGGAGTCAATTATAATGTGAAAAATACAACAAACTATTTTAGTGCCATGTTATTTGGTATGAATTGCCTGCGGCAGCCTGTTTGACTGCCGCATCTTTTATAAAAAAATCATTTGGAGGAAAGGAAAATGAAAACTTTGAAAAAAACTATTTCATTGTTGCTGGCGCTGTGCCTGGTCCTGGGCGGCTGTGGAAGTACGGGCAGCAGCGCGGAAGAGACGAACGATTCCGAGGTAAGTGCTTCTGATGATAACAGCGATTCCGCTGCTGCGCAGGAAGACCTGGAATCATCCGGCTCTGTTACGCTTACAGATATGAAGGGTCGTGAGATCACGCTGAAAGAGCCCGCTGAACGCATCGTTGCATTGACGGCTTCGGACTGTGAAATATTGTATGCGATAGGTGCCGGCGACACTCTGGTAGGGCGCGGCGAATATTGCGACTATCCGGAAGAGGTCCTGGAGCGAAATCCTGATTTCATTGTAACGATCACGATGTATTACGGCGAGGGCCCGACGCCGGAGGAGGAGATTATTTCCCGTGATGGCTGGGATGTTGTGACTGCCGTGCAGAACGGGGCGATCCTGAATCTGCAGAACAATGAACTGTCCCGCCCCGCGCCCCGCCTTGCGGACGGCGCGCAGATGCTCTTTGATTTTGTATATGGGGACACGGCTGAGTAAAAGGGGTAATTATGAAGAAACGTCCGGAACATTTTCGGTGCTTTGAGTATATCATCTTTACGGCTGTTACATTGGCTATGATGTGCCTGTGTATCTGCATCGGAAGCGTGGACATTCCCCTGGGCGACACCGTCACAGTGATCTTTCGTGCCGTTACCGGGCAGGGACAGCAGGAAGGCGTCAGCAGCGCAATCATTTTGGCGCGTCGGTTGCCGCGGGTATTCTGCGTGGCACTGTCTGGAGCAGCCCTGTCCCTGTCGGGCGCGGCCATGCAGGGGCTGTATTTTGTAGGCTATGAATTTTCCGTAGAGGAAATCGTCCGGCTTGGCAGGTATGCCCATTCACGGAGTGTGCTGTCCGGCGGCGAGCTGCAGCGCACCTTTCTGGCTCAGGTTTTTGCCCAGGATCTGAAGCTGCTGCTGTTGGATGAGCCGACCAACCATCTGGATCTGGTGTATCAGAAACAGGTCTTTGCCCTGATTTCAGACTAGGCCAGGCAGCCGGGAAGGGCGGTGGTCAGCGTGGTGCATGACCTGTCGCTGGCAAAGGCCTTTGGTTCCGACGCGCTGCTCATGCACAAAGGGAAATGCATTGCTCTGGGTGAAGTGAACGATGTGCTTTCTTCCAGATATCTGGATGCAGTTTATGGTATGGATGTATATGAATGGATGCGGCAGATGCTCTCACAGTGGGAAAGGGATGATATATAGTGATAAATTTATTTCTCCGCGCTCACGCCTTTCCAGCTGCTCGGTGGAGCTGGCCGGAAGCGGTGGAAGAGCCGGTATTGTCGGAGAAACTAACAGGACTCCGGTGGGCTTTGCAGCAATCGCT
>JAJBTX010000066.1 GCA_020860645.1 Lachnospiraceae bacterium | reverse complement strand
GTTTGTTTGCCATACCCTTTTTGCTTTCTAACCGCTACGTTCCAGTTTCAAACTTATACTCTACATAGTCGCCAATATAGGAATAGTACGCAGCGTCCGCCGTATGTGCGACCGCCCAGCCCATGTAAGCGATGGAAAGAGCGATGGTAAACAGCAGCGCGCTCTTGGAACCGATCAGCCAGGCGATGGCCAGAAGCGCTGCATCGATGAGAAGGCCGGCGGCAAAGGTGTTTCGATTGCCTTTTACCATCCTGTTAATAAAGGGAGCCAGCGATGCACCAACCAGCTGCAGTACCGTACTGATCGTCAGATATACGGTCAGCATGCTCATGTCGCCGAACGCATATGTATAGTAATAAGAAACAAGCATGGTCAGGCCGATGGAACCGACGATTTTGCAGACAGAACCGATCAGGTAGGTCAGCATCGGCACGTTGAACAGCAGGCGGATCATATCCCAGGTAGATGGCTGGGCTTCTTTTTCTGCCTCACTCATCTTCTCCACCGGCTTATAAACATCCACATCCTTCGTGGCAATGTACATCGGGATGACGGAGGCAATGATCGCCACCGCGGCAATCGCGCTCAGAGCCGCATAACCGACATTCTGGATCACCGTCACACTGATCAGACTGACAATAATCGCGAACACCGCGACCCACTGCTGCTGCGCGGTAACGGCTGCCATACGTTCTTCCTGGGTATCCGCGATCACCGGAAGCATGCCCATGTATGCACAGTATGCCAGGTTATACAACGAAGACGATATTACGATCATGACAGCAAAATACGCGACAGAGCCAAACATCAGAGGAGTAAAGGCGACTACACGTGTAATTGCGGCGCCCACACCGCCGATTAATACCCAGAAACGGAACTTGCCGAAGCGAAGATTGCATTTCTGTACGATAAAGGATACCAGCAGAATCGAGATAATATCCGCAACGCCGATGATCGAAAGGACGATGGCATTGCCCGCCGCGGTCAGTCCGGCCGCGGAAGTCAGGAACAAGGACCAGTATGAGTTGTAGATGGTGGGCAGCATGGCCATTGTGCCGTCTGCAATTCCATACAGATGGATAAACCCTTTGCTTTTCTGTTTCATTTTCAATAATCCCTCCTTGATTTTTTCTCCCCGCGGATTATAGAGATGGCGCAATAAACAATCCTCCAATCCGCAGGAATCGTGTTACAGCTTCGATATACTCCGAGTAATCTTGTATTTTCAATTATAATCCGGGACTGTTCAAAAAACATCCACAATACTTGTTGATTTTTTCTGAAAAGTTTCCTATACTTTATAGGATAGAAAGGAAAGGGTGGGAAAAGACATGGAACTGAGCCTGAATGTGATCTGTGACGGACTTGCCGATGAGGGCGGAAAACTGGGGGAAAATCCGCAGAATGACAGGATGCAGTATCAGGGCATCCTTCCATACTGCAGCGGCACAGACTATGGGGCCGAGATTCGGGAGCACTGTGTTCTGGCCGCAAAAGCGGAGGAATTCACAGCCGGTCTGAAAGGCTGCGCTCTATTATGTGTGGGAAAACCTATACCTGAGATTGTAAGAGCCAACGCATGTATCCTGCTCCCGGAAAGCGCCGATCTGAACCGGATGATTTGCCGCGTCCAGGAGCTCTTCCTGTGGTTTAACCGCTGGGAAGCTGAGCTTCTGGATCATTTAAATCAGCCGGATTTCCTGCATGTCGGCTGCCGCTTTCTCGCAGACTATATGCATACTGCAGTCGGCTTTCATGATGACCGGCAAATTCTGCTCGCTTGGAACGATATCAAAGAGTTCACGGACTGGCACTATGACAAATCGCTCGACCGCTATGTTCTGTCGGACGAGCTGAGAAATCAGTTTAAAATGTCTTCTTTATATAAAGAAACCATGAACCGGAAGAAAGTGGCGCTCTACGATGATGACAGCGTTGAGTACCCGTCCCTGTACTGTAATTTCTTTGTATCCGATCAGTTCATTGGACGGTACGGAGCAGTTCTCAAAGACGGCCCGCCCAGAGCCGGGGATTACCAGATCATGGAGTATCTGCACAGGCTCACCGAACGCGCGTTTTCTTATGGAAATCTTCCGCTCGGCAACCTGGAGCGCGAGACAGAAAAACTTCTGTCCGAAGCGCTCAACGGAAGCGCAAGGGGAATCGAGGATATGCGCAAGCAGCTTGCCGCCTTTCAATGGGGTGAATCCGATCGCTATGTGGTTGTGGCTGTTCCGCTGGAGGAGCGCGACGCCAGCAGCCATACGACGGTTGTCAGCAGTCTGAACCTGAAGCAGATGTATCCGGCCGGCTTCACGCTGATCAAGGATGAGCATATCATCCTCTTTCTGAACCTGACGCGCAGCAATCTGCGCGAGGAGGATATGCCCTCAAGCCTGGCTGATTTCTTAAGAGAAGGCTTCTTCAAAGCGGGAATCAGCGCCGGGAAAAGTGACATCCACTATCTGGCAGACGCCTACCAGGAGGCTCTGCAGGTCATTCAGATCGGAAACGATATGGATCCGACCAAATGGAGCTATCGCTTTCCTGATTATCGTATGAATTACGTTTACTGGAAGTGCCTGCAGGATATGTCCTCCTCTTCCCTGGTGAAAGAACGGTTTTTCCGTCTGGAAAAATATGACAGAAAACATGGCACGAGCCTGCGGGATACGCTGCGCGTCTATCTGGACCACGACCGCAACCTCGCCAGGACTTCCGACGAGCTGTACATTCATCGAAGCACACTGCAGTATCGTCTGGAAAAAATCGAAAATCTGACCGGTTTTGACTTAAGCGACCCGGAGACGCGTTTTCAGCTGCTGTTTACGTACCGCCTGCTGGACTGGGAACAGCAGTGAACTGTTACATCTCAATTCCCTTCCGCGCCGGAATTCCCTGATCAAAGGGGTGCTTTACCTTGCGCATCTCGGTCACATAGTCGGCGAGCGCAATAATCTCCTCCCCCGGGTCACGGCCGGTCAGGACGACCTCGAGCCGCTCCGGGCGGTCCATGAGAAAGGCGAGCGCCTTTTTCTGGTCGATCAGTCCATGATTGTAGGCGCTCATGAACTCGTCCACGATCAGAAGGTCATACTGCTCCTCCCTCGCCGTACGCGCCGCCTCGAGGAAGGTAGCGGTATAGGCCTTCGCCGCCTCCGTCTTCTGCTCTTCTGTCATATTCCAGAAGAATCCGAATTTTTCTGTACAGCAGCGGTAAGTGACGCCGAGCTGTTCGAGCATCTTCACCTCCCCCGAACTGCCGTCCTTCATCACCTGGCAGAACAGCACCTTCAGGCCGGTGCCGACAGCCCGCACCGCGAGCCCGACCGAAGCCGTCGTCTTTCCTTTTCCGTCCCCGCAGTAGATCTGCAGGCATCCTTTTTTCAGTGCAGCCATAAAATCACTCCTTTTATCACTCCAAATACAACAAGCGCCAGAACCGCCGTCCCGTACATCAGCCTGTTCGCCCGGCGGATATCCTCATATTCGACCGGACGGTCCGGGTCTCCGATCGTCGGCTTCTCATACAGCCTGCCAAAATAATAGGCATTTCCCGCGAGCTGGATGTGCAGCGCCCCGGCGGTCGCAGCCTCGGTATGAGCCGAATTGGGACTCGCGTGATTGCGGCGGTCTCTTTTGCAGATGCGCCACGCGTTGCGTCCATCCATCCCGCAGAGTCCTGCCGCAGCCGCCATCAGCAATGCCGAGAGGCGGGCGGGGATAAAATTCAGCACATCGTCGAACTTCGCCGCTGCGCGTCCGAAATACAGATATTTCTCATTCTTATAACCGACCATCGAGTCCATCGTATTCACGGCCTTATAGAAAAAGCCGAGCGGCGCGCCGCCGATTATCAGGAAAAGAAGCGGCGCGACAACGCCGTCCGAACAGTTTTCCGCCACGGTCTCCACCGCTGCCTTCGCGACGCCGATGTCGTCCAGTACCTCCGTATCGCGCCCGACGACCATGGAGACGGCGTCGCGGGCCTTCGTTAGATCGCCCTCCTTCAGCGCGTCATAGACCTTCATCGTCTCCGATTTCAGGGACTTCGCCGCCAGCAGCTGCCAGCAGAAGAAAGTCTCCAGGGCGAAGCGCGCGTATGGATGCAGAAGGCCGGCAAGGTACAGCAGTCCCCATGCCGCTGCCGTCGTGATGCCCGCGGTCAGAAGCAGCAAAAAGACGCCCGCGATGAGCTCTCCTCTCTCCGTCTTCGGGAAAACCGCGCGCAGCAGCTTTTCGAGCGAGCTGATCAGATGGCCGACCAGACGGATGGGATGATAGATCCAGCGCGGGTCCCCCAGCAGCAGATCGAGCAGAAAGCCGAGCACTACGGCAAGTAACGATAGTTCCATAGATCCGTCCCCTCCACCGGCGTCAGCAGATAGCCGCAGCCGTTCTTCACCTGATAGTCAAAATAGTCCATTTTCGGAAATCCAAAGCGCTCGAGGATCGCCATGATCGTGCCGCCGTGCGCGACAATACCCGTGCGGAGGATGTTCGGTGCCACTCGCGGCCCCTCCTCCTGAGATTCACGCAGTTCCTCCACAATCTGCTCGAAAGCATTGCAGCAGCGTTTTCGGAAAAATTCTGTCGTCTCCCCGTTCGGGAAAGGCAGCGCCCCTCCGCTGTCAACCCAGGCCTGGTAATCCGGATTACCGGAGAGCTCCTCATGATTTTTGTTCTCAAAATCGCCGAAATCGGTCTCCCGCAGATTCGGGACAATGCGCAGCGGCGGATGTTGCGGCCAGAGGAGCTCCGCTGTTTCGGTGCAGCGCTTCATTGGGCTGACATAGAGCAGTCTGACCGGCGGCATCTTCTTCCCAGCAAGCTCCCGCCGCCCCTCCTCGCAGAGCGGCTCGTCCGTGCAGCAGCCCACATAGCGGTGTTCCAGGTTTCCCGTCGTCTTCCCGTGGCGGAGCAGCAGAATCTCAGTCATGTCTGATCACCGTTCCGATCCCGCACACAACGCGGTGCACCTCGTCCGCGCGCTTCGCGATCTCACAGCAGACGCGCCCGGTCTTCTCGCGGTACGCCCGGTCGAACTGATCGACCGGCACAACGCCGTAGCCGAGCTCGTTTGTCACCAGCACAATATCCGGATTCTCGCGCTGCAGCCTGTCGAGGTCGAGCTCCTCTTTCGCCTGCATGAGGCGCCGGATATATTCGTGGAAATGGTAAAGAAGCTTCACATCAAAAATGGCCTCCAGCGGACAGTCCGCGCCGTCCACAGCGTCTTTCCGCGCAATATGGAAGGTCTCGCACGCGTAATCCTTCTTTCCCTGAAAGCAGCCCCCTGTTACCAGTATCATCTTTTCGCTCCTCCTACAGAATACACTGTGCTATCATAACCGTACAGGCGCAGGCGAGTTCCATCACCTGCAGAAAGAATCCCGCGATATCCCCGGTCGTCCCGCCGAATTCCTTCATCGCCATATGATGATAATACCAGAATACGAGCGCCGCCGTCGCAAGAATAACCACCGCATAGCGCCGGTCCATCCAGAACAGCAGCCCCGCGCAGACGATGATCCAGACCGCGAGCGATGTGAGCAGCGCCCGCTTTTGCGCCGCATCCGAGAACATGGCGAGCGAGCCTTTTTTGTTTGCCTTCGGAAAGACGGCGAGCGCCAGGGCGCTCAGGGCGCGCGACAGCACGAAGACGACGCCCAGCAGCGGATAAAGCCTCATATCAAGCTCACTCCACGCGCCGAGAGCGAGCGTGAAATACGCGCAGCCCATGATGACAGCAAATGCGCCCGCATGAGAATCCTTCAGAATCTCAAGCTTCCGCTCCTGCGGCTGATGGGAGCTCAGCGCATCCATCGTGTCGAGAAAGCCGTCCAGATGAATGCCGCCCGTCACCACGACCGGCAGCAGCACGCAGCCTGCCGCGCGCATAAGATCGCCAAACCCCAGCCAGGCCGCGACGCGCCCCCAGATATACAGGAGCAGCCCGAGGACCGCCCCGATCGCCGGGAAAAAGCACATCGTATACTTCATATTTTCCTTCTCCCAGTCCGCGCGCGGCACCGGGATGCGCGAATACATCGCGAAGGAAATCAGAAAACTGTTCCATATCCGTTTCATACAAACACCTCACTCCCCTTTGTGGCCCGGCAACGCGAACGCTTCTGTCAACCCGGCTGTGCTTATCTCCGGCAGGCTCCCTTTGTGAATCAGGGGAATCGAGTAGACGACCTCGACGACGAGATCCGCCATCTTAGCGAGCCGCCGGTTGATTTCTCCAAGGCAGCGCTGGTAGCGAACTGTCTCCGGATCATAGTCGATCCCGTCAGAAAAGATCTCGTTGGTCACGATGATCAGGTGACGGCACTGTCCGTATATCTGTCGCACGCCGTCCAGAATCTCCTCCGCGCTCCGCGCCCCCGCGCCGTTCTCCTGGTACATCTCGTTCGCACACAGGTTCGACATACACTCGAGCAGCGCCGTGTCATAACCGGAAATATCGGCATTTTTAAGACCTGTATAGAGCTCCAGCGTATCGAAGCCCTTGCCCTTTCGCATCCGGCGGTGCCGCGCGATTCGCTGATGGCTCTCCTCGTCGAAGGGATACA
The DNA here is from genome assembly GCA_020860645.1 of Lachnospiraceae bacterium. Taxonomy (GTDB): domain Bacteria; phylum Bacillota; class Clostridia; order Lachnospirales; family Lachnospiraceae; genus Hominiventricola. Next base: position 3,707 of record JAJBTX010000066.1, on the reverse strand, counting down.
TGGTGGCGATATAAAGCTTTGGGCCTTTGGCGAGGCGCAGGACCAGGGATTCCGCGTATTCGGATTTCCCGCTGCCGCTCCCGCCCGTCACAACGATCAGCATCGATTGTACTCCTCACATTTTTTAAGGAAGCTGTACGCAGCCTCCGGGTTGGACCAGAGGAAAAGATGCGGGAATCCCGCGTACAGACATTCACTGCCGACCACGCAGTCCCACTCCCGCTTTCCGACCGGTTTTTTCGCATGAAAGGCGTCCCCGCAGCGCTCGCTTTCCCAGTAATGGAATTCGTGACCGCGCAGCATCGTCCCGGCAGCTCCGAGCAGACCGTCCTCCCTGGCGCACAGGTTGATATAGCCAAAGCGTCCGAGCCGGTCCGTTCGATAAGCGCGCGCGTCGAGATATCCCGCCATCGGATAAAAGCTTCCGTCGTCGCCCTCCAGCTCCCGGTGCAGATAGAGGAAGCCGCCGCACTCGGCGATACAGGGCATGCCGCTCTTCAGTGCATCCCGGATAGCGGAACGCATGGCCGCGTTTTCGCTCAGCTCCCTCGCGTGAAGCTCCGGATAGCCGCCGCTTAAGATCAACCCGGAAACATGCTCCGGCAGGCAGTCGTCTTTCAGCGGGGAGAAGGGAACGAGCTCCGCGCCCATCTCCTGCAGCAACTCCAGATTGTCGAGGTAGGTAAAGCAGAAGGCGTCGTCCCCGGCGACTGCGATGCGCAGATCCTGGTTTTCGGAAGAGCCAAAATCCGGATGGACATTCGCAGCATGTTCCGATTTAAAAATCGTCGGGATCTCTGGCCTGTCCGCCGACAGCTCCCCACTCTCCTGCGCCAGCTTAAGCAGCGCATCCAGGTCGAGCGTCTCCTCCAGCTTCCTGGCCAGCCGGTTCAGCTTTTCCTTCAGCGCTTCGATCTCCCCCGGCAGCACGAGGCCGAGATGACGGCTCTCCAGATTCAGATCGTCGAGCTTCGGCACATAGCCGAGCACCCGCACGCCCAGCTCCTCCTCCAACAGAGGCTTCAGCTGCGCGTAGATCATCGGTGAGATCTGGTTCAGGATCAACGCCCGGATATGGCTGTCGCTCCGGTATTCCAGAAAGCCCTTAACCGTCGCAAGGATCGAGAGACTCGCGCCCCGGCAGGGCACGATCAGCACAGTCGGAAAATCCAACACGCAGGCCACTTCATAGGTGCTCCCTTGCGTGCGCACGCCTCCCAGACCGTCGTAATAGCCCATGACGCCCTCCGCAATCGCGATCTCGCAGTCCTCTGTATTCTTCAGAAACAGATAGCGGGTCGTCTCTTCGTCAGTAAAGAAGGTGTCCAGATTGCGCGACTTCGTGCCGATCACGCGTCCGTGGAACATCGGGTCGATATAGTCCGGCCCGCATTTGAACGAGGCCACCTTGAGCCCCCGGTTTACGAGCGCCTGCAGAATTCCGCAGGTAATCAGCGTCTTGCCGCTGCCGCTCGCCGGGGCGGCGAGGAGAATCCGGGGCATTTTCCTTTTCATTCCGCCGCTCCCCCTCTCAGCGTGACGATATAAATCGGGTTCTGTCCCATCATCAGGTGATAGCTGCCGATCGCTTTCGCGCGGGCGACGCTGACGGAGATAATCTCTTCCTCAATGATCGGCAGCGCTCGCAGGCAGTCCGTCACCTCGCCGATCGTCTCCAGCGTCACCGTATTGATCACCAGGCGGACAGACGGATTTTTCCGCAGAATGCACGCGAGGATCTCCTTCAGATTTCCGGCGGAGCCGCCGATAAACACATGTGTCGGCGCAGGCAGCTCTTCGAGCGCCTCCGGGGCAAGCCCGTGGATCACGCGGATATTCGGCGCGCCGAAGCGGCGCCTGTTTTCCTCAATCAGAGAACAGGCCTCCTCGTTTCGCTCAATGGCATATACGCTTCCGTCGCAGGCCGCGAGCGCAAGCTCGATCGTCACAGAGCCGGTACCGGCTCCCACGTCGTAGACGAGGGCATCCTTCGGAAGCCGCAGCTTCGCAACGGAGAGGCTCCGTATCTCACTCTTCGTCATCGGCGCCTTCCCGCGCAGAAATTCCTCATCGTCAATACAGCTTCGCAGACCGTCGAAGGGAGCCGGATTCTCGATCAGAGCCACGCAAAGGCCGTCCCAGCTCTGATCCAGCAGTTCTGCCGGTGCGCCGCGGCGGATGCGCTCGTTCTCATAGCCGAGCCGCTCCCCGATCGATACTGTCACGTCGCCAAGGCCATATTCCAGGAGCTCCGCGCAGAGCTTCTGCACGCTGTCCTTCGCGCTCAGCAGGGTGAAGCTGCGCGCGTGGCTTCTGACCGCCGCCACGAGATTCGCCTCGCGGCCATGCGTGCTCAGGAGGCAGACGTCCTCCCATGCAATATGCAGCTTTCCGCAGAAATACACGACAGAGGAGATACCGCACAGACTGCGAATCTCGTAATCCTTCCCATCCAGCGCATCGTAGAGCTTTTTCGCGCCGCTGTAAAAGCCGATATCGCCGGAGAGCAAGATCGCGACCCGCGAATACTCCGGATGCTGCCCGATATAGCCCGCGATCTCCTCCGCGTTGTAGGCCATATAGGACGGTTTCTCCGGCGCTTCCGCTGCCTCCAGCATGCGTTTCGCGCCGATCAGAAGATCCGCCTTGCGGATCGCACGCGCGGCCTCGACGGTCATGCCCTCCGGCGTGCCCATGCCGATGCCGATGAGGGTGATGATGCGGTGTGGCTTTTCGCCTGACCCCGGATAAAATGGAGTCATTTCCACTTTATTACCGATCACAGCTGGTATCTTTTCATGTTCGCCAATACTTTCATCTGTTGTTCCTTTTTTCAGGGAATCACTTTCTTTACCTTGCTCCAGGATCCATGTTTCATTTGCACACTCATTCAGCCTCTGTGTCTTCAGGCGCTCCTCCAGCAGCCGCAGCACCTCCTCATAGGGAAAGCCTTCCTGCTCCGGCGGCCGTCCGACCAGCACAAGCCGCGCGCCCGCCTTTCTCGCGGCGCGCACCTTCTCGCCGAAGCCGCCGGCCTTCCCGGTCTCCTTCGTGACGAGATATTTGCAGTCAAACTGCCGCAGCAGCGCCGTATTCAGCTCCTCGCTGAAGGGACCCTGCATACAGATCAGATTTTTCCCGACAAAACCAAGCTTCTCACAGGCGGCGGCCACCTGTCCCGTAGAGAGCACCCGCGCGAAAACCCGCTTTTCATAATCCGGAATCGCCGTATATTTATGGAGCTCCTTGCTGCCGGTCGTCGCCAGAATATTTCCCTCTGTATGTTTCAAATATTCGACAGCCTCGTCGACGGAGTCGACAAGCACCGCCCCGTCCGCGTCCTCCGCGTCCTGCTCACGAATCAGGCGAATGTATTCCGCGTCCGCCGCCGCGCAGGCTGCCGCGACATTCCGCGACACTTCCACCGCATAGGGATGCGTGGCGTCGATCACCAGCGCCGCGCCCTGCTCACGCAGGAACGCCGCCATCGCTTCCGCGTCCATACGCCCCGCGTGAACATGAAGATACTCATTTTCCGCAAGCAGCGTCTCGCCGTACTCTGTCGCGACGCAGGCCGTCACATTGATTCCCCGCCCGGACAGCGTCTCAGAGAGCGTCCGCCCCTCCACGGTTCCCGCAAAAATGACCACAGGTTTCATGCTTATAATTCGCCTTTCTGCGAAAGGCACCGATGGGGTTATGAAACA
>JAJBTX010000085.1 GCA_020860645.1 Lachnospiraceae bacterium | reverse complement strand
TTATGTACATTCAGTTTAGACGAAACATAAGTTGTCGTCTTGAATAAGTGTAGCCTTCTGGCGCAAGTTCTATTGAAGTCTGTGTTTCGCCAAAGGTTGAAGCCCAGCAGTCGAAATGGGTCAGACCCTTCTGTTGCAACGTCCCATACTGAAGATAACGCATCACCGTGTAGAGCTCCGTCATGGAATTACTCACCGGAGTACCGGTTGCGAAGACCACACCGCGCCCGCCGGTAATCTCATCCATATACCTGCACTTCATGAACATATCCTGGGATTTCTGTGCTTCCGATGTTGACAGTCCGGCGACGTTCCGCATTTTGGTAAATAGAAAAAGATTCTTGTAAAAATGGCTCTCATCCACAAACAACCGATCTACGCCGAGCTGCTCAAAGGTAATCACATCATCTTTGCGATCCGCGGCAAGCGGTTTATCCAGTCTGGCCTGTAATGATTTCCGGGTCTTCTCCATCTGCTTAATGGAAAAATTTTCGCCAAGCTGGTATTTCATTTTACTTAAGGCAGCCGTAATCTCATCAATCTGCTCCCGCAGTAGCCGCTCCTGACGCTCCGCGGATACCGGTATCTTCTCGAACTGGCTGTGGCCGATAATCACCGCGTCGTAATCCCCGGTCGCAATGCGCGCGCAGAATTTCTTACGGTTCGCAGTCTCAAAGTCCTTTTTTGAAGCAACCAGCAGATTTGCACTGGGATACAGACGCAGGAACTCATTGGCCCATTGAAGCGTCAGATGGTTCGGCACGACAAAGAGTGATTTCTGGCACAAACCCAGGCGCTTTGATTCCATCGCGGACGCTGCCATTTCAAAAGTTTTTCCCGCACCGACCTCGTGCGCCAGCAACGTATTCCCGCCATAGAGAACATGTGCTATCGCGTTCTGCTGATGAGGACGCAGTTTAATATCCGGGTTCATTCCTCCAAAGCGGATATGGCTGCCATCGTATTCCCGTGTCCTTGTGCTGTTAAAAAGTTCATTGTACTTCTTACACAATGCTTCGCGGCGTGCCGGATCTTTCCATACCCATTCCCGGAAAGCGTCCTTGATCGCCCGCTGCTTCTGCTGCGCCAGCGTTGTCTCCTCCTTGTTCAGCACACGCTTTTGCTTTCCGTCGGTGTCCTCAATCGTGTCATAGATGCGAACATCTTTCAGATTCAGCGTATCCTCCAGAATCCGATAAGCACTGGCCCTGTGCGTTCCGTAGGTAACATACGCTGTCACATCGTGCCGACTGACAGAGCTTTTCCCTGTAATCTGCCACTCCGCGGTAATCGGGGAGAATTTCACCTCCACCGAGCGACGCATATAAAAAGGCAGTTCAAAAGTCTCCTGCATAAACTGCTGAATATACTGCTTATCCACCCACGTCGCACCCAGCCGGACGTCTATCTCCGACGCCTCCAAATCTTTCGGCTGCGCTTTAGTGAGTGCATCCACATTGACGGAAAACGCACTGTCCTTTTCCGCAGCCATCTGTGCGACTCTCAGCTTATCCCGTACATTTCCGGAAAGATATTCGTCAGCGGTCTGCCAGCCTGCCTCCGGCTCATCCGACACCATCGGGGCTTTGAAAATAACGCCTCGCAGCTCCTCCGTGATCGCAGCATACTCCCCCGGCGTCCCGAGAAGCTCGGCCATATAGGGAAGGTCCACCCTTCCATGCTCCCCGATGGAGACAGCCAGAGCTTCACTCGGCGTATCCACACTGGTAACTTTCCGCTCCGGACGAATCGTGCGTTTCGTGAACATATCCGCCTTGCTAATAAGCCGCCCATCCTCGTCGATATTCTCCAGAGAACAGAGAAGATAATAGGAGGAATCATCTGAAAAAGCCTGCGCATTGCCGCGGGAGTTGATCAGGCCATAGTTTGCAGTGTACGCATCATAGACCCTGTTCAGTTCTTTCTGCTTTTCACGGATCGCATCCTCTGGATAATCCTCCGTCTGATATTCAATCAGCTCGTTCACGACCTGACGCAGCTCGACCAGGCCTTTCACTCTGGCTTTCGCCGCCTCATTCAGTTCAACCAGACGCATAACAGAGTTTTCACGGAAGTAGACCTCCCCGTCCACCACCGTAAAGGAGTAGTTTTTCACATCTGGATCGGCAGGCAGCACCTTTGTTGATTCTTCAGCTTCCCCATACTCCATTTCCACGGTCTGATAGCTCCCATGGATATGGGATACCGCTTCGTGAAGCTGCTCAGAAAGCTCCGCCCCCTGGATAGGCGCGACGGTAATGTCCATACCATGCTGTGTGCTCTCCTCCGTAAGCGTCCCGAGTATCATCTCCGGATGATCTACAAAATAGCGGTTGACCGGATAGCCTTCCGGTGACAAGTCCAGATGAATCCAATCCTGTTCCATGTCAATCGGATGCTCCCGCTTCTGCAGGAAAATAATATCCGATACCACCTCGGTTCCTGCATTAGCCTTAAACGCGTTATTGGGGAGACGGATGGCTCCCAGAAGCTCCGCCCGCTGCGCCAGATACCTCCTGACCTCGGGAGACTTTGCGTCCATGGTATAACGGGATGTGACGAACGCCACCACGCCGCCAGGCCGGACCTGATCGAGCGCTTTCGCGAAGAAATAATTATGGATAGAGAATCCCAGCTTATCATAGGGCTTATCGCTGACCTTATACTGGCCGAAAGGCACATTACCCACTGCCAGATCATAGAAATCACGCCGATCTGTCGTCTCGAATCCTGCCACCTTGATATTCGCTTTCGGATAGAGCTTCTGCGCGATCCTGCCCGTGATGGAATCCAGCTCCACCCCATACAGACGACTCCCCGCCATGGTATCCGGAAGGAGGCCAAAAAAATTCCCGATGCCCATAGAAGGCTCGAGAATGTTGCCGCCGGTAAATCCCATATTTCCGACTGCTTCATAGATGGCTTTAATCACCGTCGGACTGGTGTAGTGCGCGTTCAAGGTGCTGCCCCGCGCCATCTCGTACTCGTGCTCTGGAAGCAGTGCTTTCAGCTCCTGATACTCCTTCGCCCAGCCTGTTTTATTTGGGTCAAAGACATCCGCGATGCCGCCCCAGCCGACGTACTGCGAAAGAATTTCCTGCTCCTCCGGCGTCGCGTTCCGCTTTTCCTCCTCCAGCATGAACAGGGTGCGGATTGCCTCTACGTTCCGCGTGTACTTCTGCCTTGGGCCGCCTTCTCCCAGATGGTCGTCGGTGATACGGAAGTTGCACGCGGGGACTTGCGACTGCTCCCTCTCTGGTCCGTCAGTTCGCATTCGTCGTATTTCCACATCGTAGGGCAGGCGCGTTTCCTCGCCTGGATAGACGGCGACTGTTTCCTCTGTCACTTCCGGCTGACGATTCTGTGGATAACGCTCCACCAAACGTAAGAAGTTTTCACGGCTTTCCGCACGGAAAACCGGATACTGAAACGACGGATCGCGCAGCTGTACATCGAATAGTCCAATGCTCTCAATCATGAATGCTTTGCCGCCCTCCAAATATACAGTGTCTCCGACACGGAAGGGAAACTCAGGAGTATCCTCCTGCTCCAGCGCAGCCGCCACCAATTCCTCTGACACCTTTTCTGTCTGTGCCATCACCTCCTCAACCTCGTCATCTGTAGCGTCCATGATCGTATCAAAGTCCAGATATTCCAGTTCCTTACTAACCAGTTCCTCCAGGGAGCCGTACTGCCTGGTATCAAACAGCACTCCGTTCAGATAACGTTCCAATTTAAACTCTTCCAGATTCACAGACGCTTCAATCGGGATATCTTCATCGGTGATTGTCGTAAAACCGATGCCGATTCTGCTCATGTCGCTCAAATCTGCCGACTCGCCGAACTCTTCCATGCAGTATTCGTCAAGCAGTTCTTTAGCCCTGTCAAGCGGTGAGCGCGCCGCTTCTTCCTGCGCCCGCTCAGTCAGCTCGTCGCTATAATCCTCCGCGACCCATCTATCTGAAAAATATACATGGTTGCCATCGGTGTCCACATAGTAGTCACCCGTTTTATCATCCCAGATGGAGTATGCGCCGCCACTGCCAAACTCTGTTTCAATAACATGAAAGCGGTCTTCTGCAGCAATCCTCTCCACATCCGCCATCACCTGACGGACAAAGGGACTTTCTTTATCCGGATCAACCAGTTCGCCATTCACGATGCCGCGCCGCTCCAGTTCTTCCCTGACCGCTGCCGGGTCTATATCGGGGAATGGATCATCCTCTATCTGCCCATCTTTTCTTCCATTCAACGGGCGTGTTTTGAGCTTATAATAAGTCTCTTTGAAAACCTCCTGATCCATACGAGAACGGAAATCCGCATCATCATAATAGAAACGAATCAGATCAAGATTATTAAGAGAGGCAATCGCCCTTTTAATAGCCGCATCCGCTTCGGTTCTTGCTTCCTGCGCATCAGAGTTTTTGCAGGCATTCTGGTATGGAATGTCCTTGGCAACCGTATCCAGCACAAAGGGCAGGAAATGCTCAAAGGGATCACGGAAAGCGGGAGGGGGGGCGTTGCCCGCTGTATTTCAGTTTCCTGGGCAGCCGCTTTTTGCTCCTTCTTGCTATTCTTTGCCTCTTCGGAACGGGCCGCTGCAAACTCCTGTTTCTCCTTCTCTGTAAGATACCGGTCATCCTTTATCAGGGCGCTGATTCGTTTTGCAACATTACTCCACGACAGCGTGACAGGAATGCAATCCATTTTTTTGAACGTGATTCCCTTGCTGTCGTGATCTTCAAAGCTATAAGATTTGTTTGCTAAAGCATCACTATGCCCACCCTGACCATACTCGCTGCGGAGAAATCCCACCAACTCCTTTGTAGAGTGAGTATCTGTGAAATATGAGTAAATCCGCCCTTTTCCTTCCGATACATAACTTCCCTTGGCAAACGTCTCGTCGATTTCATCTTCAGTGATGAAACAGCCGGGCTGCGGCACTTCGGCCATCTCAGAAGAATATTCCTTCCAGGTCATGCCCAACTCACGCAAGCTTCGATGCAGTTCTGAAACCCTGTGATAATGAAAACGAAGCACGTCCGACCTCTGCTCATACACTCTGGAAAAGATCATCATGTCACGCGTCACTGCCGCCAGAATTTCCGGATCAGCAAGCGCCTTTGCCAACCGCTCAGTTTCATCTGGAAAACCACCGCCGTGATACGGCTGCAATGAAGTCAACAATCCCGCTCCCTCAGTTATTTCTGAGAAATCACGCCGAAGGTACCAGAGCTTCTCAGCGATCTGAGTGCGGGCATAACCAGGTGTCTCCTCAATCTCCACATTGGTGGCAAACAGACCATCGTCCAGCAGCTCTCCAATTCGCTCCGCCGCATCCTCCCAGGACAGGAGCATTCCCGCTTTTTTCTCCCTCGCGCGGTCGCCCGCTGCAAGCCGGATTCCCTCTTCCCCGAACCATACGGACAACCTTCCGGAATCGGTAAAAATCCCCATGCCGCCGCGGTACTCCATGCGCAGGAACCCAGCCAGCTCCGTGACGGATTTTCCTTTCATATACTCAGCGGCGACAACCATGCGGCTCTGGTCGCTGCTGCCGCCTAACCGGAGGACGTTGTCAATGTCGCTTTGCGGGACGGAAAAAGCGGAGGGCTTTTCGCTCTCCGCTTCTTGGTCGATGGCTCTGATCTGCTCTGCTTCCGTAGGGAAAAATAACGTCATCTGCTCATATATCGGCGCAACATCTGGTTCCGCGTCTCTTTCTTCTGGTGGTTCCCTCATGGAATCCGGCTCTTCCCCTGTCAGCTGTACACCAGTTCTGTCAGGATAACTTCCTCCGCCTGTGCTTTCAGGCTGTTCATGTGCTGCACCCACTCCATCTGATGCGTCTTCTTGTCCGGTGCTGGATTCCTCAGAAGCAGCTCCTCCATCATCTGGTCGAGCCTCTGCTGCGCTGTCTCGTCGATCTCCCGCAGGTGCGGGAACAGTTGCTCCGTCAGTGACAGGTCGCTGTACAGGATCGGACGGTGCTCCTTCAGGAACTCCCTGCGCATCCTGCCGTATTTCCGCAGCGGCTCCCCTTCGCTCTCCTTCAATGTGATGTTCGGAATCAGATAATCCCCGTTCCTCGTGTAATTCAGTTCCATACCTCTGGCTCCTTTCTGTACGTCTGCTTCGTTCATAGTTGCGGATTGTGACCTCAATCTCCCTGAATATCCTGCCGGACGCTTCGCTGACCGCCGTCCCCAGCGCATTGACAGCTTTGCGGGTATTGTAATCAAAAATCGGTGCAAATTCATTCGGTTCAAAATATTCGTCAGGATCTGCCACACAGCGGCTTAAAATTTCATATTTGATACTGACCGCGGCTGCACTTATGAACGACATTCTCCTGTTGTCATCATCATACTCTTCTAAGAAGCTGTCCGCAACGATATCGCCCAGTTCCTCTTCATGATCCTGCCAATAATCAATCGCCATCCAGTTTGCGATGTTCTCAACCTGCACATCGAAAGGATCTGCGGACGTCACTTCAAAGGCCGCTTCCAGAGCCGCCTACACGGGGCGCACGTATTCGTCCTCCATGTGCCAGAGCCTGACCTCTCTTGAGTTTTTCCGCGCCCCTGTATCGGATACATCAAATACATAACGGAGCCGCGGCCGGTCCCCACTATTGTCAATCAAGGCGATCCCTTTAGCTCCCCGCCTCACATAGCGGCGCATGGTGTTATTCCAAAGCTCATACTCGGCACAGGCGGTCGCGTCCGGGCGCTGCGCGAAGATCATAAGCTGTTCCTCATACGTGTATTTGCTGACCCGTCCCGCCATCCGCAGGAACGCTGTCCACTGTTCACGGCTTTTTGTCAGGTGACTGGCTGTGTCTTCCGCAAGCGCGCTGTAATAATCAAACTTCGCAGACATGGTTTCCTCCTTCCTTAATCGAGTTCAAAATCAGGATAAAGCGGGAGCTGGTCAAACTCTGAATCGGTAATCTCTGACAACTTATCCAGAACGGTGTCGGTGAGATCACACAGCTCCCGCTCCGATCTCGTCAGCTCCCCGCGCATCCTTATCAGTTCCTGCATCAGTCCCAGCCTGTCGCCGGGGCTGTACAGCATCATCAATGTCATTTCCTCCATCGTAAAATTCATTCCAGCCCCCTTTCTTCGCGGCGTACTGCGGGTCTCGATGTCGGCACCGGTTCCGGCATGTTCTTCAGCTTTTCCAGAATAGAAGGACGCTCCTTTTCTTTCGAGCCATTATTGATAATCCCATCCACCATCGACAGGTCATCCTCCAAAAGCATCTCCGCATTTTTGAGGTAATTCTCCAGATGGAAATCAGGAAGTTTGCAAAACCCAACGCTGTCCACATAGTAACAGCTTACGACCCCGTCCTGCTTCAGCGCCACGATGTCGCTGACCGACAGGGAATGCCCTGTAAAATCGTCAGGACGAAAGAGATTGAACTGAACAAAGAGATCTTCAAGCCCTGTACCGGAGTACAACCGACCCGTATAGACTACATCATAATGCTCCATCTGCGGCTCCTTTCCATGATCCCTTAACCACTTGTAATTCATAAAGCACTCCTGCGCTGTCTCTTCCGTCTGTTTCAACTGTAGAATCGCACAGCTGTCCTTTCCGCTCTCCAGAAAGGATTTCAGTATCTCCTGATTTTTCTCCTCTTTTGCACGAGCGAACTCCTTACGGGCAAGGCTGATAAATCCATTGAGGACAGTGGGGTGGCTTTCCACGACATATCTCTCACTCCTGTCCATTCCTGTGGAATCAGGGGCTGCCACGATCGGAATGCTCTCCACCCATGATTTCGTGTCACGGGAAAACCTTCTATCCCAATCCTTATAGCGCACGGTGTCTGCCAGTATATAGGCGACCCGCTCCGCGCCGTACTCTTGCACTACCGCTTTAGCGGCGTCTTCTTTCAGGTGCATCCCGTCAAAGTTGTCCCTGACAGCCTCCTCAATCGCGTTTTTGCAGGCTATATTCACCCTCAGTGAGCTGCGATACTGTTCCAGCTCGCCATGTTCACGGGCATAGGCTGCGCTGTGCATATACACCGGTATCTTCTCGCCTTCCATCATTTACCTCCCTTTCCAAATTCCATCTGAAACCGCGGTCTGCCGTCCGCCTCCGTGGTCATCCACACCGTTGCGTCATACTCCTTTCCGGTTCGCTGGCTCTTGCAGGCTTTCAGCCTTACATGGCCGTCGCGCAGCAGCCTCCCCGCGATCTGCCTTGTCATGTGCTTCCCTATTTTATTGAAATAGGCATGGTCCGCCCAGAGTACAAACCTGCACTCGCTGTTCGAGCAAAACCAGCCTTTCTGCCGTTCCACGACCTCCTTGCCGCAATGCGGGCATTTCCCAATCACCGTATTATTCTGCATCAGCACATCCGCTCCTTCCACAATCTCATAAGTGTCTATCAATTCCCGCATCATCCCACAGATTTCCTCCATAAAGGAATCCGCGCTGTATTCCTTCCGCTCCACCTTCAAAAGCTTCTCCTCCCAGTCCGCGGTCATGGCGGGGGACTGGATCTGCTCCGGCAGAATCGTCACCAGGGACTTCCCTTTCTGCGTGGGAATCAGATATTTTACCTTTTTGTCGCCCTTTCTCTCAAGAAAGCCCTTCTGCACCAGCTTTTCAATGATACCGGCGCGGGTGGCCGGTGTACCAAGCCCTTTCCGCTCTGCTTCCTCCGGCATATCCTCGGCTCCCGCTGTCTCCATGGCGCTGAGAAGGGTATCCTCCGTAAAATGCTTCGGGGGCGTCGTAGTTCCTTCCTTTACCTCCGCAGACAAAAGCGGAATTACGTCTCCCTCGCTAAGGGAGGGCAAGGAGGTTTTCTTCTCCGCCGTCTTCCTGCCGCTGTACTTCTGCTCCAGCTCTTTCCAGCCATCGGAAAGCACAGTTTTCCCTTTCACCGTAAAAGTCGTCCCCGCGCAGGAAAGCACCGCCGTCGTCTCCGCATAACGGCAGGCGTCTCCCGCGGCGCAGATCAGCCGCAGCGCGATCATTTGCAGGATTGCAGCTTCTCCTCTGGGAAGCTCCTGGAAGTTGCATTTCTGCAATTCTTTCGTAGGGATAATGGCATGGTGATCGGTCACCTTCTTACTGTTGGTGACCTGCTTCGCATTTACTGGCAGCTCCCCGGCGTCCGGATAGAACGTCGCGGCGACCGTCTGAGCCAGCCACGGCAGCGTCGCTGCCATATCATCCGTCAGGTATCGGCTGTCTGTGCGGGGGTAAGTGACCAGCTTCTTTTCATACAGGCTCTGCACGTAGTTCAGCGTCTGCTGCGCCGTGTAACCGAGCTGCCGGTTTGCCTCCCTCGGGAGCCTGGTCTGATCGTAAAGGGCGGGTGCTTTCTCCGTTTTCTCTGCCTTCGTAGCCTTTTCCACCTGCACGGTTCCGGCCTTTCTGCAGGCCTCCGCCAAAGCGTCCGCCTGATCGCGCTCCTTCATCCGCTCACTGGATACCGTGAAGCCATCCATGGAAAGCTGCACCGTATAGAACGGCTCCGGCTGAAAAGCGGAGATCGTGGCCTCCCGCATCACCGTCATCGCCAGCGTCGGGGACATCACCCTGCCGGTGTTCAACGTCATTCCATAAAGGCATGAAAAAAGCCGAGTCGCGTTGATCCCGACAATCCAATCGGCGCGTTCCCGGCATAAAGCTGCTTCATACAGGGAATCATACTCGCTTCCCGCTTTTAAATGCTCGAATCCCTCCCTGATCGCGCCGTCCTCCATACTGGAAATCCAGAGCCTTTCAAACGGTTTTCTGCATCCACACTGCTGATACACCAGACGGAAGATCAGTTCCCCTTCCCTTCCTGCATCGGTGGCACACACAAGGCTCTCGACATCTTCCCGCGCCATCAGTTTCTTCAGGATTCCGTACTGCTTTTTCGTGGATGGAGACACCTGATACCGAAATGGCTGCGGAAAGATCGGCAGATCCTCCTTCCGCCACTTCGCATACTGATCTCCATAGGCTTCCGGCGGGGCAAGCTCCACCAGATGGCCAACACACCAACTGACTACATAGCCGTTTCCTTCCAGATAACCATCGCCACGCCTGTTCGCCCCGATCACCCTGGTGATACTCTGTGCGACCGAGGGCTTTTCTGCCAGAACTAATTTGCTCACTCTCTTTTCCTCCTTTTCCTGGGCAATGAAAAACAGCCCCAGACGTGGTTGTCTGAGACTGTCTATGTATAAATTGTCATTCAGGGAAAATAGGAAATCACATTATTTGTTGCATCAGAACTTACGACTTTCCTGACATCGGAAAAATCGTTAGCAATAACATGGCCGCTAATTTCGCAGATGATCATAGCGTTTTTGAACTGATTTTATATCGTCGATTCCGATTATTCCCGAGAACTTCTATC
>JAJBTX010000088.1 GCA_020860645.1 Lachnospiraceae bacterium | reverse complement strand
CAGCTCCTGATTTTCCTTGGGCAACAGACCATCCTGAACCTTCAAAACCAATCCCACTCGTGATCGGAGCAGAGACGTTGTCAGGAGAACCGTGGAATACCGGAGCCGCCGTAAGGCGGTGAGGATATGCCGCGAAAGTCTCTTGACATAAGGCTCTCGGATTATCCTTTTTCAAAGAAAAGGGGGCAGCTGCGCCCTTTTCTGCCTTCCGGCGAGGACGGGTCCGGGCAGCGCCCGGGGAAGGGTCAAGGGACTGGTCCCTTGTGGGTTCTTAGGGCAACGCCCTAAGCCCTCGGAGAGCTTTTCTGTTATCAATATCTGCAATTTTCAAGGTTCATTTGAGCCTATTTTTTAGACTCAGGTTTTTCATAGATTACTTGACACTACCTTTTTATTTTCCACGATATCCAATATCACTTGGTCCATCTGCTTCATTCCCTCCGCTCCTATCCGCGCAAGATTGGAGATACACTCTTCCGGGATAACCGCACAGATGCCGTCTGTCGGACGAAGTCCCACATCAGAGACAGCCAGCATCGCACTGAGCATCGCCGTATAGGTAGCGGTTGACAGCTTTAGCGCGCAGCCCACTTTGCCGCCATCACAGATCATACCGGCGATACTTCCCGTCATATTGCGGATTGCAAAGCCAATCTGTTCATCGGTTCCGCCCATCAGCCAGGTCATAGCCGCGCTCGCTGCCGTACAGGATGCAATGGCACAGGTGCAGACAGGTGCCAGTTTCCCGATTTTCCGGTTTATGTACTCATTCAGAAGGTGACCAAAGGCCAGGCCGTGAAGAAGTTTTGATCGGCTGGCTTTGATTTCATTCGCTGTTTCCACAACAGGCAGGATCACAGCAATTCCCTTACTGCCGCTTCCTGCACTGCTCATGGTACTGTAATGACATCCTTCCAGTCTGACCTCTGTTGCCGCTGTAACTTTATTTACGACACGTTCAATCAGGCTGTTGCCCCATATATCTCCGCCAGATTCCGTGTGCAGCACACCGGCGATACCAATACCCGGATTGTGAGTGAATCCATATTCGGCCAGAGCATAATTCATATCGACGCCATCCATAAGGAAGTCCAGTTCTTCATCGGAAGCACTGGAAACGATTTCCTTTATATGAGGAACTGAGCTATCCTGTAATAATTGCAGAAGATTATCTTCGGATACCGCCGTTTCTGCGACTTTTTCAAATATCGTATTTCCATTCACCGCTCTCTTTACAATGTTGATATGCGCTCCGCTGATGATACTTTCTCCGTACCCTGCAGAAGTTGTAACGGTACAATGAGCATAAACCCCGGAAGCCATCGAATCAATCATTACCTTCACATTCCCACCACCAACCAATTCCTTTGCCTTTTGGGCAATGGATGGCGTGATAAATTTCATAATCTCCAGACCGACCTGCGATTTTGCAATCAACGCTCCCAATGCAGCAGCATAATCCAGGCCAACCTGATCAAAGCCTGCAATTCCTACGGAACAGCCATTTTTGTAAAGCCCCGGGCTTGTTTTTAACATAACGGAGTATATTTCTCCGCCAACCGAAGCTGCCGCATCGGCTGCCGCAATCGCTGCGCAAACCGGTTCTGTGCAGCCAAGCGCCGGAACCACTCCTTTATGTAATAGAGCCAACATACTCTGTTTGTCAAAATTTCTTCTTTCCATAACCTGCTCTCCGATTACAGTGACATTTTTATGATAGCTGGGAAACAGGAGATTCCCCGTCTGCTGCAAGTGTGACAGTTTACACCTACTTTGGGCGAGGTATCCCAGTCCATCTTCTTCCATCCCAGATGATAATAGTAATCGGGAACTTTTGCGCTGCCCCAGATTTCTTTCACGCCCATCTTCCTTGCTTCATCAAAAACGACCTTCTGCATTTGTCTGCCAAAGCCTTCGTTGCGATGGTCTTCTCTGACGGCGATATCACCGAGGGTGTATACGCCATCTCTGATTTGCAGAGTAGCTGCCGAAATCAGTTCTCCGCTTTCGACATAGTCAAGACGCCACATTTTCACCATACCGGAAGGCGGCGTATCGCTGACCTCGATTTCCATTCCGCTGTCATGAAACAGCACAGAAAGCGGATAGTATTGATCTGTTTCCCGAATAATATACGATTGTGACATCTGAGTACTCCTTCCTCCATAATTTATTAAAATCCAAGCATTAACAATAAGTTATAGTATCCGACCATCAGGATACAAAAAGCAAGCGCTACCGGGATTGTCCTGCGGATCAGTTCACCCAGTGTGATATGAAAATAGTCAGACGCCACTACCAGGCATACATGGGTGGGCGATATCTGACTGGCCGCATGTGCCATACACATAAGGAATACCATCAGGGGCATCCCACCTTCAAGTGCAGCGAAGGCAATTGGCGTACCGAGTGCGATGATTCCGCTGGCTCCACTGATAATTCCTCCGAGAAGGAATAATATCCCAAAAATTAAATACGCCGGGATCGGCAGTACGGAAAGTATGTCCGACAGTTCTTCAAGGACTCCGGAGTATTCTATAAATTCTTTTAAAACCAACACCAGAAACGTATTTAGCAACAGCTTTACTTCAAATGCACTGCGGAACATCGACAAAAGTTCCGGAACACGAAAACGATAAACCGCAATCCCGGCAACAATCGAAATCGCAACGGCCGGAACCACAGAAATTCCAAACGCCAGAATCAAAACGAGAATCAATAAAAGCGTCCATAAATGCAGGAACAGATTTCGCATATCGCGTAAGCGATTTTGACTGCGCGATGTACCGGGGTCTTTTGGCAAATGCGCAAGGCAGGGAAAATATCCAAGCGCAAAGAGCGTCAATACAGGAACAATCATTCCAGGTATAAATGATCCCAACCTCACGGATGAAAGACTCGCCATCAAAAGTACGCTGGAGTATGTTGGCAGAGAGCTTTCAGGAATGTGCCGAAACCAGCTTGTCACAAACGCCTGCTCTTTCGGCTCCAGATAACCGTCGGTAGTATCCTTCACAATATCGCCGCACAGAATCATAGCCGCCGCGGAAGGCAGAAGGCCTATAAACAATGCCGCTCCCGATACATTGATACGGCGATTATGAAACAGTCCGTTCAAATCTTCCTGTGCCAGTTTGATTTGACTGCGAGCCTCCAGCATCCGCTGCAAAAAGGTTATGAGATATAGAGATACCAGGATGGAAAAGAGGCTCCAGTCTGTAAACACATGGACTGCCTGTGTGAAGATTGCAGCCAGAGGCATATGGTAAAGCAAAACTATGGCCAGCAGCCCTCCTGAAATTGCCTGATATAATGGCCTTCGGAATGCCAAGAGCACTATAATAACAATAAACACAATTCCAAGATAAATAAGTGACATCCTATGCCTCCATCAGGCAGACAGATGTATTATGTTTGACATCTGTCTGATTTTATGATACAGTATACGCAAAGAGCGATGAAAAGTCAATACGCGTCATGTAAGTTTGACAAAACCTCTTTTTTGTTTGACTTTTCAGTGGATGTGGAGGTAACGTATGTATAAGGGAAATAATCCATCTGCCCTGCGGTCAAGGAAGGAAATCGTTCGGTGTTTTCTGGAGGAGCTCAAGGATACGGACCTGGAAGCACTTTCGATCAAACAGATTATGGACGCTACCGATTTGTCAAGGCAGACTTTTTATCAGATTTTCGATTCCAAAGATGAAATTATAGAATACTGCCTGGATACGCTTTTCTCTGATTTCATTTCCCACACAAAAGAAAAGACCATAGAAAACTTATGCGACGCTGCCAGGCTTTTCTTCAACTTTTTTGATATACACAGGGATACGTTGGCTCTTTTCATCAAAAACAGGAAAAGCTGCGTCGTGCAGCGCAAGTGCCGGGAATACTTGCGGGACAGCCGATATATTCATTATGAATTACATGGGGTTCATTCTGAGCAGGACAAAGAATATGCCACTACCTTTGTGGTGAGTGGCATGGTTGCAATGCTAGAGCAATGGATAAAAGAGACGCCCGAACCTACATTGAATGCACAGGAACTGGCACAGTTGGTCTGCCGTATTACGGGAGTGAATGAATTTTAAATCATCCCAAAGAACTTCATCGTTTCTGTAATCGCCGCCTCTTTCTCCGGCGGACATTGTGGCTGTCTTGCATTCTCAGACTTCGGTTTATTGTAATTCTCCCGCTCGATAATCCCATACTTCTGCTTGATCTGCGCGATGTACAGAGAGGACACCGACAATCCGGTATGCTCTTTCACATAATCCTTGATCTGTCCGTAGGCAGGTCTCCGCTCCGCTTCGGTCGGCTCAAAGCCGAGGTCCCCCGGACCTCGTGAGCCCTTTCCGGAATCCGGACATATCCATATCCTCCAGAGAGAACTCTACACGCACTTTCCTGGAGTTGATTTCTCCCTTGGAAAGTTGAACAACCGTCTGCTCTGCAAACTGCGTCTCTAAACTCAATCTACGCTTCGCTTGATTTCGTTAAGAGCGCGCATGTTTCTACATTTCCCGTCCAGGGGAACATATCCACGCACCGCGCCCGTTCCATCCGGTAGCCCGCCGCCTGCAGCGCCGCCAGGTCCCGCGCGAGGCTCGTTGGCTTGCAGGAGATGTAGAGCATCCGCTCCACACCGTAGTCGATGATCTTCTTCAACGCTTTGGGATGGATGCCGTCCCGGGGCGGGTCAAGGACGATGAAATCCGGCTTCTCCGCGATCGTGTCCAGCACCTTCAACACATCCCCGGCGATGAACTCACAGTTTGTAAGACCGTTGAGCTGCGCATTCTCACGGGCGGCGGCGACCGCCTCTTCCACGATTTCCACGCCGATCACCTTCCGCGCGACCGGCGCGAGCATCTGGGCAATCGTGCCGGTCCCGCTATACAGATCGAAGACGAGCTGGTCCTTCGTATCCCCGATATAGAAGCGCGCCGTCTCGTAGAGAATCTCCGCCCCCAGAGAATTCGTCTGGAAGAAGGAGAAGGGCGAGATCCGGAAGCGCAGCCCCAGCAGTTCTTCGTAGAAATAATCTTTCCCGTACAGAATCTCGGTGCCGTCATTCTGTATCACGTCCGCGAGACTGTCGTTCTTCGTGTGGAGAATGCCCGCCAGATTTCCGTCCAGCGGGAGCGCGAGCAGCGCGTCGCGCCAGCTGCCAAGATCCATGTCTATCTGCGTCGTTGTCACGAGCGAGACAAGGATCTCCCCCGTGCGCACAGCCTTGCGCACGAGCAGGTGACGCAAATAGCCCTCATGCTGCAGCTTCCGGTAAAAAGGCGTTTCCTTCGCCGTAAAATAGTCGAGCGTCGCACGCAGGATCCTCCGGAAATCCGCATCCACGATCTCGCAGTGATCGACGGTCACAATGTCATAAAAGCTGCCCCTCTTATGCATGCCGAGCGAAAGCGGGCCGTCCTTCACCTCGTCACCAAAGGAGAACTCCATCTTATTCCGGTAGGCGAGACGCCGTGGACTCTCCTCGATTCCCTCAAAGTGATATTCATAATCAAAGTCACGTACTGCTTCGTCCAGCAGCTCCTTCACCTGGCCTGCCTTCAGCTTCAGCTGCTCTTCATAGGGCAGACTCTGGTAAACGCAGCCGCCGCAGGCCGGATAATGCGGACAACCCGACTCGCTCTCCGCTTCCGCATGCTCCAGCACTTCGAGGATACGCCCTTCCGCGCGCCCGCCGCGAAGCTTCTGCACTGCGAAGCGCACCCGCTGTCCGGGCAGGCCGCCCTTCACGGTCACGGTCTTTCCATCAATCCGAATCCGTCCCTTATTCGGAAAGTCCAGCTTTTCGATCGTGCCCTCACAGATCTGTCCTTTTTTCATCTTCGTATTTCTTCCTCCGTCTTGTTGTCGATTATTCCATGCTTCAACATGACCACGCATAAAAACAAAGAGCTTTTGTCCCACTTGTCCCGCGGTCACTGCCAGCATTCACCCAAAAGGATTATGCAGGTCAGCTCATTTGGGATTTTATATAAGAAAAATCCTCCCGCCCGACCCTATGTCCGGACAGGAGGAAACTCATAATATCTCTTATTCTCGTTCGATGCGCTACTCTTCTTCGTCCTCGTCTTCTTCTCCGGTCTCCGCGTCGTCCTCGGGCTCATCATCATCGAAGAAATCGTCGTCGAAATCCTCATCAAAGTCCTCGTCGAAATCCTCCAGATAATCCGGCGTGAAGAAACGGTACACCGCATAGGCGATACCCACCACCGCGAGCACTGCGCCGATCGTGATCAGTACCCACATCAACGCGTTCTTTTTCTTTTCTTCTTCCTTCTTAATATGAAGCAATTCACCGAGCATCTCATTGGTCTTCGCTGAATTCAGTAAATCTTCTATACGACTGTTCATGACGGATACCTCTTTTCTTTCTTTTATAATGTTCAAGTATAGCATACTTCCGCTGATTATGCAATCAGCCCAGCTTTTTCAGCTTTGCGAAGGAGGCGAACATCCTTTTCACACCGGCGCGGTCGAATTCCACCTTCACCTCATAATCGCGCCCGCCGTCGCTGATCTCCAGCACGGTGCCCTCGCCGAACTTCATATGTCTCACACGGTCTCCGACCCCGTACTCCAGGGAGGTCGCCTTCTTCACCTTGAACTGATCAAGACCGGCCGGTTTTGCACGAAAAGCAGCTCGTGCCTTCTCGCGCTCGGCGCCGCGGGCAGCCGCTTGGGCTCTCGGCATCTGCGGAACCACATCCTTACGCGCGAGCGTCTCCGGCGGAATCTCGCGCACGAAGCGGGAGACATTGTTGTACTGATTTTCACCGCGGATCATCCGGGCGCGCGCGCAGGTCAGCGTCAGATGCCTCATGGCGCGCGTGATGCCAACATAGCAGAGCCGCCGCTCCTCCTCGATCTCCTCCTCGGCGTTGTCCGCCGTGATTGACATATAGCTCGGGAACAGACCGTCCTCCATGCCCGTCAGGTAGACGTAAGGAAACTCCAGTCCCTTCGCGCTGTGGAGCGTCATCAGCAGCACGCGATCGTCCGAGTCGTCCATGCTGTCGATATCCGCGACCAGCGCCACCTCCTCCAGGAAACCGCCAAGCGTCGGACTCTCCTCGCTCTCCTCATAGAGGGTCGCCTTGCTGATCAGCTCGTCGATATTTTCCAGACGGGCGAGCGATTCGTCAGTATTCTCATCCTTCAGCTCCTGCGCGTAGCCGGTCCGCTCCAGAATCTCATCGATCAGCTCCTCAATGGTAAGCTCCGTAAGGCGAAGCCTCAGCGAGTGAATCAAGGTCACAAAGCCCTGTATCTTCAGCGCCGCCTTGCCAAGGCCCGGAATCTCATTCGCCGCCTCCAGCGCCTCGAAAAAGCTGATGCTGCGGGAGGTCGCATAGCTCTGCACCTTGTTCAGCGTCACGGCGCCGATGCCTCGCTTCGGCACATTGATAATCCGGTTCACCGCCAGATCGTCCAGACCGTTGTCGATCGTCTTGAGGTAGGCGAGCACGTCCTTGATCTCCCTGCGGGAATAAAAGTTCACGCCGCCGATCAGCCGGTACGGAATATTCGCGTACAGAAATTTTTCCTCAAAGGCGCGGGACTGCGCGTTCGTCCGGTACAGCACCGCGAAGTCCTTATACTCTGCCTCACCGGAGGATTTCATGCGGCGAATCTCCCCCGCTATGTACTCGGCCTCCTCGTAGCCGGTCTGGAACTGCCGGAAATTCACCGGCTCCCCCGCCCCGTTGTCCGTCCAGAGCGCCTTGACCTTGCGCCCGTGATTGTGCGCGATGACGCCGTTCGCTGCGTCAAGAATATACTGCGTCGAGCGGTAGTTCTGCTCCAGCTTCACGACCTTCGCCTCCGGGAATACCGACTCAAAATCGAGGATATTCCGGATATTCGCGCCGCGGAACTTATAGATAGACTGGTCGTCGTCTCCGACCACGCAGAGATTGTGGTGCTCCCCGGCCAGGATGCTGATCATCTGAAACTGCACGGTATTCGTGTCCTGGTACTCGTCCACGAGAATATACTGAAAACGGTTCCGGTAATACTGCAGTACATCGGGACAGACCCGCAGAAGCTCCACGGTCTTCACCAGCAGATCATCGAAATCGAGCGCGTTATTCTTCTTCAGCTCCTTCTGATACTCGAGGTAGGCCTGCGCGATCTTCTGCTGCCGGAAGTCATCCCCCGCCTGCAGGCGCAGCTCCTCCGGGGAAATGCAGTCGTTCTTCGCACGGGAGATCGCCGCGAGTACCGCGCGCTCCTTGTAAACCTTCGTGTCGAGCTGCATGCGGCGGCACACGTCCTTGATCACCGTCTTCTGGTCCTCCGCATCATAGATCGAGAAATTCGTGTCATAGCCGAGCTGATCGATATGGCGGCGCAGAATCCGCACGCAGGCCGAGTGAAAGGTGCTGACCCAGATGCTCTCCGAGCCGTAGCCCACCATCTTGTCCACGCGCTCGCGCATCTCGCCCGCCGCCTTATTCGTAAAGGTGATCGCCAGGATATTCCACGGGTTCACACCGCATTCTTCTATTAAATAGGCAATACGGCAGGTCAGCACCCGCGTCTTGCCCGATCCGGCTCCCGCCAGAATCAGAAGCGGTCCCTCTGTGCAGAGCACCGCCTCCCGCTGTTCCCTGTTCAGTGTTTCCAGATTGTCCATCGGGTATTCCTCTTTCTTCTTGTCTTTCATTCCGGTATCTTCCAGTCTATCACAGGAATTGAAGTCTGGCAAACGTTTTGCGCTTGCCTTCACAGACAATTGCTTCTATAATGCTTACAGAAAGGAGCCATTCCATGTACCGTAAAATCAAGCGCATTCTGGCGATCATCGCCCTTGTTGTCATCGGCCTTCTGTACCTTTGCACCTTCATTCTCGCATTTATCCAGGGAGAGCGCGCGAAGGAGCTTCTCATGATTTCCCTCGTCGCCACCGTCGTGATCCCGGTGCTCATGTATATTTATCTGTGGCTGTTCCGGCTTTTCCGCGGCGACGATTCCGACGATGATTCCGATAAGTAGGCGCTTCACCAAAGCCTCTCCTTCGCATATATTACACTAAAGATTCCTGCGAAGGAAAGAAATATGAAAAAATTTCTATGTTTTCTTCTGGTCAGTGTCTCCATCCTCGCCTTAAGCGGCTGCGGCGGCGAAGGCGATCAGACCGCGGAGGGCCTGACGCCTGTCACGCTGAATGAAGTCGCACACTCCATCTTCTACGCGCCGCAGTATGTGGCGATCGAAAACGGCTATTTTGAGGAGGAGGGCATCGCGCTCACGCTTGTCAACGGCGCAGGCGCCGACAATGTGGCCGCCGCGCTGATCGCGGGCGAGGCGGACATCGGCTTCATGGGGTGCGAATCCTCGATCTACATCTACAATCAGGACTCCGACGACTATTTCATCAATTTTGCCCAGCTCACGCAGCGCGCGGGGAATTTTCTCGTGTCCCGGGAACCGATGGACGATTTCGCCTGGACAGATGTAAAGGGCAGCTATGTGCTTGGCGGACGCGCAGGTGACATACACAGATCCATGTAAATAAGCTATCCGTTTTTCATATGGACAGGCAAGAAAACAATCCCTCTTTTATAAAATATAAAAACACAGAACGGGAAAGATGTGACCGTATTGCGTAAGCCGACTTACTATCTCTGGCGCAATGATTTTTCCTCCTGGCAGGAATTTGAAACCGCACGGGAGCAATACATCAACATCGGCTTCCGGGTCGTCGCATTCCTGGACGGCCCTGCCGACGCCGATATCCATACCGGAATCAGGGCTTTCCTCAAAAATCACCGGAACCGGGAAAGCCCTTAGCTCCGCTTCTGCTCCCAGTGCTCCAGAATCATGTTCAGAAGGATACCCACAGCGATGACGATGCCGCCCCAGAAGGTGATGTCGTCTCCGGGGGTGCCCAGGAAGAAGTCAATCGCAATGCCAGTGAACAGCTGTCCGGTGAAGCTCAGGATCGTCAGTGCAAAGGCGGACGTGTTGGGAACCAGCACATTGTAGAGCAGAACGGACAGAACCCCCATCGTGCCGCCCAGATACATAGGCAGAAACAGCAGTGAACCGGTGGACGCGGCGGTGACCTGAATGCCGCCGGTCAGCAGCAGGACGACGACCGTACAGGGAAGTCCCACCATGTGGTTGATCAGAGAGCCGCGCAGCGCGCCGACCTGTTCGGACAGCCGCGCGTTGACGCTCCGGGACAGGACGCAGGAAATACCGCCGCACAGTGCCACAAGAATGCCGAGAGTCGCCGTCGGGTCAGTCTGCCGCAGCATGAGGAAGATACCGGCCGCGGCGAACAGAAGTCCGGGCAGAGACGTTTTCTGAAACGGGCGTTTTTTCATACCAAAGATGCCAAAGTGATCGACGACCAGGGAGGTCAGGATCTGCCCCAGCAGCCCCAGGGCGCTGATGCTCGTCATGCTGATGCGGCCATATGCCAGATTGTTGGAGAGAGTCGTGAAGATGCCGATGGCTCCGCCCAGGTAGAACCACCAGGGCGCGTATCCCAGAAGCGGTTTTTTCTCCTTCTGGAACAGGCACAGCAGCGCCGCAAAAAGGGTTCCCACGATATGTATAATGCCCGCGGCGGTGTACACTTTATAGTGTTCCGTCAGCGTCCCGTTGATCGTAATCATGATGGCGCAGATAACG
>JAJBTX010000114.1 GCA_020860645.1 Lachnospiraceae bacterium | reverse complement strand
GGAAAAGAACGACGTTATGAGACGGAGGAAGCATTATGGCAAAAAGAGGACTGATCGGCGGCTATCCCGTGATTGGCATCCGCCCCGTGATCGACGGACGGCGTGGACCGATGAAGCTCCGTGAGAGTCTGGAAGATCAGACGATGGAGATCGCGCAGGCGGCGAAGAAGTTATATGAGGAGAATCTTCGCTATTCCAATGGGGAACCGGTGAAGGTCGTGATCGCGGATACTTCGATCGGACGTTATCCGGAGAATGCGGCCTGCGCGGAGAAGTTCCGCAAGGAGGGCGTGGACATCACGCTGACCGTGACGCCGTGCTGGTGCTATGGATCTGAGACGATGGATGCCGATCCGATGACGATCAAGGGCGTATGGGGCTTCAACGGCACGGAGCGCCCGGGTGCGGTCTATCTGGCGAGCGTTCTGGCGACACACGCACAGAAGGGACTTCCGGCCTTCGGCATTTATGGACATGAGGTACAGGACTGCGACCAGGTGAGCGAGATTCCGGAGGATGTGAAGGAGAAGCTGCTCCGTTTCGGGCGCGCGGCTGTTGCCGTTGCCACGATGAGAGGCAAGTCTTACCTGCAGATCGGTTCCATCTGCATGGGCATCGGCGGCTCCATCATTGATTCCAGTTTCATCGAGGAATATCTTGGTATGCATGTGGAGTCCGTGGACGAGGTGGAGATCCTGCGCCGCATGGAGGAAGGTATTTATAATAAGGCGGAGTACGAGAGAGCGCTTGCCTGGACGAAGGAGCACTGCAAGGAAGGCCGCGATGACAATCCGGACTTCGTGAAGTTCAACCGCGAGCAGAAGGATAAGCAGTGGGAGTTCACGATCAAGATGTACTGCATCATCAAGGATCTGATGCTTGGCAATCCGGAGCTTCCGGAGCAGTTTGAGGAGGAGATGGCCGGACACAATGCGATCGCTGCCGGTTTCCAGGGACAGCGTCAGTGGACCGATCACTGGCCGAACTGCGACTATCCGGAGGCGGTGCTCAATTCTACCTTCGACTTCGAAGGCAAGAAGGAGCCGCTCGTGCTGGCGACGGAGAACGATGTGCTGAACGGTCTTGGTATGCTGTTTATGAAGCTGCTGACCGGACGCGCGCAGATCTTCGCGGATGTGCGTACCTACTGGTCGCCGGAGGCGACGAAGCGCGTGACCGGCTACGACCTCGAGGGCGTGGCGAAGGAGAACGGCGGTATTATCCATCTGCTGAATTCCGGCGCGGCCTGCCTGGATGCCTGCGGCGAGTGCCGCGACGCGGACGGCAATGCGGTCATGAAGCAGTGGTGGGATGTGACGGAGGAGGATATCAAGAAGATGACCGACGCGACCGTGTGGTGCGAGGCCGGCTTTGACAATTTCCGCGGCGGCGGATTCTCCTCTCACTTTACGACGAGAGCTGAGATGCCGGTGACGATGATCCGTCTGAATCTTGTGAAGAATTTAGGACCGGTTCTGCAGATCGCAGAGGGCTGGACTGTAAAGCTGCCGGATGAGGTTTCCGATAAGCTGATGGAGCGTACGAACCCGACCTGGCCCTGCACCTGGTTTACGCCGAGATGCACCGGAAAGGGCGCCTTCAGGAGCGCGTATGACGTGATGAACAACTGGGGCGCGAATCACGGCGCGATCAGCTATGGCCATATCGGCGCGGATCTCATCACGCTTGCTTCGATGCTTCGCATCCCGGTCAGCATGCACAATGTACCGGAGGAGAAGATCTTCCGTCCGGCCGCATGGAACGCCTTCGGCATGGACAAGGAAGGCCAGGATTTCCGGGCCTGCAGCGCCTATGGACCGATGTACAGGACGATCAAATAATCGATAGTTTCCCGCGTGTGCTGCGGGGTTTCGTTGACAGGGAGATTTGACTTGTGTATAATAGACATAATATTTTCCCTGTCGATGATCTCCGCAGCAGACGTGTTTTGCCGTTTCCGGATTGGGGGATCAAAACCGTGTATCATTGGCCGGTGTCTTAGCTATGGCAGGCCGGTGACGCACGGCGCGGGAACGGAACGGATGGTCCTGTGTGCGGCCAAAAGGAAATCAGGAGGAAAACAAGTGGATAAGTTCAGAAACAACACAATCGTAAAAAAGATTGGCTTCAACACCGTAGTACTGCTCTGCGTACTTGTGCTGTTGTTTATTTTATTTGCCATTCTTACCCCGATTATGAAACCCGGCACGACATTCCTCAGCTATTCCCGTGTGGTGAGTATTTTCAATTATGCTTATTTCCTGGGATTTCTGTCGCTGGGCGTCACCTTCGTCATCGCGACGGGCGGGATTGATTTCTCGATCGGTCCGGTCATGTTCTGTGCGGCGCTGATCTCAGGCCAGCTGCTGACGAAGAACGGTCTGCCGATCGCCGCCTGCCTGCTGATCAGTATTCTGGTGGGCATTATCTTCGGATGCATTAACGGGGTTCTTGTGGCATACGGCGGTCTGCCGTCCTTCATCACCTCGATGGCGAGTATGATGATTGCGAAGGGCGTGGGCAGCGTTTTCACGAAGACCCAGTCTGTAAGCTGGCCGGGCGGCTGGTATCAGAATCTGGTCAGGTGGAAAGTAGGCGGCGTCGAGATCCCGACCGGTATCATCATCCTGTTTGTGGGAGCTGGGATCTGCGCGGTCGTGCTGAATCAGACGAGAATTGGGCGCTACATACTCTGCATCGGGAGCAACCGCGAGGCGGTACGGCTCTCGGGCGTAGACACAAAGAGATGGGAGATGCTGGCCTACATCATCTGCGGAGCTCTGGCCGGAGTTGCGGCGATCTTCTATGTCACCGTCTACACGACGGTTCTGCCGGGCGGCGGCGATACCTTCAATAATGACGCGATCGCCGGCTGTGTCATGGGCGGCACCTCGATGGCCGGCGGCATTGCCTCGATCGGCGGTACGCTGGTCGGCGTTGTGATTATCTCGTTGTTACAGGTGGGTATTCTTGCGATGGGCTATCAGAGCCAGTATCAGTATGTGATCACCGGACTGATCGTCCTGGTGGTGGTGTACGCGGATCTGCGCAGCCGTCGCAGAAGCAACTGATCAGAAAGGGGAAGGAGAGCAGATATGGGTGACGTAATTTTAACCATGAAGGGCATCGACAAATCATTCCCCGGCGTACACGCGCTGGATCATGTAGATCTGGAAGTCCGCAAGGGCGAGGTGCACGCGCTGATGGGTGAGAACGGCGCCGGAAAGTCGACGCTGATGAAGGTTCTGACCGGTATTTACAAAAAGGATGAGGGAACGATCACTTACGAGGGTAAGGAGGTCGAGTTCACGAATCCGCGCGAGGCGCAGGACGCCGGTATCGTGATCGTGCACCAGGAGCTGAATATGATGGGCCATCTGACGGTGGCGCAGAATATCTTCATCGGCCGCGAGATCATGAAGGGAAAGTTCATCGATGATAAGAAGATGAATGAGGAGGCGAGAAAGCTGTTCGACCGCCTCGGTATTGATATCGACCCGACGGAGACGATGAGCCGTCTGACGGTCGGCAAGCAGCAGATGTGCGAGATCGCGAAGGCGATTTCCCACGATGCGAAGGTGATTATTTTTGACGAGCCGTCGGCGGCGCTGACGGAGGCGGAGATCGATGAGCTGTTCAAGATCATCCGCGATCTGCGGGATAAGCAGCTCGGTATTGTCTACATCTCTCACCGTATGGATGAGATCAAGGTGATCACGGACCGTGTAACGGTCATGCGCGACGGCGGTTATGTCGGCACGCTGATCACGGAGGACTGCACGAAGGACGACATCATCAACATGATGGTCGGTCGTGTCATCTATGAGGAGCCGAAGACGAAGAGCATGGTTGCTCCTGACGCTCCGGTCGTACTGAAGGTGGAGCATCTGAATGCAGGCCGTATGGTGCAGGATATCAGCTTTGAGCTGAGAAAGGGCGAGATCCTTGGTTTCTCGGGACTGATGGGAGCCGGGCGCACGGAGACGGCGAGAGCGCTGTTCGGTGCGGATCCGAAGGACAGCGGCGATGTCTATGTGAACGGTAAAAAGATCGACATCAGGACGCCGCAGGATGCCGTCAGAAACGGTATCGGCTACCTCTCGGAGGACCGCAAGCGCTACGGTATCGTCGTCGACAAGACGATCGCGGAGAATTCCACGATGGCTTCTCTCGAACGCTTTATGAAAGGCATCTTCATTGACAAGAAGAAGGAAAACGAGGCGGCGCAGGAGTACGTGGACGCACTGAACACCAAGACGCCGGGCGTCGACCAGCTGGTCGTCAACCTCTCCGGAGGAAACCAGCAGAAGGTCGTCATCGCAAAGTGGCTGGTGCGAAATTGCGATATCCTGATTTTCGATGAGCCAACCCGCGGCATCGATGTCGGTGCGAAGAGTGAGATCTACACACTGATGAATAAACTGGCGGCAGAAGGAAAATCAATCATCATGATTTCTTCAGAGATGACGGAGATCCTCAGAATGAGCGACCGGATCGTGGTCATGTGTGAGGGCAAGAAGACCGGGGAACTGGGAATCGAGGAAGCCACACAGGAAAAGATCATGCACGCGGCGACGCTCAGAAATTAGGAGGTGGAAGAAACCATGACAGACAAGAAAAAAGGAAACGCATTTACAAACAACCCGCTCGTGAGAGCGGTCGGCGTACAGAAGATCGTAGTCCTGCTGGTCCTGATTCTCCTGATTGTATTCTTCTGTGTAATGAGCCCGTCGTTCCGGAAGTACTCGACGGTACTGAGTATTCTGGACTATACATACTATCTGGCGTTCTTAGGTATGGGCGTGACCTTCTGCCTGATCACCGGAGGCGTCGACCTCTCGATCGGCACCGGCATGTTCTGCTACGCGATCATCGGCGGCTACCTGATTACCCATAAGGGTATGCCGGTTATCGTCGGCATCCTCGTAACGCTGGGCTGCGGCCTGATTATGGGTACGGTTAACGGCCTGATTGTCTCGCGGGGCGGGCATGCGCCTTTCCTGGCGACGCTCTGTACGATGATGATCGCCCGCGGCCTTGGAGCGATCGCGACGAACAGCACGAGCGTGACCTGGCCGGCGGCGAATGTGGCGAACGGCTGGACGAGAAAGATTTTCAAGATTACGGTCGGAGATACCAAATTTCCGCTCGGTTTAGTATGGGTGATTCTGCTCGCAATTCTGCTCAGTGTCCTTCTGAACCGGACGAAGGCGGGGCGCTATATCATCGCGATCGGCAGTAATAAGGAAGCCGCGCGTCTCTCCGGCGTCAACGTGGCGAATTATCAGATGCTGGCCTACATCATCTGTGGCCTGATGACCGGTCTTGCCGGTCTGGCCTACAGCTCTGCGTTCCAGTCGATGGCTCCGAGCGGCGGCGGCGGAATTGAGCTGAACGCGATCGGCGGCGCGATCATCGGCGGTACATCGATGAGCGGCGGTTCCGGCAGCATTGCGGGTACGCTTCTCGGCGTGTTCATCATGTCGGTGCTGCAGACGGGTCTTCCGTTTATCGGAATCCAGGCGAACTACCAGCAGATCATCATCGGCCTGGTGCTGATCGTGGCGGTCTACATCGATGTGCTGAAGAATAAGAAACTGGCGTAACAGGTGTCAGCTTCCGAAAGGAAGTTTACATACAAAATATCCCAATAAGGGAAAATTAAAGGAGGAAGTAACATGAAAAAGAAACTTTTGGCGGCACTTCTGAGCACGGCTATGGTAGCTGCTCTGCTGTCCGGCTGCGGAAGCTCGTCTTCTTCGTCCACGACGGAGACCGAGACCGAAGAGACGGAAGAGGCTGAGGAGACCGAGGAGGCAGCTGAGGAAGAGACCACGGAAGCGGTCGACAACAGCAGCATCACCCTCGAGATCGTGTCGAAGGGCCTGCAGCATCAGTACTGGCAGGCAGTGCTGAAGGGCGTGAACAACAAGGCGGAAGAGCTCGGCGTGACCGTGAACTTCGTTGGCCCGGACAGCGAGTCTGACATTCAGGTACAGGTGACCGAGCTTCAGGCTGCTCTGGATGCGAATCCGAGCGCGATCGGCCTTGCGGCTCTCGATACCTCCGCTGTCTATGATCTGCTTGAGCAGGCGGCTGAGGCCGGCATCCCGGTCATCGGCTTTGACTCTGGTGTTCCGGATGCTCCGGAGGGATCTGTGTATGCGAACTGCTCGACCGACAACTATGCGGCCGGTGAGCTTGCGGCAGAGATGGTCTACGAGGCGATCGCTGACAGAATCGCAAATGCTGATGGCAGCGTCCGTATCGGCGTTGTAGCGCAGGATGCGACTTCTGAGTCCGTTGTCAACCGTGGCCTTGGCTTCATCGACAAGATGGCTGAGCTCGCAGAGGCAGACGGCAAGACCGTTGGTATGGCCAGCAGCTCCAATGAGAGATACATCACGGACTCCGTGCTGGATGCGGATGACAGCGCTGATGTGATCATCGAGACCCTGGTGCCGGCGAGCGTTACCTCTGAGCTTTCCGCTACCGATGCGACCACGCTGATGAACAAGGCTGACACCATCGCGATCTACGGCTCCAACGAGCACAGCGCGAACGCGATCATCACCGCGAACGAGAACCTTGGCGTTCTGGGAACCGGCGAGGATGACATCATCGCGGCTGGCTTCGACTCCGGCGCTTCCCTCAAGGCCGCTGTTGCGGACGGCACCTTCCTTGGCGCTATCACGCAGGCTCCGGTTGCGATGGGCGAGACCCTGGTAGAGCTGCTTGTTGCTGTGGCGAACGGCGAGGAAGTTGAAGATGTCGACACGGGCTGCCAGTGGTACACGGCTGAGAACATGGAGGACGAGGAGATCGCACAGAACCTGTACGACTAATCGATACTTGTTCTAAAGTCTGAAAAGACACGAAAACCAAACGGGACATGCCTTACGGTGTGTCCCGTTTCCTGAATAACGAGGTGAATGCAATGTTAAAAGGAATTCCGAAAATTCTCTCCCCGGAGCTTCTGATGGTTCTGGATGAGATGGGGCACGGCGACCGGCTGGTCATCTCCGACGGCAACTTCCCGGCGGAGTCCATGGGGAAGGACGCGATCGTCATCCGTTGCGACGGACACGGCGTGCCGGAGCTTCTGGACGCGATTCTTCAGCTTTTCCCGCTGGACACCTATGTGGAGCATCCGGTGAATCTGATGGAGGTCGTCCCGGGGGACGATGTCGAGACACCGATCTGGGATACCTATAAAGAAATTGTAAGCAAGTACGACAGCCGTGGGGCGGCGGCCTTCGGCAACATCGAGCGCTTTGCCTTCTACGACGAGGCGAAGACCGTTTACGCGATCATCGCGACGGGAGAATCCGCCCTCTATGCGAATATTATGCTGCAGAAGGGCGTTGTGACAGAATAAAATGGGCCAGCCATACGTCCCGCGGATGTATGGCTGAATACAGAATAAGGGGGAAGACCGGATGCAGAAATATTTTCTGGCAGTCGATATCGGCGCCTCGAGCGGGCGTCACATTCTGGGAAGTCTTGAAAATGGGAAAATAGTGCTGGAGGAAGTGTACCGCTTCTGGAACGGCATGGAGAAGATAGATGGTTCCCTGTGCTGGGACGTGGAGCGTCTGTTCCGCGAGATCGTCACGGGAATGAAGAAATGTGCGGAGATCGGAAAGATTCCTGAGAGCGTCGGAGTCGACACCTGGGGCGTGGACTTCGTGTTGCTGGATGAAAAGGATCAGATTCTCGGGAAAACTGTGGGCTACCGGGATCACCGTACCGATGGGATGGACGAGGAGGTCTATAAGATCATCAGCGAGGAGGAGCTCTACGGGCGTACCGGCATCCAGAAGGCGATCTACAATACGATTTACCAGCTGATGGCGGTCAAAAAACAGACGCCGGAACTCATGGATCAGGCTGCGGCGATGCTGATGATGCCCGACTATTTCCACTTCCGGCTCTGCGGGAACAAGGTGCAGGAGTACTCCGAGGCGACTTCGAGCCAGCTCCTCGACCCGGAGGCGCGCGACTGGGATTATGAGCTGATCGAGCGGCTGGGTTATAACAAAAAAATGTTTCAGAAGATTCACATGCCGGGCAGCGTCGTCGGCACGCTGACGGAGGAAGTGCAGAAGTTGGTCGGCTACAGCTGCGAAGTGATCGTGCCGCCGACTCATGACACAGCGTCCGCGGTTATGGCGATTCCGACGAATGAGGCGGATGTCTGCTATATCAGCTCCGGCACCTGGTCGCTGATGGGCGTCGAGCGGGCCGAGCCGGACTGCTCGAAGGCGAGCATGAAGGCGAACTTTACCAACGAGGGCGGCTATAACGGGCGAATTACTTATCTTACCAATATCATGGGACTGTGGATGATCCAGTCCGTGCGCGGCGAGCTCGCGCCGGAGATGTCCTACGGTGAGCTCTGCTCCCTGGCTGCGAAGGAGACGATTCAGACGACGGTGGAGTGTCAGGACGACAGCTTCCTTTCGCCGGACAGCATGGTAGAAGCGATCAAGGCTTACTGCCGGAAGAGAGGACAGGTCGTGCCGGAGAGCCTCGGAGAGCTGGCAGCGGTCGTCTACAACAGCCTTGCGAAATGCTATGCGGAGAAACTGCAGGAGATTGAAAAGCTGACCGGGAAAACTTACGACCGCATTCACATCATCGGCGGCGGCTCGAACGCTGGTTACCTGAATGAACTGACTGCAAAATTCACGGGGGTTCCGGTCTACGCGGGACCCGGCGAGGCGACTGCGATCGGAAGCATCCTGGCACAGATGATCGAGAAGGGCGTGTTTGAGGATCTTGCGCAGGCGAGAGCCTGTGTCGCGCAGTCCTTTGACATTCAGATTTATGAGTAGGAGGAATATGATATGGCGCAGTATCTGATCGCGCATGATCTCGGAACATCCGGGAATAAGGCCACGCTCTTTACAACGGCAGGAGAGCTGGTGACGAGCTGTACCTGGCCCTATGATGTGCATTTCTTCGGGGAGAATTCCGCGGAGCAGAATCCGGACGACTGGTGGAGGGCGGTCTGCGGCTCCACAAAAAAGGTGCTGGAGAAATTGCCGGAGGGAGAGCGCGACGTGCTTGCGGTTTCCTTCTCCGGACAGATGCAGGGCTGCCTGCTGGTGGACAAGGATGGGGCAGCGCTGCGTCCTGCCATTATCTGGGCGGATCAGCGCTCCGGAAAGCAGGTCGATTTCCTTGACCGTGAGGTTGGCTTTGACCGCATGTATGAGATCACAGGACAGCGGCTCAGTCCGGGCTACACGCTGGAAAAGCTGATGTGGCTGAAGGAGAATGAGCCGGAGGTCTATGGAAAGGCTTATAAGACGCTGACCGCGAAGGATTATATTCTGATGAAGCTGACCGGAAATTTTGTCACGGACTATTCTGACGCTTCCGGGACGAACGCGCTCGATCTGGACACTATGGACTGGTCGGATGAGATCCTGACTGCAGCGGGTATTTCCCGGGGTATTTTTCCGGAGCTGCGCCGTTCGATCGATGTCGCGGGCTATGTGACAAAAGAAGCCTCCGCGCTCACCGGCCTGAAGGAAGGCACGCCTGTGATCTGCGGCGGCGGCGACGGACCCTGTGCGGCAGTCGGCGCTGGCTGTATCGAGGATCAGAAGCTGTATCTGACCTTTGGCACCTCGGCCTGGATCGGCGGCACGACTTCCAGGAAGTTCCTTGACGAAGAGCGGATTTTCTTCTGCTTTGCAAGTGTGATTCCGGGCTTCTACGCGCCCTGCGGCACGATGCAGGCGGCGGGGAGCTCCTACTCCTATATTCGGAAGCTGCTGGAGCCTGACAGACCCTATACAGAATTAAACCATATGATTGAGGCCTCTCCCGCAGGGGCGAACGGCCTTCTCTTCCTGCCTTATATGCTGGGAGAGCGCAGCCCGCGCTGGAATGAGCATACGAGCGGCGCATTTCTCGGCATCAAGATGCAGCATGACCGGAACGACTATATTCGCGCGGTCATCGAGGGTGTGGCCTACAATATGGAGTTAATTCTGAAGGCATATCGGAGATATCTGAAGGCGGATTCGATGATTCTGACCGGAGGAGGGGCGAAGGGCGACATTGTCTGTCAGATCCTCTCGGATGTGCTGAACTGCACGATGCGGACGCCGGACCATGTGGAGGAGGCCACCTCCATCGCGGCGGCCGTGATCGCGGGCGTCGGCGCGGGCGTTTATCCGGACTTTGGAGCGATCTCGGAATTTCTCCATTTCCAGAAGGAATATCACCCGAGTGCGGACAACCAGGCGGTCTATCAGAAGCGTAAGGCCGCGTTCGACGCAGCCTACTACGCGCTGGAGCCGATTTATCAGATGTTCTGATCAAGAACGCGGAAGACAGCCTCGGCGAGCTTTCGATGCTCCGGTTCCGTGAGGTGCAGGCCGTCGATCTTTGACGGGCTTACAATCCTGCCTGCATCGAGGAAGGCGACCTGCTCCTCTGTGGCCATTTTTTCAAGGACAGCTGCGAACTGCCTTGATTTCTCTATAGAATGCTTGTCAAAGAATTCTCCGAACATCGGATGCGTCAGGACGGCGCTTCCGATGGGCGGCGGCGCAATGACAAGAATGCCTGCTTCCGCATGCGTCGGCACTTCACGAAACGCTCGGATGTAGCGGCGCAGCGCCTCTGCTGTGTCACCGGCTTTTTTGTCGGCAAAATAATTTGCCATATCGTTGCTCCCGAGCATGAGAACGAGCCAGTCCGCGCGGAAGGAGTCGTTCGTGTACCTC